>DASUAX010000083.1:0-86199 GCA_035763525.1 Gaiellaceae bacterium
GGGGGAAGCTCGATTCCGCCGCGCGGCGGATGCGCTCGCCCGAAGACCGCGATACGGTCGCAAGCGTGAGGGAACGGGTCGAGGCTCTGGTTCGGAACCGCCGTCTGCAGGCGGCCGGCGACTGGGCGCTCGCGCTGCTCCTCGCCGGGACGTCGATCGGCGCGATCCTCGCCGGCGACGACGTCTCCTGGGGGCGGACGCGGTCGCTGGCGGTCGTCCTCGCGCTCGCCACGACGCTGCCCGTCGCGTGGCGCTCGCGCCTGCCGCTGCTCGCGGCCGCGACCGTCCTCGTCGCGAACGGAGCCTGCGTGTACGTCGCAGCTCCGCACGAGGCCGCCTTCCAGCCGTTCGTCGCGTTGACGCTCGCCTCCTACTCGGTCGGCAGCCGCTTCGAGGGGCCGCTGTGGGTGCCCCCCGCGCTCGCGCTCGCCGCCGTCCCGCTGTTCGTCCTCGCCGTCGAGCAAGGGCAGAGCGCGGGCAATGCGATCCCGAACTATGTGTGGTTGATCGCCGCCTGGGTGGTGGGGCGGGCGGTCCGCTCCTTCCGCCGCAAGTCGACGGCGCTCGAGCTCGCGAACCTGGAGCTCGCGGAGCAACGCGAGCTCCAGGCGCAGGCCGCGGTCGTCGTCGAGCGTGGCCGCATCGCGCGCGAGTTGCACGACGTCGTGGCGCACAACGTCTCGATGATGGTTGTCCAGGCCGGTGCGGCGGCCCGCGTGCTCGACGGCGAGCAGCCGCACGTGCGGAATGCGCTCGACGCGATCGCGGATACCGGCCGTCAGACCGTCGACGAGATGCGCACGCTGCTCGGGGTGCTGCGAGACGAGCCGGGGACGGCCGCACTGAAGCCACAGCCGGGGCTCGGCGACGTCGCGCAGCTCGTCGACGGGATGTCCGACGCCGGGCTGCCGGTGACCCTGCGCATCGAGGGAAGCCCTCGTCCGTTGCCGCAGGCGGCCGACCTCTCCGCCTACCGCATCGTCCAGGAGGCCCTGACGAACACGCTCAAGCATGCGGGCGCCGCCAGTGCGGACGTCGTCATCCGGTACGAGCCCGGCGCGGTCGCGCTCGAGGTGCGCGACGACGGCGTCGGCCACCCGAACGGCGGCGGCACGGGGCACGGCCTCGTCGGAATGCGGGAGCGCGTGGCGATGTTCGGCGGCGAGCTCGACGCGGCTCCCCAGCCCGGCGGCGGCTTTGCCGTGCGAGCGCGACTTCCGCTAGTCGCGACGTGACGCGGATCCTGCTCGCAGACGACCAGGCGCTCGTTCGCGGCGGGTTCCGCCTCATCCTCGACGCCGAGCCCGACCTGGAGGTGGTCGCGGAGGCAGCCGACGGGAGCGAGGCGGTGGAGCTTGCAGCCGCCGCCCGGCCCGACGTCGCCCTGCTCGACATCCGGATGCCGGGGCTCGACGGTATCGAGGCGACGCGACGGGTCGTCGCGGAGCAGCCCGACACGCGCGTCCTGATCCTGACGACGTTCGACCTCGACGAGTACGTCGTCGAGGCGTTCCGCGCCGGCGCCTCGGGCTTCCTGCTCAAGACGGCGCCGCCCCACCAGCTGGTCGCCGCCGTGCGGACGGTGCGGGAAGGCGACGCGCTGCTCGCTCCGGCGAGCACCCGGCGCCTGATCCAGCAGGCGGCCCGGCCGCCGGCCGTCGCGCCGGCACTCGGGGACCTGACCGCTCGCGAGCACGACGTGTTGCGGCTCCTCGCCCGCGGACTGTCGAACACCGAGATCGCGTCCGAGCTCGTCGTCGAGCCGTCGACGATCAAGTCGCACGTGGCGAGCATCCTCGCGAAGCTCGCTCTCCGCGACCGCGTGCACGCCGTCGTCTTCGCGTACGAGAGCGGCTTCGTGCAGGCCGGCTCGGGCTCCTAGTCCCGGTTCGCCCGCGCGGCGAGCGCCTGCCGGTCGATCGCGCGACGGAGGATCTTCCCGCTCGGGCCACGCGGCAGGTCGTCGACGATCGAGACGACGCGCGGGTACTTATAGGCGGCGACGCGCTCGCGGACGAACGCCGTCAGCTCGTCGGGAGTGCAGCCCGCGGCGACGACGAGCGCAGCCACCTCCTCGCCGAGGGTCGGGTGTGGAACGCCGACGACGACGGCTTCGCGCACGGCCGGGTGCGCGACCAGCGCCTCCTCCACCTCTCGCGGGTAGACCGTGTAGCCGCCGCGGAGGATCACGTCCTTCTTCCGGTCGAGCAGGAAGAGGTGGCCGTCCTCGTCGAGTCGGCCGATGTCGCCCGTCGCGATCGAGCGGCCCTCCACCCGAACGAGCACCTCGCCGTCCGCGGCGATGCGCAGCTCCTGCCCGGCGGCCGCCTCGCCGACGGACCCGGGCTTGCGTCGGCGTCCGGCGTGATTCGTCGCGGCCACGCCGCCGACCTCCGTCATCCCGTACCCCTCGAGCACCGCGCAACCGAAGCGCTCCTCGAACGCGCGTGCCGTGTCGAGGGGAAGCGGCGCCCCGCCGCAGTGCGCGAGCCGCATGTGCGGCGCGCGCCCGGTCTCGTCCGAGGCGGCGAGCAGGCCGGCGAGCATCGCCGGCACGCCCATGAACACCGTTACGCCTTCGCGCTCGATCGTCGCAAGGGCATCCCGCGCGTCGAAGCGGCGCACGAGAGCGAGCGAAGCTCCCGCCGCGATCGACGCGTTCATGCACGCGGTCATCCCGAAGACGTGTGAGAGCGGCGCCGAGCCGAAGAGCACGTCCTGCTCCGTCAGGGCGAGCGCATCGTGCGCCAGGTACTCCGCGTTCGCGCGCAGCAGTGCGTGCGAGAGCTCGACGCGCTTCGGTTCGCCCGTCGTGCCCGAGGTGAAGAGGACGACCGCCGTCTCCGGCCTCGGCTCGAAGTGCTGACGCCGCTGCTGCACCTCGCTGTCCGAGAGCAGCGGGTTGAGCGGCACGGCGACGGCGCCGTGGCGAAGCGCCCCGTGGAAGCGCGCCACCGACTCCGGCACGTTCGGAAGCGGCAGCGGCAGCACGCGCGCATCGGGCCTCGCCGCCTCCGCGAGCCCGTCGAGCTCCGCGTACGAGAGACGCGTGCCCTCGAACGCGAGCGCCACGCGCTCCGGGAACCGGGCCGCGGTGTCCGCGAGGAGCCGGCCGAGGGTCACGCGCGGCGGTAGGTCTCGAGCCCGGGCCGGATGGACTTCTCGTCCAGGAACTGTGCGAGGCCCTGCTCCCGCCCGCGCTCCCGGTCGAGGAACTGCGACTGCTCGAGCTTCGCGTACAGGTAGTCCTCGGCCGTGTCCCAGCTCATCGTCTGCGCATGCTTGAAGCCGAGCTTCGCGGCGCGCAAGACGATCGGGTTCTTCGCGAGCAGCTCGCGCGCGAGCGCGTCGACGTCGGCGCGCAACTGGGCCCGCGGGACGCTCCAGTTGACGAGCCGCATCTCCGCCGCGCGCCGGCCGTCGAAGGTTCGGCCGGTCATCACGTAGAGGAGAGCGTCGCGGATCCCGACCGTCTCCGCGAGTCCCCGGCTGACGAGGCTCCCCGGCGGGATCCCCCAGTTGATCTCGGAGAGGCCGAACGTCGCCTCGTCCGCGGCAACGGCGAGGTCGCACGCGCAGAGCGGCGTGAAGCCGCCGCCGAAACACCAGCCGTTCACCATCGCGATCGTCGGCTTCGCGTAGGTACGCAGCAGCCGCCACTGCCAGTAGTTGGCATCGCGTCGCACCCGCCGCTGGACGTGCTCCGGCTGGGCGTCGACGTCACGGAAGTACTCCTTCAGGTCCATGCCCGCCGAGAACGAGTCGCCGGCGCCCGTGAGGACGAGCACCCCGCAGTCGTCGTTCGCGTCGAGCTCGAGCAGGACCTCGACCATCTCCGCGTTCAGCGTCGGATTCATCGCGTTGCGCTTCTCGGGCCGGTTCAGCTCGACCCACGCGACGCCCTCCTCGAGCGAGACGCGGACCGTCTCCCAGGTCCTCACGGCAGCCTCCTCTTCGAATATCAGGTCGCCTGATATTACTCGAGCCCGCGCAGTGCGCTGGTGAGCAGCTGCGCGAGGCGTCGGCGCTCCGCGGCCGAGACCCCGGCGAGCATCGCCCGCTCGACGATGTCGACGGCCGCGTCCGCACGCACGAGCGTGCGCTTGCCGGCCGGGGTCAGCTCGGCGGGGCGGATCCGCGCGTGGGTGGGGTCGCGTCGCCGCCTAACGAGCTTCCGCTCCTCGAGCCGCGCGAGCACCTCGTTCATCGCCTGCGGCGTGATCAGCGACCGCCGCGCCAGCTGCGCGTTCGAGAGCCCGGACCGAGCGCTCAGCACCGACAGCGTCGTGTACTCGGGGAGCGAGAGGCCGTGCGGCTCGAGCGCGTCGCCGAGCCTGCGCCGCAGCACGCGGTCGAGGCGTCCCACGGCGTAGCTGATCCGTGGCGCCACGGGCCGTGTATACCAGCCCGATGAACGACGCCGCCGACCTCGGCGTGGTCGAGGCTGCCGTGCTGCTCGCGCGACGCGAGCTCTCCGCGCGCGAGTTGACGGAGGCCTGTCTTGCGCGGATCCGCGAGCGCGACGGGGCGGTCGGCGCCTGGATCCGTGTCTACGAGGAGAGCGCGCTCGCGGACGCGGCGCGGGCCGACCGGCGCCGTGCGCGCGGGGAAGCTCCGCTCCTCTGCGGCGTGCCCGTTGCGCTCAAGGACCTCTACGCGGTCGCCGGCAAGCCGCTGACCGCGTCGAGCCGCGTGCTCGACGTCGTGCCGCGCCGGAGCTGCGACGCCTGGGTGCGCCTGCGCGCGGAGGGCATGGTGCTGCTCGGGCACGTCCACACGCACGAGCTCGCCGCGGGCGGGACGACCGACCAGGTCGGGAACCCGTGGGCGCTCGACCGCTCGCCGGGCGGGTCGAGCGGCGGCTCGGCGGCGGCGCTCGCGGCCCGCACGGTGCCGGCTGCGACCGGCACGGACACGGCCGGATCGCTGCGGATCCCGTCGGCCTTCTGCGGGACGTCGACGATCAAGCCGACACGCGGGCTCGTGCCGCTGCGCGGCATCGTCCCGCTCGCGCGGTCGCTCGACCACGCCGGGCCGATGGCGCGCACCGTGCGCGACTGCGAGCCGCTGCTCGCCGCGCTGGCCGGAGGTGGTGTCGAGTCGACACGAAGTCGGCGGCTTCGGCGCGTCGCCGTCTCGCCACGGATCGGCGAGCTCGAGCCCGACGTGGCCGACGGCTTCGAGGCCGCGCTCGCGGCGCTCGGAGCGCACGTCGTCGCCGTGCCGCCGCCACCGGTCGAGCTCGACCTCGGCAGCGCGCCGCTCGACCTGCTCTGCGCGGAGATGCTCGCATGGCACCGCCGCTTCGACGGCAGGCGCGAGCTCTACCGGCCCTCGACGCGCGGGTTCCTCGAGTACGGCGAGCGCCGCAACCTTGTTGCGGCGGAGCGTGCGGCGATCCAGCGGCGCCGCCGCAGTGACGCGTCACGCTGGGTGGAGTGGTTCGCGGAGCATCGTGTCGACGCGCTCCTCGAGCCGACGGTGCCGATCGTGGCGCGGCCGCGCGGTTCCGGCTACGACGCTCCGTTCACCGACGTCGCCGAGGTCTCGCTCACGCACTACTGGGACTGGACCGGCTTCCCGGTCGTCGCGCTGCCGTCCGGCGTCGGGCGCCGTAGCGGGCTGCCGACGGGCGTCTCGCTGATCGGGCCGCCCGGCGCGGAGTGGGACCTGCTCGCCGCCGGCGCGGCGCTCCAGGACGAGCTCGGGACGCCCGATCCCTACGGGCGGTAGCCGAGCTGCGCCGAGATCTCCTCGGCCGTGCGCCGGAGCCGCGCGCTCAGGTGCGCGACGAGGTCCTCGACCGAGATCATCGTCCGGTGGACGGCCAGGTTGATCCCGGCGACCGCGGTGCCGTCGTGCGCGAAGATCGGTGCAGCGATCGAACGGAGGCCGTAGGCGAGCTCCTCGTTGTTGATCGCGAAGCCGTTCCGCCGGACACGCTTGAGCTCGTTCGCGAGCGCCGTCCGCGACACGAGCGTGTTCGGGCCCCGCCGCGCGAGGTCGCTCCTCGCGAGCACGTCGGACTGTGCGTCCGGCGGCAGGTGCGCCAGCAGCACCTTGCCGAGCGAGGTGCAGTAGGCGGGCAGCCGCGAGCCGACGTGCAGGTTGAGGTCGATCTCGCGCTGTCCGGCACGTGCACTGCGGCAGCGCTCGACGTACACGATGTCGAGGTCGTCGAGGATCGCCATGTTGACCGTGTAGCCGGTGTCGTCCGAGAGCTGCTGAAGGTACGGAGCCGCCACCTCGCGGAGCTCCATCGAGTTGATCGCGGAGAAGCCGAGGTCGAGCACCCGGGGCCCGAGGCGGTACTTGCGGGTCGGCGCGTCCTGCCGGAGGTAGCCGAGCCCCGCGAGCGTGGCCACGTAACGGTGGGTGGTCGAGCGGCTGAGGCCGACTTCGCGCGAGAGCTCGCTGATCCCGAGCAGCGGCCTGCCCGAGCGGAACGAGGAGAGAATCGCGAGCCCGCGCTCGAGCGACTGCGATGTCGCGACCTCGCGGGTGGGCGTCGTCCTCTGCACAGCTCCGTTCTACTAGCCGGAACGGTGTCTTGACAAGTGGACGACAACCGGCGTAGCGTCGGTCACGTTCCGGCATCGGTTCGAGGAGGGTCGTATGGCTGAGGAGAGGAGGAGCGGCGACCAGGGCATCTCCCGCCGCGACTTCGTCAAGCGCGCCGGCGTCGGTGTCGGCGGGCTGATCGTCACGGGGACGGCGGCGAGCCCCATCTGGGCCCGCCCGAAGGTCTGGGACGCGTCGAACACGCTCAAGATCGGCTACATCAGCCCGCTCACGGGCCCGGCCGCCGGCTTCGGCGAGGGCGACCGCTGGATCCTGGCGCAGGCGCGGAAGGCGCTCAGGAAGGGACTGACGATCGGCGGGCAGCACTACCAGGTGCAGGTCGTCAACAAGGACTGCCAGTCGAACCCGACGCGGTCTGCGCAGGTCGCGAACGAGCTGATCCACTCCGACAAGGTCGACATCCTGCTCGCCACCTCGACGCCCGAGTCGACGAACCCGGCGGCCGACGCGGCCGAGGCGGCCGGCATCCCCAACATCGCCACGGTCGTGCCGTGGGAGTCGTGGTACTTCGGCCGCGGCGCGAAGCCGGGGAAGCCGTCGCCGTTCCGGTACGGCTTCATCTTCTGCTTCGGCACGCACGAGTTCTACGAGGCCTACATCCACCTGTGGCCACAGGTGAAGACGAACAAGAAGGTCGGCGTGATGTGGCCGAACGACGCCGACGGAAACGCGATCCGCGAGAACCTCGGGCCGCTGCTCGAGAAGCACGGCTACAAGATCGTCGACCCGGGCGGCTACCAGGACGGCACGAACGACTATTCGTCGCAGATCGCGAAGTTCAAGGCGGCCGGCGTGCAGATCTTCAACACGTTCCCCATCCCGCCCGACTTCGTCACCTTCTGGCGGCAGGCGAAGCAGCAGGGCCTGACACGGCAGATCCGGATCGCGCAGATCGCGAAGACCGGACTGTTCCCGTCGCAGGTCGAGGCGGTCGGCAAGCTCGGCCCCGGGCTCGCGAGCGCGGCGTACTGGACGCCGCACTTCCCGTACAAGTCCTCGCTGACCGGGATGACCTCGAAGCAGATCGGCGACGGCTACACGAAGGCGACCGGGCGGCAGTGGAACCAGCAGCTCGGCTCGTCGGCCGCGCTCCTCGACGTCGGCGTCGCCGCCCTGAAGGCGAGCGGCAACCCGAAGGACCCGAACGCGGTCGCGAAGGCGATGGCGCACCTGAAGGTGGAGACGCCGAACGGCATCCTCCACTGGGGCGCCGGCGGGGCGAAGAATCCCGTGCCGCCCGTCGTCGCGACGCCGATCATCGGCGGCCAGTGGGTGCGGGCGGCGAAGGGGAAGTTCCCGCTCGACTTCGTCCTGTGCGAGCACTCCACCGACCCGAGGGTGCCGATCCAGGCCCACCTCAAGGCGTACAAGGGGTAGGCAATAGCGGGGGGCACGCTGCTGGAGGCGGCCGGGGTGCGCAAGCGCTTCGGGGCGCTGGTGGTGCTCGACGGGGTGGACTTCGCCGTCGGGGCCGGCGAGGGCGTAGGCATCGTCGGCCCCAACGGCGCGGGCAAGACGACGCTCCTGAACGTCCTCGCCGGGACGCACCGCCCGGACGGCGGCCGCGTCCTCTTTCGCGGCGAGGACGTGACGCCTCGCTCCGCCGCACGCCGCTGCCGCCTCGGGATCGGGCGCGCGCACCAGGTGCCGCGCCCGTTCGGCGGCATGACCGTGTTCGAGAACGTGCTGGTCGGCGCCGGCGCGGGCGGTCGCCGGCGCGGGCGCGAGAAGTACCGCCAGGCGATCGACGTGCTCGAGTTGTGCGCGCTCGGCGACCTGGCGAACCGCCGGGCGGAGTCGCTCGGCCTGCTGCATCGCAAGCGCCTCGAGCTCGCGCGGGCGCTCGCGACCGATCCCGGGGTGCTGCTGCTGGACGAGATCGGCGGCGGTCTCACCGAGGCCGAGGCGGCCGAGCTCGTCGTCACGGTCGGCGAGCTGCGGCGACGTGGCATCGCGATCGTCTGGATCGAGCACATCGTGCACGTGCTCGTGCAGGCGATCGAGCGGCTCGTCTGCATGGACGGGGGCCGCGTGATCGCCGACGGCGACCCGGACGAGGTGATGCGCGACGCAACGGTCGTCGACGCGTATCTCGGGAGCGCGGCGGTCAGGTGACGGCACTGCTTTCCGTCGAGGGCCTCGAGGCGCGGCACGGGCTGCTGCACGCGGTGCGCGACGTCTCGCTCGAGGTGGCGGAGGGCGAGACGGTCGCGATCGTCGGCGCGAACGGCGCCGGCAAGACGACGTTGCTGCGCTCGATCGCCGGAGCGCACCGCCCGAGCGGCGGACGCGTCGTCTTCGCCGGCGAGGACGTGACACGCATGCCGGCGCACCGGCGCGTCAAGCGCGGCATCGCGCTCGTACCCGAGGGCCGGCGGCTCTTCCCGGAGCTGACGGTCGAGGAGAACCTCCGCGTCGCGGCAGGCGTCCGGCGTCCCGGCCGCTGGGACGTGAATGCGGTGCTCGAGGTGTTCCCGCTGCTCAAGCCGCTGCGCGAGAAGCGGGCGGCGAGCCTCTCCGGAGGCGAGCAGCAGGCGACCGCGATCGGGCGTGCCCTGATGAGCAATCCGCGGCTCCTCCTCCTCGACGAGGTCTCGCTCGGCCTCGCTCCCGTCGTCGTCGACGCCGTCTACCGCTCGCTCGCCACCCTGCTCGAGTCCGGCACGACGGTACTGCTCGTCGAGCAGGATCTGGGCCGCGCGCTCGCCGTCGCCGACCGTGTCGTCTGCATGCTCGAGGGCCGCTTCGTGCTCGAGGGCCCCCCCGGCGACCTCACCCGGGAGCAGGTGATGGAGGCGTACTTCGGCTTCCGGAGGTCGGCCGCATGACGTGGCTCAACAGCGTCGTCCACGGCATCCTGCTCGGCGGCGTCTACGCGCTGCTCGCGACCGGCCTCTCCCTCATGTTCGGGGTGATGCGCATCATCAACCTCGCGCACGGGTCGCTCGCGCTGCTCGGCGCCTACATGGCGTTCCTGCTCGTCGAGCACGCGCACATCTCTCCGTACCTCGCGCTCGTGCCCGTGCTGCCGGGCGCGCTCGTCGTCGGCTACCTCCTCCAACGCACGATGCTCGAGCGCTCGCTGCGCGCCGGCATGCTCGTGCCGCTGCTGACGACGTTCGGCCTGCTGATCGTGATCGGCAACCTGCTGCAGGAGTTCTTCTCGCCCGACGTGCACTCGCTCGACCCGGGCTCGATCGGCCCGGCCGCCTGGCGCATCACCTCGCGCCTGTCGATCCCGGCGTTCGACGCGTTGATCCTCGGCATCGCGATCCTCGTGCTCGGGCTGCTGCAGCTCGTGCTCACGCGCACGCAGGTCGGCCGGGAGCTGCGTGCGACGGCCTCGGATCCCGACGCGGCCGAGCTCGTCGGCGTCGACTCGCGCGCCGTGTACGCGCGCGCCACCGCGCTCGCCGTGGCGACGGCCGCGCTCGCCGGCGTGTTCTTCGCCATGCGCTCCACCTTCGACCCGACCGCGGGGCCGACCCAGCTGATCTACGCCTTCGAGGCGGTCGTGATCGGCGGCATGGGCTCGCTCTGGGGAACGCTCGTCGGCGGCATCGTCCTCGGCGTGTCGCAGACGGTCGGCGCGCAGATCGACCCGCAGTACTTCGCGCTCGCCGGTCACGTCGTCTTCCTCGCGGTGCTCGTCGTACGGACGATCGTCGAGTCGGGCGGGCTCCGCGTTCGACTGCGCGGGGTGGCGACGTGAACGCGGTCGCCGCGCCCACCCCCGCCCGCCGCGTCGAGCGCTGGACGTGGCTGTCGGGCGGCTTCACCACAGCGCTTGCGGGTCTCGTCGCGCTGCTCGCGTTCGGCCCGCTCCTCTGGAGCGAGAACGCGCTCAACAACCTGATCCAGCTCTATTTCCTCGTCGTGCTCGCGGTGATGTGGAACGCGCTCGCCGGCTACGGCGGCCTCGTCTCGGTGGGCCAGCAGGCGTTCATCGGCATCGGCGCCTACGCCGTCGTCTTCCTCTCCCTCCAGCACTCGCTGGAGCCGTACCTCGCGATGCTGCTCGCGACGCTGATCGGGGCGGCCGTCTCGATCCCGGTCGCGGCCGTCGTGCTCTGGCTGCGCGGCGGTGCGTTCGCGATCGGGACCTGGGTGGTCGCGGAGGCGTTCGCGATCCTCGTGTCGCTCGACCCGAACCCTGCGATCGGCGGCGGCACGGGCACGTCCGCTCTGATCCCGTTCAACACCCGCTACACCCCGGAACAGCGTCTGCACTACACCTACTGGGCGTCGCTGGGGACGGCGGCCGTGCTGCTCGCGATCCTCTTCGTGCTGCTGCGCAGCCGCCTCGGCGCGTCGCTGCAGGCGATCCGCGACGACGAGGGCGCGGCCGCGTCCGTCGGCGTCCGCGTCCTGCTCGGCAAGGGCGTTCTCTTCGTGCTCGCCGGCGCCGGCTGCGCGGCCGCCGGCGCGCTCATCCTCGCATGGCAGCTCTCGATCCAGCCGCTCGGCCCCGACTCGGTCTTCGGCGTCAACTGGTCCGCGAAGATGATCTTCATGGTCCTGGTCGGCGGCCTCGGAACGTTCGAAGGGCCGATCATCGGTGCCGTCGTCCTCTACCTCCTGCAGACCTACGTCTCGTCGAGCGGCGTCTGGTACTTCGTCATGCTCGGCGGGGTTGCGATCGGCTTCGCGCTGCTCCTGCCGCGCGGCATCTGGGGGACGATCCAGGAGCGGTTCAACGTGCAGTTGCTCCCGGTGGGCTATCGGCTGCGGAGACGAGCATGAACATCACCGCCGCCGTGGTCGAGGAGCAGGGCGGGCCGTTCGTGCTGCGGGAGCGCGAGCTCGACGAGCTGCGCGACGACGAGGTGCTCGTCGAGGTTGTGGCCTCCGGGATCTGCCACACCGACCTGATCTGCCGCGACCAGTGGATTCCGGTGCCGCTGCCTGCGGTGCTGGGGCACGAGGGAGCCGGCGTCGTCAGGGCCGCGGGCAGCGCGGTGACGGCGGTCTCGGTCGGCGACCGTGTCGCCATGAGCTACGACTCGTGCGGCGCGTGCCCGCGGTGCACGACCGGCCACGCCGCGTACTGCGACGAGTTCTTCGCCTACAACTTCGCCGGCCGCAGCTTCTTCGGCCAGTCGAGCTTCGCCACGCACTCCGTCGCCCACGAGCGCAACGTCGTCAGGCTCGACGACTCGATCCCGCTCGAGATCGCCGCGCCCTTCGGTTGCGGCATCCAGACCGGTGCCGGCGCCGTGCTGAACGTGCTACGGCCGGAGCGGGACCACGTGCTCGCGATCTTCGGCGCGGGTGCGGTCGGCCTGGCAGGGCTGCTCGCGGCGCGCGCGTCCGGCTGCCGGTCGATCGTCGCCGTCGACCTGCGCGAGTCGCGGCTCGAGCTCGCGCGCGAGCTCGGCGCGACCCACGTCGTCGACGCGTCGCGCGAGGACCCGGTCGAGGCGATCCGGGAGCTCGGCGGCGCCGACCGCGCGCTGGAGGCGACCGGCGCCCCGCAGGCGGTCCGCGCGGCCGTCGACTGCCTCGCGCCCGTCGGCGTCTGCGGGATCGTCGGAGCGCCGGCGCTCGGCACGGAGGTGTCCCTCGACGTGAACCACGTCATGACCGCGGGCCGCGTCGTCCGCGGCATCGTCGAGGGCGAGGCGGTGCCGCAGGAGTTCCTGCCGCGGCTCGTCGATCTCTGGCGGCGCGGCGCGTTCCCCGTCGACCGCTTCATCACCCACTACGACTTCGACGACATCGACCGGGCGGCGCACGACGCCGAGAGCGGCGCGGTCGTCAAGCCCGTCTTGCGGATGCACTGAAAGGAGAGCCAGGTGGCGACGACGACAGCGCAGGTATACCGGCAGTTCATCGGCGGCGAGTGGACCGACTCCGCCGCCACGTTCGAGGACCGCGACCCGTTCACCGGTGACACGGTGGCGGTGGTCGCCGCGGGAGACGCCGACGACGCGCGCCGCGCGATCGAGGCGGCGTCCGCCGCGTTCGAGGCGTGGTCGGAGTCGCCGCCCGCTGCGCGGCAGGCCGTGTTCCTGAAGGCGGCGGACCTGCTCGAGTCGCGCCACGACGAGGTCGTGTCGCTGCTCGCGCGCGAGACCGGCTGCGGCTTCGGCTTCGGCATGTTCCAGCTGCACTTCGTGCCCGGCCTGCTCCGCCAGGCCGCGGCGCTCGCGTACGCGCCGATCGGGACCGTGATCCCTTCCGACACCGGGAAGTTCTCGATGGGGCTGCGCCGGCCGGTCGGCGTCGTCGGCGCGATCGCGCCCTGGAACGCGGCGCTGATCCTCTCGGCTCGCTCGATCGCGGCGCCGCTCGCGCTCGGGAACACGGTCGTACTGAAGCCGTCCGAGTGGTCGCCCGTCGTCGGCGGCCTCCTCTGGGGCGAGATCTTCGCCGAGGCCGGCCTGCCCGCGGGCGTGCTGAACGTGGTCGCGCACGCGCCGGGCGCCGCGCAGCCGATCGGCGACGAGCTCGTCGCGAATCCCGCGGTGCGGCGGCTCAACTTCACCGGGTCGACGGACACGGGCCGAAAGCTCGCGGAGGCGTGCGGCCGCCACCTGAAGCGCATCGTGCTCGAGCTCGGCGGCTACAACCCGCTCGTCGTCCTCGCCGACGCCGACCTCGACTACGCGGTCGACGCGTCCGTGTTCGGCTCGTTCCTCCACCAGGGGCAGATCTGCATGTCCGCGCGCCGCATCGTCGTCGAGCGCCCGATCGCAGACGCCTTCGTCGAGCGGCTGGCCGCGAAGACCAAAACGCTGAAGGCGGGCGACCCGAAGGAGCCGGACACGATCATCGGGCCGCTGATCAGCGAGGACGCGCTCGCGACGGTGAAGGCCCGCGTCGACGACGCGGTCGCGAAGGGGGCGAGCGTGCTCGCAGGCGGTGAGGCGGTCGGGCCGTGCTACCTCGCGACGGTGCTCGCGGACGTACCCGAGGACTCCGATTTCGCGCGCGTCGAGACCTTCGGGCCCGTGGTCGCCGTCGAGGTGGTCGACTCGGCCGACGAGGCGATCGAGCGCGCGAACGCGACCGCGTACGGGCTCAGCTCGGGGATCCTCACGAGCGACCCGGACCGCGGGCTCGCGCTCGCGCACAAGCTCGACGCCGGCATCGTCCACGTCAACGACCAGCCGGTCGCAGACGAGCCGCAGATGCCGTTCGGCGGCGTCAAGGACTCCGGCTTCGGCCGCTTCGGCGGGCAGGCCGTCGTCGACGAGTTCACCGAGCTGCGCTGGATCACGGTCCAGAGCGGGAGCCACCCGTTCCCCTTCTGAGTCTGAGCGACGCGGTTCGCGACCTCGTGCACGACGGCGACACCGTCGCGCTCGAGGGCTTCACGCACCTGATCCCGCACGCGGCCGGGCACGAGCTGGTCCGGCAGGGCAGGCGCGACCTCACCCTCGTCCGGATGACGCCCGACCTCGTCTACGACCAGCTGATCGGCATGGGCTGCGCGCGGAAACTGGTCTTCTCCTGGGGCGGCAACCCGGGCGTGGGCTCGCTGCACCGGCTGCGCGACGCGGTCGAGCACGGCTACCCGGCGCCGCTCGAGCTCGAGGAGCACTCGCACGCCGGGATGGCCGCCGCCTACGCGGCCGGCGCGGCAAACCTGCCGTTCGGCGTGCTGCGCGGGTACCGCGACGGCGACCTGCCGGCCCGGACGCGCGTGGCCCGGATCGAGTGCCCGTTCACGGGGGAGGAGCTCGCAGCGGTGCCGGCGCACCGGCCCGACGTCGGCATCGTCCACGCCCAGCAGGCGGACCGGCGGGGCAACGTGCAGCTCTGGGGGATCACCGGCGTGCAGAAGGAGGCGGTGCTCGCGTCCGCGCGCTCGATCGCCACCGTCGAGGAGATCGTGCACGAGCTCGAGCCGCGCCCGGGCGCGATCGTCCTGCCGGCGTGGGTGGTCGATGCCGTCTGTCTCGCGCCGGGCGGCGCCCATCCCTCGTACGCCCACGGCTACTACGACCGTGACAACGGCTTCTACCGCGCCTGGGACGAGATCAGCCGCGACCGCGACCGGTTCGCCGCGTGGATGCAGCGGCACGTGCTCGAGACGCCGGACGTCGCGGGGTACCGCGCGAGCCTCCAGCAGGCGGTTCCCGCATGACCGGCACCTGGACGGCCGACGAGATCATGGCCGTCGAGGCGGCCCGCCGGCTCGAGGACGGCACGGTCTGCTTCGTCGGCATCGGCCTGCCCAGCCTGGCGGCGAACCTCGCCCGCCGCACGCATGCGCCCGGGTGCGTCCTCGTCTACGAGAGCGGGACGATCGGGGCAAAGCCGCGGCGGCTCCCGCTCTCGATCGGGGACGGCGAGCTCGCGGAGACGGCAGACGCCGTCGTCCCGGTCCCGGAGATGTTCGCGTACTGGCTGCAGGCCGGCCGCATCGACGTCGGTTTCCTCGGCGCGGCGCAGATCGACCGGCACGGCAACCTGAACAGCACGGTGATCGGTGCGTACGACAAGCCCGCCGTGCGGCTCCCCGGCGGCGGAGGTGCGCCGGAGATCGCGACCGGCGTCCGCGACGTCTTCGTCATGCTCCGCCAGACCCGCCGGGCGTTCGTGCCGGCGCTCGACTTCACGACGACTCTCGGCGAGCGCGTCCGCGTCGTCGTCACCGACCTCGGCGTGCTCGAGCCGCGCGAGGGCGAGCTGACGCTCGTTGCGACGCACCCGGGCGTGACCGCCGACGACGCGCGAGAGGCGACCGGCTGGGAACTGCGCCTCGCCGACGACCTGCGCGAGACGGTGCCGCCGAGCGACGCCGAGCTCGCCGCCCTTCGCTCCCTGCGGGAGGCCGCGTGAGCGTAGGCTCGACGGAGCTCACCAAGAAGCGCAGGTGCGGGCTCTGCCGGCGCCGGAGCGGGGTATGACCGACGTGTACGACGGCCCGGTCGTCCTTCCCGACGACCCGAGCCTCGGCCCCGAGGTGCAGGTCGACTACCCGGGCTACCGCTCGACGCGCTGGCGCGCGCCGGACCGCCCGCTCGCGACGCTGCCGGAGGAGCTGCACCGGCTCGACGGCCCGGTGTTCGGCGAGGACTGCCTGGCTCCGTCGGACAACGACCTGACGCGCCAGCACGGCGGTGAGCCCCTCGGCGAGCGGATCGTCGTGTCCGGCCGCCTGCTCGACGACGGCGGGCGGCCGCTCCGCGGCGCGCTCGTCGAGGTCTGGCAGGCGAACGCGGCCGGCCGGTACCTGCACGAGGTCGACCGTCACCCCGCGCCGCTCGACCCGAACTTCTCGGGCGCCGGCCGCTGCCTGAGCGACGACGAGGGCCGCTACCGCTTCACCACGATCAGGCCCGGCGCGTACCCGTGGCGCAACCACCCGAACGCGTGGCGGCCGGCGCACATCCACTTCTCCGTCTTCGGCCGAGCGTTCGAGCAGCGGCTCGTGACGCAGATGTACTTCCCGGGCGACCCGCTCTTCCCGTACGACCCCATCTTCAACGCGGTCCGCGACCCGAAGGCGCGCGAGCTCCTCGTGGCGCGCTTCGACCCGGACGCGACGCAGCCGGAGTGGGCGCTCGCGTTCGACTGGGACATCGTCCTCAGCGCGACCCCCTTCGAGGAATGACGACGACGCCCTCGCAGACGGTCGGCCCGTACTACGTGATCGGTCTCTGCCGTCGCCCCGACGACGAGCTCGACCCGGACGGCGTCGAGCTGACCGGCACGCTCTATGACGGCCGGGACGAGCCGATCGGCGACGGGCTGGTCGAGGTGTGGGACGCCGCCGGCCGTCGCTTCGGGCGCTCGGGCACCGACGAGGAGGGACGGTTCCGCTTCCGGGTCCCGCGCGACTGCGAGGTGCTCGACGCGCACGTGTTCGCGCGCGGGCTGCTGCGGCACCAGCGCACGCGCATCTACCTGCGGCAGGTCGAGGACGAGCTGCTCGCATCGCTCGCACCGGACGAGCGCGCGAGGCTGCTCGCGCGGGCCGAGGGCGGCGGATTGCGATTCGATATCCGCATGCAGGGCGAGCACGCCACCGTCTTCTTCGCGCATTGACGACCTTCGGCCCGCTCTTCGTGCCGGAGGAGGTGCGCGCCGCCGTCTCCGACGACGCGTGGCTCGCAGCGATGCTCGACGCCGAGCGCGCGCTCGCGGTCGCCTCGGCGCGCGTCGGCGTCGTGCCTGCCGACGCGGCCGCGGCGATCGCACTGGCGTGCGACCCCGCCTCGTTCGCTGTCGACGAGATCGCGGCGGCAGGACGTGCCGTCGCGAATCCGGCCGCACCGCTCGTCGACGCGCTGCGCGCGCGTGTCGGCGGCGAGGCCGCACGCTGGGTCCATTTCGGCGCCACGAGCCAGGACGTCGTCGACACCGCCGCCGTGCTCGTGGCGCGGGAAGCGACGAAGCACGTCGTCGACTCGCTCGACGGGGCAGCGGCAGCCTGCGCGCGGCTCGCCGAGGAGCACCGCGACACGCCGGCCGCGGGCCGAACGCTGCTGCAGCAGGCGGTGCCGACGACCTTCGGCGCGAAGGCCGCGGGCTGGCTCACCGGGCTGCTCGACGCGCGCGACGTGCTCGTCTCTCTGCGCCTCCCGGCCCAGCTCGGCGGAGCCGCGGGCACGCTCGCGGCGTTCGGCGGCCGCGGCGTGGAGGTGCTCGAGGCGTACGCGGCGGAGCTCGATCTGGACGCGCCGACGCTGCCGTGGCATGCGCGCCGAGGCCCCCTCGGCGCTCTCGCCGCGCGGCTCGACGCGGCGGCGGTCGCCTGCGCGAAGATCGGGCTCGACGTCGTCCTGCTCGCGCAGACGGAGGTGGGCGAGGTGGCCGAGGCGGCGGGCGGCGGCTCCTCGACGATGCCGCACAAGCGCAACCCGGCGCAGGCGTCGCTTGCGCGCGCGTGCGCCCGGCTCGTGCACGCGAACGCAGGAGTGCTGACCGGCGGCGAGTACGAGCACGAGCGCGCCGCGGGCGCGTGGCAGGCGGAGTGGACGGCGCTGACCGAGACGCTCGCGCACACGGCCGGCGCCGCCGCCGCGATCGCCGCGTGCCTCGACGGGCTCGAGGTCTTCCCCGAGCGCATGCGCGCGAACATGACGCCCCATGTCTACTCCGAGCGCGACCGGCTCGGGCTCGGCGACGACGCGGACTACCTCGGCTCGGCCGGGGTGTTCGTGGATCGCGCGCTCGCGCGGTACCGGGAAGGCGCGTGACGCGCGTTCTCGTGCTGCCGAGCTCGCTCGGCACCGACCGCACGCTCTGGGATGCGCAGATCGACGCGTTCTCGGGCTCGTTCCGCGTCATCCGCTACGAGCTCCCCGGCCGGTCGACGATGGCGGAGCTCGGAGAGGATGCGATCCGGCTTCTCGACGAGGAGGGCGTCGAGCGCGCCTCGTGGTGCGGGCTCTCGCTCGGCGGCATGGTCGGCATGTGGCTCGGCGCGAACGCGCCGGAGCGGCTCGACCGCCTGGTTCTCGCCTGCACCGCTGCGCGCATGCCTGCGCCCGAGATCTACCGTGAGCGCGCGCCCCTCGTGCGCGAGCAGGGGCTCGAGGCAATCGCGGACGCGGTCGTCGCACGGTGGTTCACGCCCGCGGCGCCGCCCGAGCTGCCGCAGAGGTTCCGCCGGGTGCTCGTGACGAGAGACGTCGAGGCCTACGCCCGCTGTTGCGAGGCGCTCGCGCTGTGGGACTTCCGCGACGAGCTGCCGCGCGTCGCGGTGCCGACGCTCGTGCTCGCCGGCGCGGCGGACGAGGCGACGCCGGCCGACGCGACCGACCTGCTCGCCGCGCGGATCCCCGGCTCCCGGCACGAGCTGCTGGAGGGCGCTCCTCACCTCGCGAACGTCGAGTGCCCGGAGGCTTTCACGGCGGCAGCGTTCGCCCACCTGGAGGAAGTCGCATGACCCGCGACGACGGCATGGAGGTCCGCCGCGAGGTGCTGGGAGACGAGCACGTCGACCGCGCGATCGAGAACACCACCGAGCTCACCGCGGACTTCCAGGATCTGATCACGCGCTATGCGTGGGGCGAGATCTGGACGCGCCCGGGGCTCGACCGGCGCACGCGCAGCGCGATCACGCTCACCGCGCTGATCGCGCTCGGCCACCACCACGAGCTCGCCCTGCACCTACGCGCCGCCCGCCGCAACGGCCTCACCGACGACGAGATCAAGGAGGTGCTGCTGCAGGCGGCGATCTACTGCGGCGTCCCGGCCGCGAACCGAGCCTTCGCGATCGCGCAGGAGGTGCTGGCGGAGGAATGAGGACGCAGGTCGGGATCGTCGGCGCCGGGCCGGCGGGCCTGACGCTCGCACGGCTGCTCGAGAACGCGGGCATCGAGACCGTCGTGCTCGAGGCGCGCAGCCGCGACTACTGCGAGGCGCGGATCCGTGCAGGCGTCCTCGAGCAGGGGACCGTCGACCTGCTGCGTGACGCGGGCGTCGGCTCCCGCATGGACTTCGAGGGCATCGTCCACCACGGGATCTCCCTGCAGTTCGACGGCGAACGCCACCGCGTTCCGCTCAGCGAGCTCACCGACGGGCGGTCGATCGTCATCTACGGTCAGACGGAGGTCGTGAAGGACCTGTTCGCGGCGCGGCTCGAGTCGGGCTTGCCGCTCCACTTCGAGACGCCGGCCGAGACGATCGACCCGGAGCGCGGGATCGTCCGCCATGCGGGCGGCGAGCTCGAGTGTGACTTCGTCGCGGGCTGCGACGGCTTCCACGGCGTCTCCCGCGCCTCCGTCCCGTCGGGCGTCCTGCGCGAGTTCGGCCGCGAGTACCCGTACGGCTGGCTCGGCATCCTCGCCGACGTCGCGCCGTCGGTCGACGAGCTCGTCTACGCCCACCACGAGCGCGGGTTCGCGCTCCTCTCGCTGCGCTCGCCGACCCGCTCGCGCTACTACCTCCAGTGCCGCCCGGACGAGGACCTCGCCGAGTGGCCGCACGATCGCATCTGGCAGGAGCTGCAGACGAGGACCGGCGTCGACGGCTGGACGCTCCGGGAGGGGCCGATCCTCGAGCAGGGGGTGACGGGCATGCGCAGCTACGTCTGCGAGCCGATGCGCTGCGGCCGGCTGTTCCTCGCCGGCGACGCGGCGCACATCGTCCCGCCCACCGGCGCGAAGGGGCTCAACCTCGCGATCCACGACGTCCGCCTGCTCGCCGAGGCGCTCGTCCGCCGCTACGAGAGCGGCGACGATGCGCTGCTCGCCGCCTACTCCGACGCGTGCCTGCGGCGCGTGTGGCGCTGCGAGCACTTCTCGTGGTGGATGACGACGATGCTGCACCTGCCGCCGGGCGGCGATCCGTTCGACCTGCGCCTGCAGCACTCGCAGCTGCGCTACGTCACGACGTCGCGCGCGCAGGCGAAGGCGCTCGCCGAGAACTACGTCGGGCTCGAGCTGGTCTAGCGCTCACTGCACCTGCGTCTCGCAGTTGAGGAAGGTGTCGGTGCCGGGGCCGCCGATGCAGACGTCCGTGCCGGCGCCGCCGTCGATCGTGTCGTTGCCGCCGCCGGCGAGCACGCAGTCGTTGCCGCCGCCCGCGCCGATCGTCTCCGCGCCCGCCGTGGCGAGAACGAGGTCGTTGCCGCTCGTGCCGGTGACGCCGCGCACGGTCGTCGTCAGTGTCAGCGCCGAGCAGGCCGACGGCTTCAGCGTGTTCGGGCCGATCGCGGCCGTGTAGCGGCTCGCCCTCGAGGATGCGACCGTGTTGGGTGCGCCGTAGGCGGCCGCGACGCCGACCGTGAGGGCGGCGACCGCGACCGTCGCCGTCAGCGTGCGGAGCCGGGCGTCAGGGGCGGGCGCCGTCGCGTCTCTGCCCTCCGAGGCCGAGCCCGAGCACGAGTAGCACCGTCAGGACGGCACCGACGGCCGGCTTCCTGATCACGCCCCCAGCGGCGCCCACGCGGGGGATGCGGAGCCAGAGCCTGCCGATCAGCTCGTTTCGGGCCGGCGTCTCCGGGTCGAGCCACGAGTTGTTGTCGCCCTTGAACGTGTAGCGGCCGTTCTCGACCTTGACGATCCGGTGCAGGACGACGCGGTGAAGCAGCCGGCTCCGGTAGCCGACCACGTCGCCGGGGCCGTAGCGGTCTGCCTGCCGGAGAAGGACCAGGTCGCCGCGCCGGAAGTGCGGAAGCATGCTCGTGCCGTCGACGACCGCGATCGCCGCGTGGCCGTCGAGAGCCGGAGGTGCCAGCGCCCACCACGCTGTGGCCAGTGCGGCCGCGGTCAGGGCCGTAGCGCCGAGGCGCGTCGCCGCGACCCGGTACGGCCGGCGTGGCACGTACCGGGTGCGCGGTGCGGGGTCGACGGCGTGCGTCGCCACTACTGGGTCGCGACGACCGTGAGCTGCGTCGCGGCTGCGACCGTCGCCTGAGGGGAGGTCGTGTTGCACGTGACGCTGCCCGCGGTGTTGCTGCACGTGTACCACGTGCCGCCGCTCGCGAGCTGCGCCTTCACGGTCGTGGCGGTCGTCGGCGCGATCGTGAACGTGACCGAGTCCAGGTTGGTCGGCGTCGTCGAGTTGAGCCCGTAGACGACGCTGCTGACCGTGTAGCCGCTGATCGTGCCCGACCCGGCGCCGGCGGTCGTGTTCGGAACCGTGTTGGACGCGGCGTACGCGAACACGCCGGCGCCGAGAGCAACCGCCGCGACGGCGACGATGATGAGGCGAGTCTTCGAGACTCCGAGGAACCGCAAGTGTCGTCCCCTTTCGCTGAATGACCGTCCCCGACGAAGGGACAGCTGACATTTGTGTCAGCGGTAAGTTCGACCCACCCCGGCCGGATCGGCCTACCCGGATGGGGGATTCGTCCCTGGCCCGGGCAGGTCGATCAGCTCCGTGTCCCGAAAAACGGGTACACGGCGTGATCGAGCAGCCCCTTCCCACACCGCGCGCGCTCTCCCTGCTCCAGGAGGACGCCCTTTTCATCGGCGACGCCGCGGGCCGGCTGCACGAGGTCAATCCGGCCGCCTGCGCCCTCACGGGCTACCGCAAGAGCGAGCTGCTCCGGATGAGCGCGACCGAGCTGGTCGCGCCGGAGTGGCTCGATTTCGCGGTGCGCCAGCGACGGCGCAAGGTCGAGGCCCTCGAGGACGTCACGAGCTACGAGTGCGTCTTCATCGGCAAGGACGGCACGCGGGTCCCGGTGCAGGTCACCTCGACGCTGGTGAAGGAGAACGGCGCGGTCACCGAGGTGCGGGCGTCGGTTCGTGACCTGAGGAAGCAGGTGGCTGCCGAGCGCCGTCTCGAGGAGAGCGAGGAGCGGTTCCGCGGCGCCTTCGAGGGCGCCGCGATCGGCATGGCGATGGTCGCGCCCGACGGTCGCTGGCTTCGCGTCAACGACAGTCTCACGCGGCTCCTCGGATACACGAGCGACGAGCTGCTCGACCTCACGTTCCAGGACATCACGCATCCGGACGACCTCCAGCGCGACCTCGAGGCGGTCCGCGACGTCCTCGGCGGGCGCCTGAGCTGGTACCACATGGAGAAGCGCTACATCCGCAAGGACGGGACGATCGTCTGGGGGCTGCTCGCGGTCTCGCTCGTCCGCGACGCGGCGGGCGCCCCGGCCTACTTCATCAGCCAGATCAGCGACATCACGCCGGCGAAGAAGGCGGAGCAGGCCCGGCGGCACGCGCTCGGCGAGCTGCCGGCGGAGCCGCGCGCTCTGAGCGAGCGCGAGCTCGACGTCGTCCGCAGTGTCGCCGGCGGCAAGACGACCGCGGAGACGGCCGTGGCGCTCGGGATCGCGGAAGAGACGGTGCAGACACTCGTGAAGCGCGCGGTGCGGAAGCTCGGCGCGCGCAACCGGACGCACCTCGTCGCGACCGCGATCCGTCTCGGGCTGCTGACGAGCTGAAGGTCAGCGGCGCGGCAGCGCCGCCTGCTGCTCGCCGGGCGACACGAGCCCCGTCTCGTAGGCGAGCACCACCACCTGGGCGCGGTCGTGCAGGTCGAGCTTCTGGAAGATCCGGGCGACGTGCGTCTTCACCGTCGCCTCGCCGACCACGAGCTCCCGCGCGATCGCGCCGTTCGAGAGGCCGCGGGCGACGAGGCGGAGCACCTCCAGCTCGCGTGGCGTCAGCTCGGCGAGCGCGGCCGGCTGCTCGCTCGCGGGCGGGCGACGCGCGAAGTCGGCGATCAGCCGGCGTGTGATCGACGGTGAGAGAAGCGCGTCGCCGGCGGCGACGACCCGCACGGCGTGCAGGAGCTCGTCGGCGCCCGCATCCTTCAGGAGGAACCCGGACGCCCCCGCGCGCAGCGCCTCGTACACGTATTCGTCGAGGTCGAAAGTCGTCAGGATCAGGACGTGCGGCGCTCCGCCTCCGGACGTGAGCCGGCGCGTCGCCTCGATCCCGTCGAGGTTCGGCATCCGGATGTCCATCAGCACCACGTCCGGGTGCCGCGCCTGCGCGATCTCGACCGCTTCGCGTCCGTCCGCCGCCTCGCCCACGACCTCGAGATCGGGGTCGGCGTCGATGATGACGCGGAAGCCGGTGCGCACGAGCGCCTGGTCGTCTGCGATCAGCACGCGGATCACGGTGTCGGCTCCGGTGTCAGCGGCAGGCTCGCCCGCACGGCGAAGCCGTGCCCGTTGCGGCTCCCGGTCTCCAGTGACCCGCCGTAGAGCGCGACGCGCTCGCGCATCCCGACGAGCCCGTGCCCCGAGCCGTTGACCCGCGTGTCGGCCCCGAGGCCGTTGTCGAGGATCTCCAGCTCGAGTGAGCGGTCGCGGTAGCGGACGATCACCTCGGCCTCCGCGCGGCCGGCGTGCCTGAGCGCATTCGTCAGCGCCTCCTGCACGATCCGGTACGCCGACAGGTCGACACCCGCGGGGAGCTGGAGCGGCACGCCCTCCGTGCGCAGGTCGACGCGCAGGCCGGCCTCGCGCACCTGTGCGAGCAGCCCGTCGAGCGCGTTCAAGCCCGGCTGCGGCGCGGTTGCCGCATGCTCGTCTCCTCCGCGCAGGACGCCGAGCAGCCGCCGAAGCTCGACGAGCGCCTCCCGGCCGGCGGTCTCGATCGAGCCGAACGTGTCGCGCGCACGCTCGGGCTCGTCGAGCAGCCGCGGCCCGGCCTGTGCCTGCACGACCATCACGCTGACCGAGTGGGCGACGACGTCGTGCAGCTCACGTGCGATCCGGGCCCGCTCTGCGACCACCGCCTCCCTCGCCGCGACGTCGCGCTCGCGCTCCGCGAGCTGAAGACGCCGTTCGCGGTCGCCGATCACCCGTCGCACCAGCAGCATTCCGACGACCGTGACGACCGTGAACGGCACGGCGTCCTTGAGCGCGAGCCTCGGTCCGGCAACGGCCGTCGCGAGGTTCGAGGCGACGAGGACGACGAGGGCAACGACGAAGCGACGCCGCGAGGTCCAGACGGCGACCCCGTAGAGCAGGCAGAAGTACGCGACCGCGACTGCCATGTTCTGCGCGTCGTCGACGAAGCCGAGCTCGACGAGCTGCGCGAGTGTCGCGGCGCCGGCTGCGAGCGGATACCGCCGACGGAACGCGACGGCTCCGGTGACGAGCAGCGCGAGCACCGCATCGAGCGGGCGGTGGCCCGAGAAGTCGCGCGCGAGCCAGACCTCGAGCTGCGCGGCGACGGTCGTCGCGGCGGCGACCGTCCAGTCGAGCCGTTCGGGGTCGACCCGCAGATGCAGCCTGCGACTGAGGAGCGGACGCACATCCCAACCGTAAAGCGTCCGTCGCCGGATGTCGTCCCGTCGTGGGATGACCTGCAGACGGGGAAGATCCACCCAGAGGGTTACGCGGGTTCAGCTCCGCACGTGACGACGGCGAGGACGGCGCCTCCTAGCGTCTGCTGCGTCATGTCATCGAGCAAGGGAGTCGACCTGTGAGCACGCGTACCGACCGCATCTTCGCCGCACTCGGCATCGGGTTCGTCGTCCTGACACTTGCCGGCGTCGTCTTCGGAGGCGACCTCTACAACGGCGCGCTGACCGACAGCGCTGCGAAGGTCGCCGCCCGGATCGCGAAGCCGGCCACGACCGCCAACTGGGTCGGGGGGTACCTCGAGCTGCTCGGCGTCGGCTGCTTCCTCGCCTTCGCGAGCTGGGCGAGCGCGAAGCTCGGCGGCGGCCTGCTGGGGCAGCTCGCCCGCGCGACGGCGGCCGCGTATGCCGCCGTGATCGTCGCCGACCTCGGCGTCATCTACGGGATCGGCTACAGCTACGGCCACGGCATCAGCATTCCGGTCGCGCGGGCATTCGACGCCGTGGGCAAGGGCGTCTACGTCGGCAGCTGGTTCCTGACCGCCTTCTTCCTGCTCGCGATCGGCGCCCAGGCGCTCGCCGCCGCTCGGAGGAATCTCGGGTGGAGTGCCGTCGCGGCCGGTGCCGTCACGCTCGCGGCGATTCCCTCGACGGACAACTTCGGGCAGCTGTCCGTCTTCCTGCTCTTCTTCTGGGTGATCGGCGCCGGCGTCGCGCTCGCCCGCCGCCCGGCGACGTCCGCGAACGCTGCCGTCGCCGTCCAGCACGCCTGACGATCGCGCCGGCCGCCTCAGGACGACGGGTCGAGCGGGTACAGCCACGACTCGAGCCCGGCGGCGGGGCGGCCGGCTCCCTCGAGCGGGAAGCCGTGGATGCGCGCGGTCGCGCCGGCGCCGTCGACCCGGCTGACGCTGTAGAGGCGGCCGAGGTGGAGCCGGCCCTCGCGGATCGAGAACTCGTAACGGTCGAGGGCCCGCGGCGCCGGCCCCGCGGTGCGGTTGCCCTCGACGTCGAACTGGCTGCCGTGACAGGGGCAGCCGAACCCCGACGGCTGCGCCGGCACGATGCTGACGTCGCCCGCGGAGGTCCGGGCGATCCGCGCCTGCCGGGAGAAGAGCGGCCCGTTCGGCTGCGTCGGGCAGCCGACGTGTGTGCACCGGCTGGAGAGGACGGTGAAGCTCGGCTCGTTTCCGAGGAGGCCGTTGTTGCGGACGTAGGCGGCGCGGCGCGAGGTCTCGTCCGTCGCGTCTGCGAGGAAGGTCACGACCGTGTACCTGCCCTCCGGGAACGCGTCGAGCGGTCCAAGGTCGACGGTCGTGCGCCGCTGCCCGAGGAACGAGGGGAGGACCGCGAAGCCGGCGACGGGCAGCATGACCGCGAGCCCCACGAGGCCGCCGAGCGCAACGGTGGCCCGGCCGAGCGCCGACCGGCGGGAGTAGCGCTCCTCGTCGCGAAGCGAGACGGGCTCTGCGGCGACCGTCTCTCTGGGTCCTGCCACGCGCGACCAGACGGCCGCCGACAGGATCGCGATCGCAGCACCGACCGGCGTCACGAGGAGCGGGTCGACGAACAGTCCGACGAGGGCGACCGCGACGCCGACGACGACGAGAGTTGCCGCTGTTCTCACGGTTGACATCAACCGGTCGTACGCCGTGACGAGCTCACCCGGTTTTTCCGGACCCGAGCGGCGACCTCGTGCTCGACCGGTCGAGGCCCGCCTCGTCAGCTCGTGGAAAACCGACTCGCCCTCCGGCCCGTACTGCTTGAAACGACACCTGCGGAAGGAGGGTTCGCTATGCGACCTCTACACGCGGTCGTGGTGGGGGCAATCGGGCTGGCGTTCGTCGCTGCCGGCTGCGGCGGTGCGATTCCGAGCTCGAACGGCGGTCCCGCGACGCTCAGGCTGACGAGCTCGGCCGACGGCCGGTTCCTGGTCGACGCTCGGGGCCAGACGGTCTACCTGTTCGAGAAGGACGAAGGCGGAGAGAGCTACTGCAGCGGAGCCTGTGAGGCGGTGTGGCCCCCGCTCGAGACGAAGTCGATGCCGCGGGCGGGCGCCGGAGTCGACGGCACCGCGCTCGGCACGATCAAGCGCGACGACGGCGGCCTGCAGGTGAGCTACCACGGTCACCCGCTCTACTACTACGCCGCCGACGCGAGCACGCCCGGCAAGACGAAGGGCGAGGACACCGACCAGTTCGGAGCGAGCTGGTACATCGTCGGCCCGGGGGGCAAGCCGGTGGAGCCCGAGTCGGGCTCGCACTCGAGCCCCGGGTCCGGCTCGAACGGAGGCGGAGGAGGGGGCTACTGATGAGCCAGCTACGTGAACGCACACGCACGCCCAGGCCGACGCCTGACGAGGCGATGCTGTCCGAGCCGCGGACGGAGACGGGCGCGACGAGCGCGCTGCTCCGCACGATCGGTGCGGTCGCCCTGCTCGTCATCGGCGCCGTCCACCTCGAGCAGTACTTCGCGGTGCATTTCGACGTCGTGCCGGTGATCGGGCCGCTCTTCGTGCTCAACTTCGCAGGGGCGACGTTGATCGCCGTGGGGCTGCTGATCCCGTCGGCGCGGATGCGACTGATGCACGTCCTCCTCGCGCTCGCCGGCATCGGCCTGGCCGGGACGTCGTTCGTGTTCCTGTTCGTCAGCGAGCACCAGCCGCTCTTCGGCTTCCAGGATCACGGGTACCGGGCGGCGATCGTCATCGCCCTGGCCGCCGAAGCCGCCGCCGTGCTTCTCCTGGGCGGCTATCTGGCCGCCCGGCGGCGGTAGCGGCCGGCAGGCGCGCCCTCGCCGCGGGGGCTACCGCCGCCGGTTGCCCGGCGCCGCGGGTCGCCTGATCCGCGAAAACCCCCCAGGCAGTCGGTGCCGGCCCCGATTCAGCGGGGCCGGCACCGGGCGACGATCGGAGAGACAACGAAGGAGGCGCACATGTACGCGCTCGTCTATCACGGGCCCGGGAAGCGGGCCTGGGAGGAGGTGCCGGACCCGGTCCTCGCCGAGCCGACGGACGCGATCGTCCGCATCGACGTCGCGACGATCTGCGGCACCGACCTGCACATCCTCAAGGGTGACGTGCCCGAGGTGAAGCCGGGCACCATCCTCGGCCACGAGGCGGTCGGCACGGTCGTCGAGGTCGGCTCCGCCGTCACGACGATCGAGCCGGGCGACCAGGTGCTCGTCTCGTGCATCACCTCGTGCGGACGCTGCCGCTTTTGCAAGGAGGGGCATTACGGCCTTTGCACGGGCGGCGGCGGCTGGATCTTCGGCCACACGATCGACGGGCTCCAGGCGGAGCTCGCACGCGTCCCGTTCGCGGACACCTCGGTCTACAAACTGCCGGAGAGGCTCACGCCCGAGGATGTCATCTTCCTTGCCGACATCCTTCCGACCGCCTACGAGGTCGGAGTGCTGAACGGCGGCGTGCAGCCGGGCGACACCGTCGCGGTCGTCGGCGCAGGCCCGATCGGGCTGGCGACGATCATGACGGCGAAGCTCTTCACGCCGAGCCGGATCATCGCGATCGACCTCGCGCCCGCACGGCTCGAGAAGGCGATCGAGTTCGGTGCCGACGTCACGATCGACAACGGCGTCGAGGATGCCGTCGCAAAGGTGATGGAGCTGACGGGTGGGCTCGGCGTCGACGTCGCCGTCGAGGCTGTCGGCGTGCCGGAGACGTTCGAGCTCTCCACGGCGATCGTCCGTCCCGGTGGGCACGTCGCGAATGTCGGCGTGCACGGGCACCCTGCGACGCTGCACCTCGAGACGCTGTGGATCCGCGACGTGACGATCACGACCGGTCTCGTCGACACGCTCACGACGCCGCAGCTGCTGCGGCTGATCGAGGAGCGGCGGCTCGACCCGACACCGTTCGCCACGCATCGCTTCGCGCTCGCGCAGACGGAGGAGGCCTACGAGGTTTTCGCCGCCGCGGCCGAGACGCATGCGCTCAAGGTCGTGCTGACGGCCGAGCCCGTGCCGCTCCTCGCGGAGCGGGTCGAGGCTCGCGACCGGGTCCCGGTGTAGTGGCGCTCAGGGTGCCGGGCGAGCCAGCCCGGCACCCTGAGCTACGTGCACCTCCACGGCGGAGCTTGCGTGCGGCCGGATCCGCGTCCGGCCGGCCGTCCCGTCCGCCGACCACGAGCGGCTCTGTATAAAGCGGAACCCGTCACGACGGAGAAGATCGGCCGCAGGTGCGTGCTCGTGCCGTACGCCTTCGACGGCATCAGCACGTGGCTGCAGCGGCTCGATCGGTTCGCACAGGTGGTCGACAGGAGGAAAGGAGCACGATGAGCCCGGACAAGAAGAAGGAGAGCTTCAGCGCCGAGGAACGTGCCGCGATGCGGGCGCGCGCCAGGGAGCTGAAGGCCGCCACGGAGGGCGAGAGCGCCGTGCAGGCCGCGCTCGCCGGGATGTCGCCGGACGACCGCGCGCTCGGCGAGCGAGTGCACGCGATCGTCAAGAGGACGGCGCCGGAGCTGACGCCGAAGACGTGGTACGGGATGCCCGCCTACGCGGACAGGAACGGCAAGGTCGTCGTCTTCTTCCGCAACGCGGAGAAGTTCAAGGAGCGGTACGCGATGGTCGGCTTCCAGGACAACGCGAATCTCGACAGCGGCACGATGTGGCCGGTGGCCTACGCGCTGACGACGAAGCTGACGAAGGCCGACGAGGCGACGCTGACGAAGCTCGTGAAGCAGGCGGTGAGCTGACCACGAGGCCCGCGGTGACGCGTCGGCGGGCCGGCGACGAGGCAAGGGCCCGACGAGCGGGCCCGCACATGGTGTGGCTAACCGAACCGCGAGAGGCCTGCTGGCCTCGCTGACCCGAGCCGGCGTCTGCGCGAGCTTTCCGGCAGATGACCGAGCCCGCAAAGGAGGCCACGATGAACGAGACGATCACCTATTCCGTCCCCGGGATGAGCTGCGACCACTGCCGAACGGCGATCACCGCCGAGGTGACCGCGGTTCCGGGTGTCGAGACCGTCGAGGTCGACCTCGACACGAGGCTCGTCGCGATCGGCGGCGAGAACC
The DNA here is from genome assembly GCA_035763525.1 of Gaiellaceae bacterium. Classification (GTDB taxonomy): domain Bacteria; phylum Actinomycetota; class Thermoleophilia; order Gaiellales; family Gaiellaceae; genus PALSA-600. Next base: position 29,298 of record DASUAX010000083.1, read on the forward strand.
TCGACGACGCAGCGCTCGTCGCCGCGATCGACGAGGCCGGGTACGAGGCGGCTCGGGCATGAGCGCCGCCGACCGCCGTTTCGCGCTGCACTACCTCGAGATGGTCGTCGTGATGTTCGTCGGCATGGCCGTCCTCGGCGCCGCCGTCGGCATCGTCGCCGACGTCGCACGCACCGGCTCGATGCTGGTCGAGATGGGCGTCATCATGACCGTGCCGATGGTCGCGTGGATGCGCGTCCGCGGCCACGCGTGGCGGCCCTGCCTCGAGATGGGCGCCTCGATGGTGCTGCCGACGCTCGCGACGCTCGCGCTCTACGGCGTGGGCATCGTCGCGGACGAAGGCGCGCTGATGGTGATCCTGCACGCGACCATGCTCCCGGCGATGCTCGTCGCCATGCTGCTCCGCCGCACGGAGTACAGCTGCCACCACCGGCAGCAGCGGCTGGTGACGGCATGACGACCCCGGTGAGGCTCACGGCCTTCGCCGCCGTTCTCGCTCTGATCTTCGGCGCCGCCGCACTGGCCGGCGGCGCCGTCGGCCGCATCCACGATCCCGCCGCGGCGTCGACCGACGAGATGAGCATGGATGCCGACCCGGTCCGCGGGCTCGCGGTCAGCGAGAACGGGCTCACGCTCGACCTCGCCCGCACGACGGCGCGTCCCGGCGCCCGGCTCGGGCTCGCCTTCCGCATCCTCGGCGACGACGGCCGCGCCGTGCGCGAGTTCGACCTCGAGCACACGAAGCGGATGCACCTGATCGTCGTCCGCCGCGACCTCACCGGCTTCCAGCACCTGCACCCGACTCTGCGCGCCGACGGAACCTGGACGACGCCGCTCCGGCTGCCGCAGGCGGGTACCTACCGCGTCTTCGCCGACTTCTCCGTCGACGGCACGCCGACCACGCTCGCGGACGACCTCCAGGTCGACGGCCCCGTCCGCTCGCGCGAGTTGCCCGCGCCGGCGAGGGCCGCCGAGACCGACGGGTTCCGCGTCCGCCTCACCGACGGCGCGGTGCGCGCCGGCGAGGAGTCCGGGCTCACCTTCGACGTCACGCGTGACGGGAAGCGCGTCGCGCTCCAGGACTACCTCGGCGCGAAGGGTCATCTGGTGGCTCTGCGCGCGGGTGACCTGGCGTTCCTGCACGTCCACCCCGACGCCTCGAGTCTCAGGTTCGAAGCCACGTTCCCGAACGCCGGCAGCTACCGCCTCTTCCTGCAGTTCCAGGTGGCCGGACGCGTTCACACCGCCGCCTTCACCCTGGAGGTCTCCCGATGAGCACGGTCCTCGCCCAGCTCGAGCTGCCGATCCAGGGCATGACCTGCGCCTCGTGCGCGAGCCGCATCGAGCGCAGGCTCAACAAGCTCGACGGCGTCTCGGCAACGGTCAACTACGCGACCGAGAAGGCGACCGTCTCCTACGACGCAGACGCGGTCTTCCCCGAGCAGCTCGTCGAGGCGGTCGAGGCGGTCGGCTACTCCGCGTCGCTCCCGGCAGCAGGGGCGGACGACGGCGCCGGAGCGGAGCAGGACGACACGAGCCCGCTGCGGCTGCGGCTCGTCGCCTCGGCCGTGCTCTCGCTGCCGGTCCTGCTCGTCTCGATGATCCCGGCGCTGCAGTTCGACCGGTGGCAGTGGGTCGCGCTCCAGCTCGCGACGCCGGTCGTCACCTGGGCGGCCTGGCCGTTCCACCGCGCGGCCTGGACGAACCTGAGGCACGGCGCGGCGACGATGGACACGCTCGTCTCGCTCGGCGTGCTCGCGGCGTGGGCCTGGTCGCTCTACGCGCTCCTCCTCGGCGACGCCGGCGTGGAGGGAATGCGAATGACGTTCTCGCTGCTGCCGAGGGCCGGCGGCGGGTCGGACGAGATCTACCTCGAGACGGCGGCCGTCGTGACCACCTTCATCCTTGCCGGCCGCTACTTCGAGGCGCGCGCCAAGCGCCGCGCAGGCGCGGCGCTGAAGGCGCTGCTCGAGCTCGGGGCGAAGGACGTCTCGCTGCTCGATCCCGACGGCGGCGAGCGGCGCATCCCGGTCGACCAGCTCCAGGTCGGTGATCTCTTCGTCGTCCGGCCCGGCGAGAAGGTGGCGACCGACGGAGTCGTCGAAGAGGGCCGTTCTGCGGTCGACATGAGCATGCTCACCGGCGAGTCGGTCCCGGTCGAGGTCGCGCCCGGCGCGGAGGTGGCAGGCGCGACCGTCAACGCGGGCGGCCGTCTCGTCGTCCGCGCGACGAAGGTCGGCGCCGACACCGCGCTCGCGCAGATCGCACGGCTCGTCGAGAACGCGCAGACGGGCAAGGCTCCCGTGCAGCGGCTCGCCGACCGCATCGCCGGCGTGTTCGTGCCGATCGTGATCGGGCTGGCCGTGGCGACCCTCGGCTTCTGGCTCGCGAACGGCGCCGGAGCCACCTATGCCTTCACGGCGGCGGTCGCCGTCCTGATCATCGCCTGTCCGTGCGCGCTCGGGCTCGCGACGCCGACGGCGCTGATGGTCGGCACCGGCCGGGGTGCGCAGCTCGGTCTCCTGATCAAGGGCCCGCAGGTGCTCGAGTCGACGCGCCGCGTCGACACCGTCGTGCTCGACAAGACCGGCACCGTCACCACCGGCGTGATGGGCCTCGTCGACGTGATCACGGCCGAGGGCGTCGACCGCGACCAGGCGCTCCGGCTGGTCGGCTCGCTGGAGCAGGCCTCCGAGCACCCGATCGCGCGCGCCGTGGCGGACGCGGCGGCCGAGCGCGAGCCGCTCGCCGCCGTCGACTCGTTCCGCAACCGGGAGGGGCTCGGCGTCGAAGGCGTCGTCGGCGGCCACGCCGTCGTCGCGGGCCGTCCGGCGCTCCTGCGCGAGTGGGGGATCGAGCTGCCGGAGAGCCTGCAGACCGCGCTCGAGGCGGCACAGGAGAAGGGGCGGACCGCGATTGCCGCGGGGTGGGACGGCCGTGCCCGCGTCGTCCTCGTCGTCGCGGACACGGTCAAGCCGTCGAGTGCCGCGGCCGTCGCCAAGCTGAAGCGCCTCGGCCTGCGGCCGGTTCTCCTCACGGGCGACAACGCCCACACCGCCCACGCCGTGGCGGCCGAGGTGGGGATCGACGACGTCATCGCGGAGGTCCTTCCGGCCGACAAGGCAGCCGTCGTCCGCCGGCTCCAGGAGGAGGGGCGGACGGTCGCGATGGTCGGCGACGGCGTCAACGACGCGCCCGCGCTCGCGCAGGCCGATCTCGGTCTCGCGATCGGCACCGGCACCGACGTCGCGATCGAGGCCAGCGACCTCACGCTCGTCAGCGGCAACCTGCACGCCGCCGCCGACGCGATCCGGCTCGCCCGGCGCACGCTCGGGACGATCAAGGGGAACCTCTTCTGGGCGTTCGCCTACAACGTCGCCGCGCTGCCGCTCGCCGCCACCGGCTACCTCAACCCGCTGATCGCCGGGGCGGCGATGGCGTTCTCGAGCGTCTTCGTCGTCAGCAACAGCCTGCGCCTGCGCAGGTTCAGGAGCGCGTGACCTCGACGGCCTCGCCGATGCCCGGCCCGCGTACGACGAGCACCGAGCAGGCGGCACGGTGGGCGACTCGTTCGCTGACGCTGCCGAGCGCACGGAGGCCGCCGACCCCGCGGCTGCCCACGACGATCAGGTCGGCACCGTCGGCGGCCTCGACGATTGCGTCGACCGGCTTCGTGTCGGCAGCGACCGTCGTCAGCCTGGCGGAGAAGCGCTCGGCGAGATCCTCGGCGGCCGCGTGCGCGGCGCCGGCCTGCGCCGAGCCGTCGACGCCGGCGACGATCGTGCGCGGGAACACGTCACGGTCGGGTGGCTCGCGCGCGACGAGCACCGCGCACGGCGCCTCGTGCAGCATGGTCGTCCCGACGTAGTCGAAGAGCATGCCTTCGAGGCGGGAGCGCTCGTGGCTGCCGACGCAGAGCAGCGTCGCCTGCTCGTCCTCGACCTCTCTCAGGAGCGAGCGGACGGCAGGGCCGTTGACGAGGCGCGACGTCGCGTCCTCACCGGCCACCTCCTGCGCCCGGCGGAGCGCTGCGCCCGCCTCGCGCTCGAGCTCCTCGGCGATGCGCGGAGCCGACCAGCCGGCCGCGACCGCCCCGGCCAGGTACACGGCCGAGAAGAGGTGCAGCGTGCCGTCCTCCGCGCGGAGCCGCGCCCCCTGGCGTGCGGCCTCCAGGCTCTCCGGCGTCCCGTCGACCCCGACGACGATCCGGTCGAAGAGCGAGGTCGGGCCCGGCATGGGAACATCCTGAAGGATGTCGATCCACGGCGGCGGGTAGGGCGGCTCGCATGGCCGGCGAGGCCCACACGTTCTCGCCGCACGCCGAGGTGCCGGCGGCCGTCGCGGAGCGGCTTGCCACCCGTCTCGACCAGGGCCTGAGCGAGCCGGAGGCGGCCTCGCGCCTCGCACGGGTCGGCCCCAACCGGCTGGCACGCGCCGTGCGGCCGGCCTACGGGAGGATCGCGGCGCGACAGGTCGCCGACCCGCTCGTCGGGCTGCTCGTCGCGGCGGCGGCCGTGTCGTTTGCCATCGATGACCGGATCGAGGGGTCGGTGATCGCGGCGATCGTCGTCCTGAACGCGGTACTCGGGTTCGTGCAGGAGTCGGGGGCGGAGCGGGCGGTGCTCGCGTTGCGGGCGGCGCTCGATCAGCGCGCGACGGTGATCCGCGGCGGCGGTGAGCGTGAGCTGCCGGCCGACGAGCTCGTACCGGGTGACCTCGTCCCGCTGACCGAAGGCGAGCGCGTTCCGGCGGACGGAAGGGTGGTCTCCGCGTCGGCGCTCGCGGTCGACGAGTCGGCTCTCACCGGCGAGTCTCTTCCCGTCGACAAGGCGGTCGACCCGGTGCCGGCGGGGGCGCCGCTCGCCGAGCGTTCCTCGATGGCGCACGCCGGCACGGGAGTGACTCGCGGGCGCGGCCTGCTGCTCGTCACCGCGACCGGCGAGGCGACGGAGCTGGGCCGGATCGCGGGGCTGACGGAGGGCGCGAAGCCGCCGCCCACGCCGCTGCAACGACGGGTGCAGGGCCTGACCCGGGTGATGGTCGTCCTCGGAGTCGTGGTCACCTTCGCGCTCGGCGGCGCGATGCTCGCACGGGGCTCGTCGTTCGAGGAGGCGTTCCTGGTCGGAGTCTCGGTCGCGGTCGCGGCGGTGCCGGAGGGGCTCGCGGCCACGGTGACGATCGCCCTCGCGCTGGGCGCGCGGACGATGGCGGCCCGCGGAGCGATCGTCCGGCGGCTGACGGCCGTCGAGACGCTCGGCAGCGCGACGGTCGTTGCCTCCGACAAGACCGGCACGCTGACCGAGAACAGGCTGCGGGTCGCGTCGGCGCAGCCGGCGCGCGGGTGCGGCGAGCGCGAGCTGCTCGCAGCCGGTGCCCTCGCCTCGACCGCCCGCCTGCTCGACGACGGTGGTGTCGCCGGCGACCCGGTCGACGCCGCACTCGTGCGCGCGGCACACGAAAGTGGACTGACGGAGGATGCGCTGCACCGCGAACGGCATCTTCTGCGCGAGCTGCCGTTCGATCCCGAGCGGAAGCGGATGACGCTTCTCTACGCCGAGCCCGGCGGTCGGCGCCTCTACGTCAAGGGCGCGCCGGAGGTGCTGCTCGCGCGGGCACGCGACGAAGGTGCGCAGCTCGAGCGGCTCGCCGAGCAGTGGGCGGGCGAAGGCCTGCGCGTGCTCGCGGTCGCGGACCGCGCGCTCCCGGACGACCTCGATGACGACGAGCTCGAGCGCGACCTCCGCCTCGTCGGTCTCGTCGGCCTGCACGACCCGCTTCGCGAGACGGCGCGGGCGGCGGTCGCGCAGGCGCGCGACGCCGGGTTGCGGGTGGAGATGATCACGGGCGACCACCCGGTGACGGCGCGGGCGATCGGCCGTGCCCTCGGCCTGCCGGCCGACGGCGTGCACGCGCGCGTGACGCCGGCCGAGAAGCTGCGCCTCGTCGAGGGGCTCCAGAGCGCGGGCGAGGTGGTCGCGGTCACGGGGGACGGAGTCAACGACGCACCGGCCCTTCGCCGCGCCGACGTCGGCGTCGCGATGGGCCTCGCCGGTACCGAGGCGGCGCGCGAGGCCGCCGACCTCGTCCTCACCGACGACGACTTCGCCACCATCGTCGCCGCGATCGAGGAGGGGCGTGCGATCGCAGACAACATCCGCAAGTTCGTCGCCTTCCTGCTCTCGGCCAACCTGGGCGAGGTGGCGTTGTTCGCGATCGCGGTGCCGGCGGGGCTCGGAGTGCCGATGACCGTGGTACAGGTCCTGATCGTGAACGTGCTCACCGACGGCCTGCCCGCGGTCGCGCTGACCCGCGACCCGCCGTCGGCGTTCGTGATGCGTCGGCCGCCGGACCGCAGCCGCCACCTGTTCCCGCCCCTTGCGTGGGCGTCGCTCGCCGGGATCGGCGCCCTCGTCGGCGCGGCCGCGCTCTGCGCCTATCTGCTCGGCGGCTCCGCGAACGAGGCTCGGACGATGGCGTTCGCGACCGTCGCGCTCTCCGAGCTCGCGCTCGTCTACTCCGTTCGCTCGCCCATCCGCGCAGCGGTGCACGCCCGCCGCAACCGCCACCTGGATGCGGCCGTGCTTCTCTCGGTCTTGCTCGTCGTGGCGGCGGTCTACGTGCCCGTGCTGCATTCGCCGCTCGGAACGGTGTCGCTGCACGCACCGGCGCTCGCGATCACCGTCGCGCTCGCGCTCGTCCCGTTCACGGCCGTCGAGCTGGGCAAGGCGCTTCTTCGCCGTCGCGGCTGGGCGATCGACCCGGAGCACCCGGAGTGAGCCGCGCCCGCCTCGCCCAGCTCGTCCGTTACTACTTCCCCGACCTCGTCTACGGCGCCAACGACGGCATCATCACCACCTTCGCCGTCGTTTCCGGCGTCATCGGTGCGGCGCTGTCCGAGCGGGTCATTCTCATCCTCGGCTTCGCCAACCTCGTCGCCGACGGCTTCTCGATGGGCGCGAGCAATTTCCTCTCCCGCCGCTCGCACGCCGACCCTGCCGAGCGCGCCGAGGTCCCCGAGGCGTCCTACCACGCGGCCGCGACAACCCTCGGCTTCGTCACCGCGGGGCTCGTCCCGCTCGTCGCGTATCTCGCTCCGCTTCCCGACGACGACCGCTTTCCGGTCGCGATCGTGCTCACGCTCGCGACTCTCTACTCCGTCGGCGCCTCACGCGCCCTCGTCACTCGCCTCGGCTGGTTCCGCAGCGGGCTCGAGATGCTCCTCGTCGGTGCGCTCGCCGCCGCCGTCGCCTACGGGATCGGCGCGCTCGCCTCGACGCTCACCGGCTGACCGGTTTCGGCGCACGAGCACGGGGCGAAGGCAGGAACATGACCCGGCCGCGGACGATTGCGCTTGCCCTGCTCGCGGGCGCGCTCTTCTACTCGCGCGTGGTCCGGAAGCGGGTTCTCGCCCGGGGCGCGACGAGTGAGGAGGCCGCGGGCCGGCTGCCGGGCGACGAGCTGCTCGAGGACGCCGACGGTGTCGCGACGCGCGCGCTCACGGTCGACGCGCCCGCCTCGGCAGTCTGGCCGTGGCTCGTGCAGATGGGCCCCTCCCCGCGCGGCGGCGCCTACACCTACGACTGGATCGAGAACGTGCTCGCTACGCGCCCTGCAGACGGCAACTGGGTATGGACGTTCGTCCTCGACGAACGCGGCCGGACGACGCGCCTGATCAGTCGCAACCGCTTTCGACTGCCGCGGCTGCGCGACCGGCTCGGCATGATCCCGCTGGAACCTGCGTCGCTCGTGATGGAGCGGAAGATGCTGCACGGGATCAAGGAGCGGGCGGAGCGCCTCGCAGCAGGGGAGGACAGGTGCTGACCGGCGTGCCGAGCGACGCCGTCGTCGCCGACGTCGAGGCGCTCTACAAGGACGTGCACCGACATCCGGAGCTCTCCATGCACGAGGACCGCACAGCGGCGCTTGCGGCGGAGCGGCTGCAGCGGGCGGGCTTCGAGGTGACTGCCGGGGTGGGGAAGACCGGTGTCGTCGGCGTGCTGCGAAACGGGGACGGGCCGACCGTGATGCTTCGCGCCGACATGGATGCGCTGCCGGTGCAGGAGCAGACCGGGCTCGACTACGCGAGCACGACGGACGGCGTGATGCACGCCTGCGGGCACGACATGCACGTCGCCTGGCTGGCGGGCGCGGCAGCGCTGCTCGCGAGCGGACGCGACGGCTGGCACGGGACGCTGCTCGCGGTGTTCCAGCCGGCCGAGGAGACGGCTGCCGGCGCCCGGGCGATGATCGACGACGGCCTCTTCGACCGGTTCCCGAAGCCCGACGTGATCCTCGGCCAGCACGTGATGCCGGCGCCGGCGGGGAGCATCGGCACGCGCTCGGGTGTCATCACGTCCGCCGCCGACAGCTTCGAGATCCGCATGTTCGGGCGCGGCGCGCACGGGTCGATGCCGGAGGCGAGCATCGACCCGGTGGTGATGGCCGCGGCGACCGTGATGCGGCTGCAGACGATCGTCTCGCGCGAGGTTGCCGCAGCACAGTCGGCGGTCGTCACGATCGGGGCTCTGCAGGCGGGAACGAAGGAGAACGTCATCCCCGACGAGGCGGTGATCAAGCTGAACGTGCGCACCTTCGACGAGGCGGTCCGGACGCATGTGCTCGCTGCGATCAAGCGGATCGTCGAGGCCGAGGCGCAGGCATCCGGCGCGCCGAGGCCGCCCGAGATGACGGCGCTCGACCGGTACCAGCTCGTCCGGAACGACGCAGCCGCCTCCGGTCGCGTGCGAACCGCGTTCGAGGCCCACTTCGGCGCCGAGCGCGTCGTCGACATCCCGCCGATCTCCGCCAGCGAGGACTTCGGCTCCTTCGGCAGCGAGTGGGACGTGCCGTCCGTCTTCTGGACCGTCGGCGGCACCGACCCCGACGCCTACCGCGCGGCGAAGGAAGCCGGCCGGCTGTCCGAGCTGCCGACGAACCACAACCCGCGCTTCGCACCCGCGCTCCATCCGACGCTCGAGACCGGGGTGGAGACACTGCTCGCCGGCGCGAGCGCGTGGCTCGGCGCGTAGACGGCGGCTGAGCGACGATAGCGGCATGCAGCAGGGCGTCCCCGAGGTCCTCCACGGCTTCGACCCGACGCTGCTGCTCGTCCTCAACCTGAGCGGCACGTTCGTGTTCGGGCTCAGCGGCGGCCTCGCCGGCGTGCAGAAGCGGCTCGACGCCTTCGGTGTCGTCGTCCTTGCCGTCGTCGTCGGCCTCGCGGGCGGGATCACGCGCGACCTGCTGATCGGCGTCCCGCCCCAGACGTTCCGCGACTGGCGCTATCTCGCGGTCGCGGGCGGAGCCGGCGTCGTCACCTTCGTGGCGCATCCGGCGCTCGAGCGGCTCGAGCGGCCGATCCTCGTCCTCGACGCGGCGGGGCTTGCACTGTTCTGCGTGACCGGCGCGAGCACCGCGCTCGACCACCGTGTCGGCGCCGTCGAGGCGATCGTCCTCGGTGCGATCACGGGGGTCGGCGGCGGCGTGTTGCGCGACATCCTCGTCCGCGAGATTCCGGTCGTCCTCCGGACGGGCCTGTACGCGATTCCCGCGCTCCTCGGAGCCGCGATCGTCGCCACCGCCGCGAAGAGCGGCACGCACAACATCGCCGTCCCGATCGTGGGCGCGGCGGTCTGCTTCGGGATCCGGGTCGCCGGCGTCTACTTCGACCTGAACGTGCCCGAGGCGCCGGTTCGCGCCCGCCGCGACTAACGCGCGCGGTTGTGGGCAATGAACCCTCTCGATTAATTCTCGGGCAACATCCACCCTGGGAAAGGCTGCGTAGACTTGTGCGATGACGAGCCTCGAACCCACCGTTCCTGGTTCGCTTCAGCCCGCGGGGGCGGGCGGGTTCGCCTCGAGCGACGCCTCGCGCGAGCTCGCCTCGAGCTGGCGCCGCCTGACCCGCGCCGCCACCTTCGTCGCCCTCCTGACGAGCCCCGCGCTCGTCGCGTTCTTCATGCGCCAGAACCACTGGCCGCTCTGGAAGGCGCTGCTCCTCTCGCTCGCGATCGTGATCTCGTTCCGTGGTCTCGTCGACCTGCTCTTCCGGCGGTTCATCCCCTGGCCGAGCCTCTTCGGCCTCGAGAGCGCCCGTCACCGCGAGGAGGACGTGCTCGGGCGGCGGCGTGCGTGGTTCTGGCACTTCTGGTTCCGCCTCGGCGGCTTCGTGGCGCTCCTGATCACGGTCATCTGGCTGTTCCGCGGCGGCTCCTGGCTCGGCGTGTGGGGGTCGCTCGCCCACGGCGCCGGCCGCATCTTCAGCTCGCCCGCGCTCTGGATCCAGGTCGTCGTCGTCTTCTTCCTCTTCTTCGCGAACTTCGCGATCCTGATGGGGCCCCTCCTTCTGATGAACCTCTCGCAGATGCGCGCGTTCGAGCCGGGCGACGCCGAGTGGGGCGTGAAGCTGGAGGACGTCCGCGGCCAGGCGGAGGCGAAGGAGGAGGTGAGGCGCGTCGTCACGATCTGGCAGTCCGGCGAGGCGTTCGAGCGGGCCGGCGGGAAACGCGAGCGCGGCCTCCTCTTTCTCGGCGCACCCGGAACGGGGAAGACGATGCTCGCGAAGGCGCTCGCAACCGGCTTCAACTCGCCGTTCGTCTCGATGCCCGGGTCGGGCTTCGCAGCGACGTTCATCGGCATCGACGCGATCGTCGTCCGCCTGCTTGCCCGCCGCGCGAAGAAGCTCGCGCGCAAGTGGGGCGGCCAGTGCATCGTCTTCATCGACGAGATCGACGCCGTCGGCATGCGCCGCCAGTCGCTGCAACAGGGGATGACGCCTGCCGCCGACCCGTACGGCTGGCGCGACGTGAGCGACTTCTCGTTCTACGGGCCGTGGGGAGCACAGAACCCGTCAGGCGACCTGATCGTGGAGACCAGGCAGTGGCGTGACCGGCTCTTCGAGCAGCGCGCACCGCGGCGCTGGACGAACCCGGTCGTCGATCGCATCGTCAACCAGTTCCCGGGCGGCGGCCTTCTCGGCGGCATGGGCATGGGCGGGCAGCTCGCGCTCAACCAGCTGCTCGTCGTCATGGACGGCATCGACAGCCCGCCGTTCCTGCGCCGCGTCCTGACGAATCGCATCAACACGCTGCTCGACGCCTCGTACGTCGTGCCGCGCCGGATCGGCAAGGTGCCGTTGCGCATCCCGCGCGCGCGTCCCCGCGGCGAGCAGATCTACTTCATCGGCGCCACGAACGTGCCGATGGAGCGGCTCGACCCTGCGCTCACGCGCCCGGGGCGGATGGGGCGCCACGTCTCGTTCCGAACCCCGACGAAGGACGATCGGAAGGACGTCTTCGACCTGTACCTCGGCAAGGTCGCCCACGACGAGGAGCTCGACGCGCCGCAGCGGCGCGACGAGGTCGCGCGGATCACGAACGGCTACTCGCCGGCGATGATCGACCAGGTCTGCTCGATGGCGCTCACGAACGCCCAGCACGAGGGGAAGGTCTCGTTCGGCTGGGAGCACCTCGTGCAGGCGATGACGACGCTCGAGTCGGGCACGGCGATCAACGTCTCCTACCCCGAGCACGAGTTGCGCTCCGTCGCGATCCACGAGGCGGGTCACGCCGTCACCGCGCACGTCTACCGGCCCGACCTCGAGTCGAGTCGGCTGTCGACGCGCATGCGCGGCGGCTCGCTCGGCCATCACCAGACCTTCGAGCGCGAGGAGCGCTTCAGCCGCTGGCAGCACGAGGAGATGGGGACGCTGATCCACGTCCTCGGCGCGATGGCCGCCGAGAACGTGTTCTACGGCGAGAACACCGGCGGCGTCGGTGGCGACCTCCAGACCGCGACCGACACCGCTGCGTGGATGGTCGGCACGGCGGGCATGCGCCCGCACCACATCGAGCTGAACGGCAGCGTGCCGTCGGGCGAGGACGCCGACGAGGTGCGCGAGCGGATCATGAAGCGCTTCGAGCGGATCGGGCGCACGCTGATGAACCGCACCCGCGGCAGCGCCGACTTCCACGCCGACCCGATCGCGGCGATCCTCCGCGACCCGTTCAAGCACGCGGTCGCGGCCCAGATCCTCGGCCAGGCGTACGTGATGGCCGTGAACCTCGTGGCCGCCAACAAGGATGCGGTCGACGCGATCGCGACGCACCTCGCCGAGAAGCGCGAGCTCTACGGCGACGAGCTCGTGGAGCTCCTCGACGCGCAACAGCTCGTGAGGCCGGAGCTCGACTACACGAAGGAGGAGACGTGGCCGAGGATGTAGCGCGCGCCTCGTCTCCCGCTCCGATCGTCGAGCCCGCGTCCGCCCGTCTCGCTCCCGGGCGGGGGGAGCGGGCGCGAGCCTCGGGGTACTACCTCCGCTTCAGCCTCGCGTACATGGTGCTCGCGATGGTGGCGGCGGCAGGCATCGCGACGCTCGTCGTCGTGCTCACGCGCCCCGGCGGTGTCCGCGCGCCGGCATGGTCGAGGTTCGAGCCGACCGGCTCGCCCGTCGCGCAGGTGCGCCAGATCGCGACGCGGGTCTCCGCCGAGTACCGCGCGTCCACCGGCCGGAAGCTCGTCACCGTCCTGCCCGGCCCGCTGCAGGCGACGCGCTTCCTGCAGACCGACTCCGGCCCGGTGAGTGTCGAGGTGCCGATCACGGCGCTCGCGGTGCAGCCGGACGTGTCGACGGGGAAGCACGAGGAGGGCGACTTCACCACGTTCAGCGCCGACTCGACGGTCGCCTACCAGATGTGCGGCTTCGGCAGCACGCAGCAGAACTGCGGCATCGCGGCGGGGCAGCCGTCGGTGCGGCGCGGTCGGCTGCTGCGCCGCGAGGCGCTCGAGCTCGCGCTCTACACCCTCAAGTACGTCCCCGGCACGGACGCCGTGCTCACGTACCTGCCGCCGCCCGCCTCGCAGGCGTCGCCGACCTCGGTTCTCGTCGCGCGGAAGGACGTCGCGAAGGACCTCGACCGGCCGCTCGACCGCACGCTCACGCCGGAGAAGAGGATCGTCCTCGGGAAGAGGCTCCCCGACGGTGCGAAGGTCGACAAGCTCACGATCTCGCGCCTCTTCACCTACGACTACCAGACGCTCCCCGGCGACGGCACCGCGATCCTCGTGCTGACGGCGGCGATCACGCCGAAGTGATGCACCCGCAGGTCGTCTGCGCGAAAGCGCGGCTCGACCGGCTCGACTGGTACCCGCGACCGGTCCGCGTCGGCCACGTCAGGCTCGTCCGCGTCCCGTGGCTCTTCCGTCTCCCGTGGTTCCGCCGCTTCGACGGGTACGCCCTACACGGGACGATCCTCGTGCGCGACGCCGACCCATCCGACGACCTCGTCGTGCACGAGCTGTGCCACGTCTGGCAGATGCAGCACCGTCCCGTCGCCATGCCGCTCAGCTACCTGCGCTCGGGCTACTGGAACAACGCCTACGAGCGCCAGGCGCGCGCCGCCGTCGAGCTGACGCGAGACGTTACGCGCTGAGCCCGGCGGCGCGGAGCTCGGCGATGCAGTCCTCGCAGATGCCGTGGCTGACGGCTGCGAGCTGGACGAAGCCGGGCGCGTCCGGGACGAGTAGCCAGCGGTCGCCGACGAGGTAGCGGCTGCACCACGCACAGCGGGTCGTCATGCCCGACTCGCGCAGGCTCTCGGAGATGCCGACGAGCACCTCGGAACGGGCGCGCACGCGCTCGGCCGCGTCGATCGCGGCCTGCGCACGCCGCACCAGCGCTTCGTCGAGGTCTCCGTTGCGGCTGGGCTCGCGAGGCGACATACCCCACGGTACTTCGCAGTCCATGGATGTTCAACGGCCCGCCTGCCTCGACCGGTGCGCGGCCAACCAGCCCGACAGCGGCGGTGCCGCCATCTCCACGTCCTTGGCCTCGATCGTCGCTCCCGCGCCGACGAGCAGGCGGGCCACGCCGACATGGTCTGCGTCCGGAGCCGAGAAGCTGTCGCCCGGGTGGTCGGGCGTGTAGCGCGAGCCGACCGCCGTCCAGCCGAGCGGTGTCGCGTACTCGGTCTCGACCTTCGCGTCCGGGTCCGCACCTCGTCGCAGGAGGAGCTCGACGAGCTCGACGCGCCCGAGCCACGCCGCCTGGTGCAGGAGCGTCCCGCGCGGGCCGCCGCCCCACCGTGCGCTGAACGCCGGGCCGACGGCGTCGACCACGCGCGCGAGCGTCTCCGCATCGCTCATCCCGAGCTCGATCAGGACGTCGGGCGCATCGCTGTCGAGAGCGGCGGCGTCCACTGGGCCGCCCGCCGCGATCGCGTTGAGCGCCCGGTCGGCGTCGGTGAGCTCGGTGGGCGAGCCGAGCTCGCGCAGCGTCTCGGCGGCCGTGGCGTTGCCGCGCCGGACGGCGTGCTGGTACGCGGTCCGGCCGTTCTCGTCGCGTGCGGCCGGGTCGGCGCCGTGCGCGACCAGCAGGCGCACGAGCTCCGGCGAGCGCCCTCGCAGAGTAGCGTGGTGGAGCGCCGGCCACGTCGGCGGGTCGTTCGGGTCGCCGCCGTGCTCGAGCAGCAGCCGGACGGGCTCACGCCGCTCGTAGTCGAGAGCGTGATGGAGCGCGTTCGTCCCCGGCACGGTCGCGCCGTGCGCGAGCAGGAGCCTCAGGCAGGCGTCGTCGGCGGGCTCGACCGAGTGGTAGAGCGAGTCGTTGTCGTTCGGATTCGCCCCGGCTTCGAGCAGGAGCCGCGCGAGCGGCGCGTCGCCGCGGGCGCAGGCGATGGAGAGATTCGTCCACTGCTCGCCGCCGGGGCCGTTCGGGTCCGCGCCTCGTTCGAGGAGGTCGCGAGCGGCAGGGACGGTGTCGGTCGCGACCCGGCTGCGGACGACGTAGAAGAGCGGCGGCAGGTCGAGCGGCCCGCCGGGACGCACGGCATCGGCGGTGAGCGACGGGTCGCCGAGGGTGAGCGCCACCCAGGGATCCGCGCGGAGCTCGGGACTCGACTCGAGCAGGGACATCGCGGCTCCGCGGCGCTCGCCCGCCAGCTGCACGAACCGCTCCACGTTGCTGCTGCTCATCTACAGATCCCGAAGGACGCGGGCGACGATCGCCTGCTCGTCGCGGGCCGACGGTAGCGGTTGCTCGAGGAGCAGCTCGAGCTCGGGCGAGAGCTCGCGTAACTCCGGCTCGGGCTCCGACCGCAGGGCGTCCGCGTAGGCGAGGCTCGCGGCGGCTGCGCGCGCCTCGTCGGCGAGCGTCGGGACGACCCGCGCCATGCGCATGAGCACGCGGACGATCGGTGTCCGCTCGGGTGCGTGGAGGTCCGGCTCGAGCGTGCCGACCGACGCGACGATCGCACGCAGGGCATCGGTCTGGCCCGCAGGGAACCCGAGCCGGTCGAGTAGCGCCGGCGCGGCGGCCGCCAGCAGGTCCGTGAGGACGAGCCAGTCGTCGAGCGCCGCGACCTCGTGGCGTGTCAGGAGGTCGAGCTGCTCATCGGGGACGAGCTCGATCCACGCCTTCGCGAGCGCACGCTCCGCGGGCGGTGGCGGCTCCCGGAGCTCCTCGGCGAGCGAGAGCCAGCTCGCGAGCAGGCCCACCGGAACGGGCAGCGCGGCGGCGGCGTCCCACAGGCGGCCGAGCTCCGTGCACGTCGCGTCCGCGAGCGAAGTCAGCTCGGCGCGGCTCGAGTCGGGTGCGTGGCGAAGGGCTTCTGCGAGTGTCTCGAGCAGCAGCGCCAGCTCCGGGGCCTCGAGCGTGGGGAGGATCGCGGGGATCCGGTCGGCGAGCACGTCCCAATCGTCGTCGTCGCGCAGCAGCGGCAGCGTTCGCTCGCCGCCGCTCCCGCCCGCGGTCGAGAGCGCGAGCGCCACGCCGTGGACGCCGCAGGTGCGGAGGAAGGCGGCACGCGCCTGGAAATCCCCTGCCAGCTCGTCGATGACGAGATCGCGCCAGCTCGGGTGGACCCAGCCGACGTTGTCGTTGCCGGTGACGCGAAGGAAATGGTCGGCGAGGCGGTCGACGATCTGCGGCAGCGGGCTCGTCAGGCCGCCGGGTGCGTGCCGACGGACCGCCGTGGCGAGGTCACGCTCGTGCACGGGCCCGGGCGGTGTGTCGACGAGGGCGTGCAGGACTGCTCTGTGCTCGTTCGTGAGCGCGTGGTAGGAGGCCGCCATCGCCTTCGTCGGCTCGCGGATCTCCGCCGCCACGGCCGCCGCGATCCCCTCGTCGTCGTCGTTCGCTGCGAGCCCTGCGAGCCGGACGCCGCAGAACCGGCGGATCCGCTCCGGGGTGAAGTGCGGGTGGGACACGATCTCCCACCCGTGGCGGCGGACGAGCTCGAGCTCCGCCTGCGGCGCGGCGAGCGCCCTCGTGTGGCGGAAGAGCATCAGCGCCTTCTCGCCGACCTCGAGCCCGGCTGCGTCGACCGAGACGTGCGCCGACTGCGGGAAGCGCTCGACCCCGTGCTCGCGATGAATGCGGCGAAGCGCGGCGTGCAGCGGCGTCGGCCTCGACGTCCAGATCAGGTGGTGATCGTCGTCGAGCGCATCGAGCACCCGGTCGAGCTCGAGCGCCCACCGCTCGGCCGTCTCCGGGCGGTACTCCGTCGAGCCGAAGGCGTCGTCGGCCACGAACACCTGACGTCGCTCTCGCGAGAACCGGTCCCAGAGCTCGTCGGGGCGCACGCACTCGTGGAGCTCCCAGCCCTCGCTCAGCGCGGCGAGCCCGATCGTTCGCGCGATCGCCGTCTTGCCCATCTCCGGCGGGCCGCTCAACACGACGAAGCGATGCCGCTCCAGCACGCCGAGCGCGTGTGTGTACGCACGCGTCGGGACGAAGACGCGGGCGAGCGCAGCGGCTGCATGCACGTCGCCCGACGACGCTTCCCTCGCCTCGCCCGGGACGAGGAGCGCCAGGTCGGCCACGCCGAGGAGGAACGGGAGCCGGTAACGCAGCGACGGCCGTTCCCGGACGAGCGACCAGAGGTCCGCCGGGCCGACGACCGTGAGCTCGATCCCCGCCGGCTCCGCCGCCGTCGCGACGTTCGTCATCAGCAGCACCGACGCCGGCGCGGTCGGCGCGGCCGCGATGGAGCTCGCCACGATCTCGTCCACGCGCTCGGCGGCCGACGGCGAGCGCGACCCGTCGCGCACCCAGGCGGCCAGCACGAGCACCGGCCCGGTGAGCCGCGTGCCGCTCGGCGTCTCGAGGCCCTCGCGACTCGCCGCGGTGAAACCCCACGGCGTCGTCACGGCCTCGACGCCGAGAATGGCCTGGCACAGCTGGGCGAACTGAACCGATCCCAGCTCGTCCAGCCTCAGCGGCACCTGCACGTGTCGAGTCTTCCAGAAGAGTGCGGTAACCCGCACCCGCGAACACCGGCGCGCCGAACGCAGCGCACCGGCCGCCCCCGGCAGCCTCGAAGGGACAGGTGAACTCCAGGAAGCGAGGGCTCGACCCATGAGTGCACGTCCAGTTGCGAACACGGCACGCGAATCCGGCCTTTCGATCCCGCGGCTCCGCGCCGGGCTCTCCGGGCCCGTCCTCGGCGCCGCCGACGAAGGCTACGACGCGGCGCGGCGCGTCGTCCTGCGCTCGGTCGACCGCCGGCCGGCCGCGATCGTGCGCCCGACCGGCGCCGGCGAGGTGGCGCGCGTCGTGTCGCTGGCGCGGGAGAGCGGCGTCGAGCTCGCGGTCCGCGGCGGCGGTCACAGTCAGGCGGGTCACGGCACGAGCGACGGCGGCATCGTCCTCGACCTCACGGGGCTCGCGGCGCTCGAGATCGACGTGGACAAACGGATCGCGCGCGCGGCAGGGGGCCTCACGTCGGGCGAGGTCACGGCCGCCGCTGCTCCGCACGGGCTCGCCCCTGCGTTCGGTGACACGGCGTCGGTCGGAATCGGCGGGCTGACGCTCGGCGGCGGGCTCGGCTACCTCGTGCGCAAGCACGGGTTGACAATCGACCACCTGCTCGGCGCCGAGATCGTGACCGCCGACGGCCGCGTCCTCGAGGTGGACGCCGAACGTCACCCCGACCTCTTCTGGGCGATCCGCGGGGGCGGCGGCAACTTCGGCGTCGTCACCCGCTTCGACTACCGGCTGCATCCCGTGGACCTCGTCACGGGCGGGATGCTCGCGCTTCCCGCGACCCCCGAGACGCTCGCCGGGCTCGTCCGCGCACTCGACGC
This sequence comes from Gaiellaceae bacterium, assembly GCA_035763525.1. Lineage (GTDB taxonomy): Bacteria > Actinomycetota > Thermoleophilia > Gaiellales > Gaiellaceae > PALSA-600. The sequence goes on from DASUAX010000083.1 coordinate 47,379, forward strand.
CGCGCCCGAGGAGCTGTCGGCGATCGTCAATGTCCTTCTCGCGCCGCCGCTGCCGTTCGTTCCTCCCGAGCTCGTCGGCACGCCGCTCGCGCTCGCGCTGCTCGTGCACGCGGGCCCGCTCGACGAGGGGGCGGAGGCGTTCTCGCCCCTGCGGGCGCTCGCCGCGCCCGTCGCCGACTTCGTCCGGCCGCTGCCGTTCCGGGAGATGTTCACGGCGGAAACGCCGAATGTCCTGCCGCGCGCGGTCGTTCGCACGTTCTTCTCCGACTCGCTCGACGAGCCCGTCGCGGGCGAGCTGCTCCGTCGTCTGCGGACATCGACCGCGCAGGTGCCTGCTGCACAGATCCGCGTGCTCGGCGGCGCAGCAGCGCGTGTCCCGGTCGAGGCGACGGCGTTCGCGCACCGGCAGCGGCGCCTGATGATCAACGTCGCCGCCGTCTATGCCGCTCCCGAGGAGGACGCGGCTCACGCAGAGTGGGCCGGTGACACCGCGGCGGCGCTCCGGCGAGGGGACGACGGCGCCTACGTGAACTTCCTCGGCGACGAGGGCCCCGAGCGCGTCCGGGCCGCGTATCCGGGCGCCAGCTGGGACCGACTGGCGGAGGTCAAGCGCCGCTACGACCCGGAGAATCTGTTCCGGCTGAACCAGAACGTGCCGCCGGTGGGCTGAGGCTCGTGCGAGGACTGCGCGTACCGCGCTTCGCGCTCGAGGCGCTGCTGCTCGCCGGGCTGTACCTCGCCGGAGAGCTCGCGCGCGGCTTCGCCCGCGGCGGCGCGGCGACCGCCGACGCTCATGCTGCCGCGATCGTGCGCCTCGAGCGCCGCCTGCACGTCTTCGACGAAGGGACGATCCAGCGAGCCGCTCACCACGTCGACGGGCTGACCGCGCTTCTGGGCTACGCGTACGTCAGCCTCCACCTGGCGATCACCGTGAGCGTGCTCGTCTGGGTCTATGCGCGGCACCGCCACGCCTACGCGCGCCTGCGGAACACGCTCGCCGTCGCCAGCCTGCTCGCCGTCGTAGGCTACGCGCTCTTCCCGACCGCGCCGCCACGGCTCGCCGGCGTCGGCATCGCCGACACGGTCAGCGCCGCGACCTCGGTGAACCTCGACTCGTCGCTCGTGTCGAGTCTCTACAACCCCTACGCCGCGGTCCCGAGCATGCACATCGGCTTCTCGCTCGTCGCCGGGATCGGTGTCGCACGGCTCGCGCGGCGTCCGCTCGTGCGCCTCCTGGGAGCGCTGTATCCCGTCTTCGTGCTGTTCGAGATCGTTGCGACCGGCAACCACTTCTTCATCGACGCAGCCGCGGGCGCTGTCGCGGCGGCGAGCGCGGCCGCGATCGTCCGGCTCCTCTCAGTGCAGCCAGGGTGGCCGTGCGGCGGCGCGCGACGTCGCGACGGTCGCGGTCACCACGACGTGCCCGCGCCGCGGGAGCGTGACCGTGCCGTCCTCGTCGACCTTCAGGCGTCGTGACCCGGACCGCACCGACAGCACCTGGGTGCCGATGGGGAGGCGCAGCCTCAGGCGCACGACCGGCGCCCGCGGGAGGTCGAGCGTCACGCGGACGTGGCTTCCCCGGCGCCGAGCCTGGTACGAGAGGCGGCCGAAGCGTGTCCGCGCGCCGCGCACGCCGAAGTGGCCGTCCGGCGCGAGCCACGCGCGCGGCGTGGAGAACGCGAGGTCGATGCCTGTCGGCGAGTCGTGCACGAGGGTCAGCCTCAGCGTCTCGAGATAGGTGCTGTTCGCCCCGAGGTTCGGCGGCATGTACATCGTCCGGTACCACGCGCCGGCGACGGGCACGACGGAGATCGCCTCGCCCGAGACGAACGTCGGCGTCATCGCGGTGCCGAGCATGCCGTACAGCGAGAGGGACAGCAGGTCTGCCTGATCGTTGTCCGCGAGGAAGCGCGACGTCTCGAGGCCGTACACCTGCCCCAGGCCCTGCCCGCCTGTGTGGAACGAGATGTGCGCGTCGGCGCGCGTCACGCCCAGGAGCCACGCCCCGTGCAGGGAGAGATAGCGGAGGATCCCGCCGGCGTCGTCGCTTCCCGGCGCGAAGAACCCCGACGCGAATGCGTACGGCATGAGCAGGTTCCAGTACGACCCCTCGCGCGTGAAGGTGATGCGCCCGTACGGCTTCGAGTCCGAGCCGACGACGAGCGGCACGAAGAGCGACCCGTCGGAGAGCCGCGTCTCGTTCCGCGCGACCGCGCGCCGGAGCGCCGTCTCGAGCCGCTGGGCGATCCGGGCCGCGCGCGTCGCGAGTGCCCCGTGCCCGGTGGCGGTCCAGACGGGCGCCATCGCACGAAGCCCGGCCCACGCGACGACCTGCGCGGGCAGGCCGTTCACCGCGCCGCCGAGATCCGAGGAGAGCGGCTCCGGCAGCAGCAGCCCGTCCTTCTGTTGCCGGCGCGCGAGCGCCGTCAGGGCTCCGCGGAGAGCACCGGCGTCGCGGTGGACGAGCGCGCGGTCGTGATAGAGGCGGTAGTACGCCCCCTCGGCGAGCAGGAGCTCGCCGAATCGCCAGGCGGTGAACCGGGTCGGCAGGCGGCCGATCGCCACCTTCAGGATCGACTGCGCGTCGGCGCGGAAGCCGTACTCGCTCATCACCTCGGCCGTGTCGAGCGCCTCGGCGAACGACAGCTCTTCGTAGAGGTTGCCGATGCTGTACCGCCAGCCCTGCACGAGGTTCTGGATCAGGATCGCGCGTGCCGCGTCTGCGACGTGCTCGTCCGGCACGTCGATCTGCATGCCCGTCCGCATGCGTTCCTGCCAGTACGTCGAGACCGCGTTGCGCGCTCGTCCGTAGGTGAACGCATTCGCATGGATGGGATGGAGGAGCGGCGGCTGGTGCACCCAGGCCGCGTAGATGGTCGCGGTCGTCCCGGGCGCGACCGTGATCGGCTGCGGTGGGTCGAGGATGAGCCGGTCCGGGAAGGCGGTCTTGAACCGCACCTGTGCTCCGCTCGTCGACCGGGTCGCGTCGACCGCGAGCTTGACGAAGCTGACGATCGACCGCGCGCCTCCGATCCGGCTCGCGAAGGACTCCTGTGCATATCGCACGCCCGTGGCGTCGACGTACGACGTCTGGACGATCGGCAGCCAGCCGTCCGCCAGCGTCGCCGGGACCAGGCGGCCGATGCACGAGCCGTAGCGCTCGCCGCCGCTCGCGCCCACGTCGACCTCGACGCTCGGGCCGGTCGCATGGCGGGTGATGATCTGCGAGCCGTCCGCGGCGTGAAGAGCGACTGCGAGCGGCACGCCTTCGCCCTGCGGGTACGCGAGCGGCACGGCGTACGCGCCGGACGGCATGAGCGGCTTGTGGCGCTCGCGGGTTGCGAACAGGATCGGCGCGAGCCGGTCCTGCACCGACTCGAACGTCGGCCCGTCGGAAGAGGCGAGGATCTGCTCGCCCCAGACATCACGCGGGCTCGCGACGACGTCGCGGACTCGCTTCGCGTAGGAGGACGGAGCGCGCGGCGAGCAGCTCGGCGCCGCTCCGTCGCCGCTCGACGGGGGTGCGAGAGCAAGCAGCGCGATCGCGGGCACGAGCGCCGCCGTCGCGCGTCGAATACCGAAAGGTCGCCGCTGCCCGATGCCGACGACGCTACACGGACTGTCTGACTGCCTCGTGGACCTGCGGCTACCGGTGCTCGGGCTCGACGATCGTCACGATGCCCGGCGGTGCGTCGAGCAGTGCAGGCGTCGCGTGCACGGCCTCGTCGACCCGGATGCGGGGATGGGGCGGAGGCGCGCCCTCGTAGTAGGTGCCCCGCCCGTACAGCCGGCCGTATCGGGCCACCACCCCGTCGATCTCGAGAACGCGGCGCTCGTGACGTTCGATGACCTCGCCGCGTTTGCCGCCCGGCCTCCAGGCGATGCTCTGCGCCACGAAGTGCGCGGCGTCGGCGGCCTGCGCGGCCTGCACGAGGTTCCGCGTGCCTTCGCTGCGGATCCGGTCGTTCCTCGCGGCGTACGCGTCGAGCCCTTCGAGCCGGTCGGGCAGGTCGGTGAGCTGATGCATGACCGCGTCCGGACGGAATCGCTCGACGGCCTCGACGAGCCGGTCGAGCTCGAAGACGTCGCAGACCACCGGCTCGCCGCCGAGCCGTTGCAGGACACCGGCCTTTCCGGGAGACCGGGTCATCGCCGCGACGACGTGCCCTTGCTCGACGAGCAGCGGCAGCAGCCGGATCCCGATCACGCCGGAGGCCCCGGCCAGGAAGATGCGCATCCCCCGACGCTACTGCCGACGGATCATGCGCCGCGTGCCGCTACGGGTGCAGTGGCAGGTTCGGCACCGTGGCCGGCATAGGCGTACGGGTGCCGAAACGCATCCAGCGCGTTCGCGCCGTCGACTCCGAAGTGGAACCCGGTGCCGGTGCGGTCGTCGTCGACACAGACGAAGATCGCGCCTGTCCGCTCGCTCCAGAGGAGCGTCACGTCGACGCCGTCACCGCTTCGCCGATCCAGCTCTCGCAAGCTGCTCCGATCGATCTCGCCGTTCATCGTCCTCGCCTCCTGGTCGGTCGTGCCTCCTGCCGAGATTGCCCGGCCCCGGCGCGCGCGCCAATGGAGGCAGCCCGTGTTCATGGGTGTGGCTAACCGATCCCCGACGACGATCTACGTGCGTACGCCGAGCACGTCGAAGGCCGTCACCGGCCGGCGAAAGCCCCTGAGGTGGAACTCTCCCGCCGGCTCACTGAGAGGTCGCTCTCGAGCTCCGCGTACAGGCGCTGCGTGATCAGCACCTGCCCGCCCCTCGCCTCGTCGGCGAGCCGTGACCTCGATCGGGCCGTTGAAGAAGAGCTGCACCCCGTCGCCCTCCGCGCATCAGCTCCTCCGGCTCGACCGCGTCGACGAAGCTCGTCCAGCCGCGCAGGTCGTGGGCGCGTCAGCCGAGGATCTCGACCACGTCGCCGTCGGCGAGCACGTGGTCGCGGCCGACGCGCTGCGACTCGAACTTCGCCGACGGGCCCGTTACGCGTGCCCCGGTGCACGACGCGGCGAGCTCGTGGTGCACCGCGCGCGCTGCGTCGACCACCGTCGCGCCGGGAGCGAGCGCGTGCGCCTCGCCGCGCAACCACACGCGGATCAGGCCGGTGAGCTCCCAGAGCCGCTCGCGCAGCCGGTCGAGGCTGTCGTCGTCGAGCACCGACACGCCGACCGCCGCGAGGTCGGCGGCGCGCGCCACCTCTGTCACGCGTGCCTCGTCCGCCTCGTCGAGCTTCGTCACCGCCACCAGCGCGCGCTTCTCGATGCCCGCCGCATCGAGCTCCGCGCGAATCGTCTCGAGCTGCGCGACCGGCGTGTCGGCGGCGTGGCAGAGCACCATCGCGTCGGCGCCCCGGAGGACGCCGAGCAGCGCCTTGCCGCCGCCGCGATCGTCGGCGGCGCCTTCGAGCAGGCCCGGGATCTCGACGAGCTGCACGCGGCAGTCGTGGAGGTAGGTGATCGACGGCACCGGCCGCGTGGTCGTGAACGCGTAGTCGCCGGTCTTGATCTGGATGCTCGACAACGCCTGCAGCAGCGACGACTTTCCCGCGTTCGGCGGCCCGACGAGCGCGATCTGCGCGACGCCTTCGCGTCGCACCGAGAGCGAGTCGCGATGCACCGCCTTCTTGCGCACGCGCGACTCCTCGATCTGCGCGTTCACCCACTTGCGCAGGTCGGCGTAGGGGCCGTTCCGGTAGTCGGGGAGCTCCGTGAGGATCGAGCGGAGCTCCTTGATGCGCTCGCCGCCCTCCTTGCCGACGAGGCGACGCTGGATCATCTGCCTGGCAACACGATGCGGGATGGGCATCGGGACTCCACCTTCCTTCCTGGTGCTCAGGCGGGAAGGCGCACGCGCAGCCGTCGACGACGGGCTACGCGTCCCTGTCCCGCCGCTTCCTCGGACGCTCGAACCGGAAGCGGCGGACTAGCCGTTCTGCTGCGAGATGCGTGCGAACCAGCGGCTCATCGCCCGTCGAGCATAGCCCACCGCCGCGGACCGGCGTGCTACCGCGCCGACTGCAGCTCCCAGGCGCCGATGACCGCGTCCTCGACGGCGTCGGCGTTGCCCGTCTCGAGGTCGGCGACGATCATCATGTGCTTCCGGTAGCGCCTCGGCACGGTGAACGTCTCCGGAAACGACTGGAGCAGGAAGTCCCTCGCGTCGAACGAGGCGCGGATCACCACGTGGGCGTGGTCGAGCTGGCGGGCGACCAGGCGTCCGCGGTACCGCCACTCGAGGAGACCGTTGCGACGGCGCTCGGTGACACCCTCGAGCCGAGCGGCCAGTCTGCTGAGGTCGGCGACTCTCATCCGCTCGACGGAGTGACGATCCTCGTCACGACCCACCGGCGCTTGCCGATCTTGCGTTCGCGTGTGAAGCCGAGCCGCTCGTAGGTCGACAGTGCGCCGTTGAAGAGGAAGCCGGCGGGGACCGAGCCGGCGGCCTCCGGGTAGCCCTCGACGGAGCCGCCGCCGAGACGTGCGATCAGGTCGAGCGCTCCGGCGAGCCCCGCGGTTGCCACGCCCTGTCGCCGATGCCCCTTGCCGACGAAGTTGCACGCGATTCGCCAGTCGGGTGGAGACGATCGTCCCCGCTCGTAGGCGGCGCGGCTCTTGATCCGGGGCAGCTCGTCGGGCGCTCCGAACTGGCACCAGCCGACACAGCCGTCGCGGTCGAACACCAGCGCCGCATGGGTCGTCCCCGCCCGGACGCGCTCGAGCTTGCGTCGACGATTCAGCTCCGCGGTCGTGTTCCGGTCGGCCCCTTCGGGATGGAAGCCGATGCACCAGCACCCACCGAACACGCCGTTGTTCTGCTCGACGAGCCCGGCGAACGCGTCCCAGGTGGTCTCGTCGAGAGCCCTGGTCGTGTACGTCGCTTCAGGCGTCACGGTCGACCTCGTCGAGGAACGCGAGCACGCGCTCGGTGAGCAGCCCCGCGGCCTCGGGGTCGTACGACGGAAGCGACGAGTCGGCGAACAGGTGCTCGGACCCCGGATAGAGGAACAGCTCCGCCCGGTCGCTCGAGTCCGTGAGGGCGCGCGCCGCCTCGATGTCCTCCAGGAAGAACTCGTCGCCCTCCTTGCCGTGCACCTGCACCGGGACGCTCTCGGGCCACTGCGCGCCGAACTCCGACACGGGGAGGCACGAGTACATGAGCAGTGCCCCACGCGCGCCCGGCCGAGTCTGGGCGAGCTGTTGCGCGATCATCACCCCGAAGGAGAAACCGGCGTGGACGACCTCGCGTCGGATGCCTTCGGCGGCAGCGACGCCGCGTTCGGCCAGTGTCTCGAATCCCGTCTCGCGTGCGAACGCCATGCCGTCCTCGAGCGTCGCGAACGACCGACCGTCGAACAGGTCGGGCACGTGCACGGTGTGGCCCGCCTGTCGCAGCTCCTCGGCGAACGCACCCACGCCTTCCGTCAGCCCCTGAACGTGGTGGTACAGCAGAACCTCGCCCATGGATCCTCCCTCCACGATTGATCCAATAAGTTGGATTGTTCGACGATGTTAGTCTATTTGCGCGGTGAGCGTGGACGTAAACCCTCCGGATTACGAGCTCGCAGAGCGGATCGCCCTCACCGAGCCGGCCCAGGTGAAGGCGCTCAGCCATCCCGTGCGCACGACGGTCCTCGGTCTCCTGCACGAGCGGGCGGCGACGGTGAACGAGCTCGCCGTCGCGCTCGGGCGACCGAAGAGCACCGTCGCGCACCACGTCAAGGTGCTGACGGAGGCCGGGTTGCTGCAGGTCGTGCGGACCCGGCGGGTGCGGGCGATCGAGGAACGCTTCTACGGCCGTACGGCACGCATGTTCTACGTCGGCGTCGAGCGCAGCACGGAAGGGGACGAGCTCCCGCGGGACTTCAACGACTTCGAGGTCGCGGCCGGAGAGTCGGCAGCCGCCTTCCGGGACGGGAAGCTCTGGGGATTCATTCGCCACGGCCGCATCTCCGAGGCTCAGGCAGCGGAGTTCTGGGAGCGGATGGCGGATCTCGTGGCGGAGTTCGACCGGCTGCCGCGGTCCGGGAAGACCGTCTACGGCTTCGCCGTCGGCGTCTATCCGACCGAGCATCCGACTCTGCCGGCCGGCGAGGAGTAGGGGCTTTCCTGAAGGGAGTCAGGGCGGAGACGGCGCGGCCGGGGGCCGGCCGCGCCGTCTCCGGCTATGCGGGTCGTTACGCCGCGAGGCAGTACACGTACACGGTGCCCGAGAGCGTCGCTCCCGAGGACTGGCGGATCGTCCACGACGAGGTCCCGGTCGGGTCGCCCGTCGAGGACGAGCGGAACGACGCCGTGACCGAGCCCTGGATGTCGAAGCCGCCGCTGAGGGCGACGTCGCCGGCAGGGCAGCTCACCGTGAACTGCTTGTCGCCGGAGGCCGTGCCGCCGGCGACCGTGATGATGGTCGAGCCGTCGAGCCCGGCAGGGCCCTGCGGGCCGGCCGGGCCGGTCGCGCCGGTGTCGCCCTTCGGGCCGGCAGGGCCCTGCGCGCCGGTCGCACCGGTGTCGCCCTTCGGGCCCTGGGCGCCGTCGGCACCCGCGGGACCCTGGGCGCCGGTGGCGCCGGTGTCGCCCTTCGGGCCCTGGGCGCCGTCGGCACCCGCGGGGCCCTGGGCGCCGGTCGCGCCGGTGTCGCCCTTCGGGCCGGCAAGGCCCTGGGCGCCGGTCGCGCCGGTGTCGCCCTTCGGGCCGGCAGGGCCCTGGGCGCCGGTCGCACCGGTGTCGCCCTTCGCACCGGTCTCGCCGGTGTCGCCCTTCGGGCCGGTAGCGCCGGTGTCGCCCTTCGCGCCGGTGTCGCCCTTCGCGCCGGTCGCGCCGGTCTCGCCGGTCGCGCCGGTCTCGCCCTGGGCGCCCGTTGCACCTGCCGGGCCCTGGGCGCCGGTCGCGCCGGTGTTGCCCTTGGCGCCGGCGGAACCGGCGGGCCCCTGCGGGCCGATCGGGCCGGACTCGCCCTGCGGGCCGGCGCCGCCCTTGACCGGGACGCCGAAGCGCCGGTTCTCGTTCGCGTTGCACTTCTGGCCGATCCCGATCGAGCGGACGATGCCCGCCCGCGGCACCGTGACCGTCTGCCCGAAGACGTTCCTCACCTTCAGCGGCGAGACGGTGGTCTTCCCGATGCAGAACGGGCCGGCCAGTCGGCGGCCCTGGTCTTTCGACGTCGCCCCTGCGACTCCGACCGAGGTCAGAAGAGCGGCAAGGACGAGCACGATCAGCTTGCGCATGTTGATTCCATCTCCCTCCTCGCCGCGTCCCCATCCCCGGTGACGCGTCGCGCGAGTTCGTCGTAGTGGCGCTCATCGTGAGGAGCGCGCCGCCGCCGAACGCCGGACGGAAGTCCAGCCTCCGGGGCGACTTCGTCGTGCCTCGTTCGGGGGATGTCCGATGTGGGAACGAGGCTGTCAAGCGAGGCGCGCGGATGCCGATGCCTCTTCGAGATGACCCCCCGATTCGGACATTGCGCACTGCCGGCTCTGCTCGCGGCGATCGCTCTTCTCCCGGGCGGAGCGCGCGCAACCGCCTTCCAGGGAGGCGGTCGACCCGGCCCGCTCGGCGCCGCCGGCTCGGACAGCGCCTACTGGTATTACTGCCCGCCGGGTCTCGTGCAGACGGGCAGCGCGGATGCCCTCGCCAACGGCCGTTACTGCGCGTTCTGGCTGCTGAAGAGCTTCCCGCTCGGTGGTGCGACGGCGTCCGAGCTGAACGCGACCGCCGTCCCCGGGCTCGACGTGCTGCCCGTGTGGAGGCGCACCCGCGGCGCGGGCGTGACGGTGGCGGTCGTCGACACGGGCGTCGACCGGGGAAACGCCGACCTTGCGCCCAACCTCCTGCCGGGCACGAACACCTACGACGGAGGCGACGACACCGCCGACGTAGCCGGTCACGGCACGGTGATCGCGTCCGTGATCGCGGCTCCGGCGGGAAACGGCGGCTACGTCGGGATCGCGCCCGAGGCGAAGGTGCTGCCGGTGAAGGTGATGGGCGGCTCATCCGGCCGGGACTGGTCCGACGGTGCCCTGGTGCGTGGCATCGAGTACGCACTGGCCAGGGGGGCGAGGGTCGTCAACCTCTCGGTCGGCGGCCTCGACACTCCGATCGCGGGAATCGGGAAGGCGCTCGCCGATGCTCAGCGTGCCGGCGCGCTCGTCGTGATCGCAGCCGGCAACGACGGCGTCGACCTCGACGACCCGCGCCACGTCGAGAGCCCCGACGGGTACGGGCTGCCGAATACGCTGACGGTCGCCAACTTCACCACGCGAGGCACGCTCGCAGCGGACTCGAACTACGGTGCGCGGCACGTTCAGATCGCCTCGCTCGGCACCGTGCTCTGGGGTGACTATCCGGGCAGCACGACGGGCGGCTACCTCGGCGGCTCGTCGGCGGCTGCGGCGGCGACGTCCGGAGTCGCGGCGCTCCTGTTCGCCGCCGACCCGTCGGCGACCGCGGCGGAGGTGCGACGGGCGATCATCGTCGGCGCGAACACCGACGTCCAGGCGCTGCACGGCAAGGTCGAGGCGAACGGCCTCCTCTCCGCGACGGGAGCGCTGGCGGCGCTCGCGCGGCCGGATACGACCCCGCCTTCCGCGTTCAGAGCGGCGAGTCCCGCATTCGCCTTCCGCTCGCGTGTCGCCGCGCCGGTGACGTTCGCGTGGCAGCCGTCGAGCGATCCGGAGCTCGAGGGCTACTCGCTCACCGTCGACGGGCGCACCACGATCCTGCCTCCGGGCGCAACCGATTTCCGAACGACGCTTCGTCCCGGCATGCATCGCTGGCGGTTGTCCGCGTACGACCTCTCGGGCAACAGCACGGCGGCCACAGCGGCCCCTCGCGAGTAGCTGCAGCTGCTCCCTGCTACCGTTCCAGGCGATAGCTGAGCGAGTACTGGTTGCGCGTCGTGCGCGTCCTCTGCCCGTTCGTTCGTGGTGGAGGAGGTGTTTGTATGGCAACCGGAACCGTGAAGTGGTTCAACGATGCGAAGGGGTACGGATTCATCACCCCTGCCGATGGTGGCAAGGACGTGTTCGTCCACCACTCGTCGATCGTCGGCGAGGGCTTCAAGTCGCTCGCGGAGGGCGCGCAGGTGCAGTTCGACGCCGCCGAGGGGGCGAAGGGCCCCGAGGCGAAGAACGTCGTCGCCGTCTAGTCGCGGGCGCGGGCCGTCGGGCGCCTGCCCGCGGCCCGGCGCCGGCTGAAAGGAGCCGCCATGGAAGGAACGATGCTCTGGTTCAACCCGGCGAAGCAACACGGCTTCATCCGGACCGACGAGGGCGAGCGATTGCGCGTCGACCTGGACGGGTTCGTCGCAGGCGCGCTGCCCGGCGATCGCTGCCGCGGCACACGCGTGAGCTTCGAGCGCGCCGACCGGTCAGACGAGTCACGGGCCGTCAATGTCGCGGTCCTGCCGGTCTTCGCCGCGCGGCGCGCACGGTCGCGGGGGCGTCGCTGATGGGCAGGCGGAGCCCACAGTCCGTGCTCAAGCGGGCGCGCGAGCAGGCGCTGCGCGAGAAGCGGGAGTTGAAGCAGGCGAAGAAGGACGCGCGGGCCGAGGCGCGGCGGGCCGCCGGTGAGGCGCCGGCCGTCGACACGGAGACCGGCGCACAGGCAGACTCGGGCTAGGCCGACCGGCCGTCGGCTCGGGTGCGAGCGGCGAGGGGGAGCGGTCCGCGCGAGCTTCGCTCGACGCCGTCTCAGCCGGGCGCCCGCACGTACCGGATGTGGGTCACCCCGGGCGCACAGACCGACCCGACCTGTTGGAGCTTCGGCGCGGAGCCGCCCAGGCCGTCGAACAGTCGTGCTCCGCTGCCGAGGAAGATCGGCACCAGCGCGATCACGAGCTCGTCGAGCAGGCCCGCGGCCAGGTACTGCTGCGCCACCGAGGCGCCGCCGCCGAGCGAAACGCCCTTGTCGCCGGCGGCTGCCCGCGCCTGTTCGAGCGCCGACTCGATCCCGTCCGTGACGAAATGGAAGGTCGTCCCGCCGTCCAGCTCGAGCGGAGCACGGGGATGGTGGGTGAGGACGAAGACCGGATGGTGGTACGGAGGATCGTCGCCCCACCAGCCCTTCCATGAGTCGTCCCACGCCCCGGGGCCACCGCCGAACATGTTCCGACCCATGATCGTCGCCCCGGCGCCGGCGAGGATGTCCTCGGCGAAGGGCGTGCTCGCGTTCACCTCGCCGCCTTCGGCGCCGTGGCTCTCGCGGAATGCCCGCAGCGGCACGAGCCACGCGTGCAGCTGCTCGCCCCCGATACCGAGCGGATCCTGCAGGCTCTGGTCGGGGCCGGCGACGTAGCCGTCGAGCGACATCGTGATGTTCAACTTGAGCTTGCTCATCGCGTCCTCCCGCTCTCCTCGGTCGCTGCCGGTCCCGCCGGGCCCGGTCGGTGCCTCCGGTGGGGGACGATCATGTTCATGACCCGCACCCGGCGCGTGCCGTCGGGACGGTTGGCGAGGCCTCGCCCCCGGTAGGGCCCGAGGGCCGCGGCGAGCGCGGCGGTCACCTCTCGGGTCTCCTCGACGCTCAGCCAGAGGTCGGCGTTGGCCAGGGACGCGACGTCCTGCCACTCCTCGGGCTCCTCGTGCACGGTCGCGAGGAACGCCTCCGCGAGCGCCCGGCTGCGGGCCATGAACGCGAGGGCGACCGCGCCCGCGGCCGTGGCGCCTGCGGCCGTGCTCGTGTCGAGGTCGACCGTCGCCCGGCGGTCCGTTGCCCGCCACGGCCGTTCCCGCGCGTCGCTGCGACCTCGGGCGCGCCCGGCGAAGCCGTGCCGCTCCAGCAACTTGAGGTGATAGGCGGTCGCGCTCGGACTCAAGCCTGTGAGCTCGGCGCACTCGGTCGCCGTCAGCTCGTCCCCCGACGCGAGCGCGTCGATGATCGCCATGCGGGCCGGATGGGCGAGCGCCCGGATCTCGCGGGGATCCTGCAGATGCAAGGCCGCTTCGGCAGGGGGCGCGGAGGATCGCCGGGCAGGCATCGCCGGAAGCGTAATCCGTGACGCCCCAGATGTTAAGCGAATACTGTTCAACAGATGCTTAACATCTGGCCGGGACGTCGCGACCTGCTCATCGCTCTCGGCGGGCGCATGGTCTCGACCTTCGGCGACGGAGTGGCGCTCGTGGCCCTGACGCTGCGCCTGCAGGCGGATCGGACGGCGCCCAGTCTGTCGAGGTCGGTGCTGCTCGCGACCGGCGCCCGGGCCGCGCCGGATCGTTCAGAGCGGCGCCGCCTCGCTCACGCCGAGCGAAGGGCGGGTCGCCGCGATGGTCGCGGAGGGATTGTCGAACCGGGACAACCTGGCGGTACGTCGTCGACCGCCCGCTCGCCTGGGATCCCGGCCCGCCTCGCCGGCGATCCGCGAGCTACCGTCTTCCGCGTGGAGCGGCTGGTCGTTGCGCGGCACGGGGAGAGCGACTACAGCGCGCGGGGCCTCCTGAACGGCGACTCGGGCCGCCGGTGTCCGTTGACGGCGACGGGCCGCGAGCAGGCGCGGCGCCTCGGGGAGCTCCTGCGCGACGAGCCGATCGACCTCTGCGCCACGAGCACGTTCGAGCGGACGAGGGAGACGGCCGCAATCGCGTTCGCGGCTCGAGCGATCCCGCGGCTCGTCGTCGCCGACCTCGCCGACCACCCCGCCGGCGACTTCGAGGGGAAGGGGATAGCCGAGTATCTGGCGTGGGCGAACGCATCCCCGTCGGGCGAGCCGATACCGGGCGCCGGCGAGTCGCGCGTCGACGTCGTCCACCGGTTCGCTCGTGGCTACCGGCTGCTGCTCGCGCGCCCGGAGCGGACGATCGTTGCCGTCCTCCACTCGCTGCCGATCAGCTATCTCCTGACGGGGCCGTTGCAGCGCCTGCCGCTCCTCCCCTACGCCGAGCCTGCGCTCGTCGCGGCCGCCGACGTGCGGAACGGCATCGAGCGGCTCGAGCAGTGGGCGGCGGCTCCTACCTGGTGACGCCGGGCTCAAAACCGGAGGGCGGTGATGCCGCGTACTCCGGCAGAGCACGTCGTGAGACAGGCACACGCACATGCGTTTTGGCTGGAGGAGCCGGGCCGGGGAGAGATCCGCGCGGTCGACCTTCCCGAGCCGCGGCCGGGCGACGTCGTCGTTCGCACCCTCCGATCGGGGATCAGCAGAGGCACCGAGACGGTCGTCTATCGGGGAGGCGTCCCGCCCGCCGAGCGCAGGAGGATGCGCGCGCCGTTCCAGGAAGGCGAATTCCCGGCGCCGGTCAAGTACGGCTACCTGAACGTCGGCGCGGTCGAGGTAGGACCGGCGGAGCTGCAGGGCCGCACCGTGTTCTGCCTCTATCCCCACCAGACGACGTACGTGGTGCCGGCGAGCGCCGTCTCGCCGGTCCCCGAGGACGTCCCGCCCGCGCGCGCCGTGCTCGCGGGCACGGTCGAGACCGCCGTCAACGCGCTGTGGGACGCCGCCCCGCTCGTCGGCGACCGCATCGCGGTCGTCGGCGCCGGGATGGTCGGCTGCTGCGTCGCGCGTCTTCTCGGCCGATTCCCGGCAGTGCGCCTCACGCTCGTCGACGTCGACCCGGGCCGCGCGCCCGTCGCCGCCGCGCTCGGCGTCGACTTCGCCCACCCGGACGACGCCGACGGAGGGTGCGACCTGGTCGTGCACACGAGCGCCACGTCGGCCGGGCTTCAGCGCTCGCTCGAGCTGCTCGCCCCCGAGGGCACCGTCCTCGATCTCAGCTGGTACGGCGACGACGAGGTGCGGCTCTCGCTCGGAGGAGCGTTCCACGCCGGCCGCCTCGCGATCCGCTCGAGCCAGGTCGGAACCGTCTCGCCGGCCCGCGCCGCGAGGCGCACGCCGGCCGACCGCCTCGCGCTCGCGCTCGACCTGCTGCGCGATCCCGCCTTCGACGTCCTCCTCACCGGCGAGTCGCGCTTCGACGAGCTGCCGCAGGTGATGGCCCGGCTGGCCGACGGCAGCCTGCCGGCGCTCTGTCACACGATCACGTACGGCGAGGCATAGGCCGTGTTCAGCGTGACCGTGCGCGACCACATGATGATCGCCCACAGCCTCCGCGGCGACACGTTCGGCCCGGCGCAGCGGCTCCACGGCGCGACGTACGTCGTCGACGCGACGTTTCGACGTGCGGACCTCGATGCGGACGGCGTCGTCGTCGACATCGGCCGCGCGGCCGGGGAGCTGCGCGCCGTCGTGTCGGAGCTCACCTATCGAAATCTCGACGACGAGCCGAGCCTCGCGGGCCTGAACACGACGACCGAGGTGCTCGCGCGGGTCGTAGCGGACCGGCTCGCGGAGCGTGTGCGTGCCGGAGCGCTCGGTGACACCGCGCGTGAGCTCGCTGCGCTCTCCGTCACGCTGCACGAGTCGCACATCGCATCCGCGACCTACGAGCGCCCGCTGTGACGACCGTGCACATGGTCGTGCCGGAGGGGATCGACGACCCGAGGCGGCCGAGTGGGGGCAACACGTTCGATCGCCGGGTGTGCCGCGGCCTTGCAAGCGAAGGCTGGACGGTGCACGTCCACGAGGTGAGCGGCTCGTGGCCGCAGCCGGACGCGGCGGCGCGCGCCGCGCTCGCCGAGGTCGTCGCGGGGATCCCGGACGGCGCAGTCGTCCTCCTCGACGGCCTCGTCGCCTCGCCGGTTCCCGAGGTGCTCGTTCCGGAGGCCGCCCGCGTGCGGCTCGTCGCGCTCGTCCACATGCCGCTCGGCCGGGCGACGGTCAACGGCGCGAGGGGACGGGAGGAGGCGGTGCTCTCGGCGGCACGATCCGTCGTCACGACGAGCGCGTGGTCGCGGCAGGCACTCCTCGAGCTCTACCCGCTCCCGGCCGCCCGGGTCCACGTCGCCCATCCGGGTGTCGATGCCGCCGGCCTCGCGCCGGGCACGCCGACGGCCGGCGCCTTCCTCACGGTCGCGGCCGTGATTCCCGGCAAGGGTCACGACGTGCTGCTCGACGCCCTCGCCCTGCTCGACGAGCCGGGCTGGCAGTGTCTGTGCGTCGGCAGCGTCGACCGCGACCCCGCCTACGCCGCCGATCTCCGTCGCCGCGTGCTCGACCGCGGGCTGGGCGGCCGTGTGCTCTTCGTCGGGCCCCAGACGGAAGCGGCCCTCGCCCGCAGCTACCAGGCGGCCGATCTGCTCGTGCTCCCGTCGCGGGCGGAGACGTACGGAATGGTCGTCACCGAGGCGCTCGCGCGCGGCGTGCCGGTCGTCGCGACCGACGTCGGCGGCGTACCGGAGGCGATGGGCCACGGCGCCGGCGTCGTCCGGCCGGGCGTGCTCGTTCCTCCCGACGATCCCGCCGTGCTTCGCGACGCCCTGCGCGCGTGGCTCCGGAGCGCGGACCTGCGCCGTCGGCTGCGCCGGGCAGCGCAGGAGCGGCGCGAGACGCTCGCCGACTGGTCGAGCACCACCGCTGTCATCGCCGACGTCATCGTGGCGGCTGCGCCGTGAGCGCGGAAGCGACCCGGGTCAGCCGCGGCTGGCTCGACCTGCGCGAGCGAGCCGACGCGGCGGCGCGCTCGCGCGAGCTCGTGGGTCATCTCCGTCACGCTCTCCCGGTCGGGCGCCCCCTGCTGATCCACGACCTCGCCTGCGGCAGCGGCGCGATGGGCCGCTGGCTCGCGCCGCAGCTGCCGGGGCCGCAGAGGTGGGTCCTCCACGACCGGGACGTGGACCTGCTCGCGATCGCGGAGACCGACGTCCCGGACGGCGCCGCCGTCACGGTCGAGACCCGCGCGTCCGACATCACGCTGCTCGACAGCGCAGACCTCGAGGGGGCCACCCTCGTCACCGCGTCCGCGCTGCTCGATCTGCTGACGGGCGACGAGCTCGAGCGGCTGATCCACCTGTGCGTCCAGGTCGGCTGCCCGGCACTGCTCACGCTCACCGTCACCGGGCGCGTCACGCTCGCCCCGCCGGACGAGCTCGACTCGAGCGTCGCAGCCGCGTTCGACGCCCACCAGCGCAGGCGGACGCCACGCGGCCGCCTGCTGGGGCCGGACGCCGTCGAAGCGGCGGCCGAGGGCTTTCGCCGGCTCGGTGCCGACGCGATCGTCAGGCCGAGCCCCTGGCAGCTCGGCGCCGACGAGGCCGGCCTCGCCGCCGAGTGGCTCGCCGGCTGGGTCGGAGCCGCGTGCGAACAGGATCCCGGTCTCCGTGACGCGGCGGGCCTCTATCGTGGCCGCCGACTGCGAGAGGCGGCGGCGGGCCGCCTCGCCGTCAGCGTCGGTCATGCCGATCTGTTGGTGCTGCCGTGAGCACCGTCCTCCGGCTTGCGCGTCTCGCCGCCGCCGCGGCCGTGCTCGCCGCGGTGGCCTGGCGGCTCGGCCCGGGCCCGTTCGTCGACGGCGTCCGGGCGGTCGATATGCGCGCGCTGCTCGCGGCGTCGGTCATCGGCGTCCTCACCACGAGCTGCTGCGCCTGGCGGTGGACGATCGTCGCCCGCGGGCTCGGCGTCCGGCTGTCCCTGCCGGCTGCAGTCGCGGCGTACTACCGGTCGGTCTTCCTCAACCTGACGCTTCCCGGCGGGGTGGCCGGCGACCTCCACCGCGGCATCACGCACGGCCGGGCGGTGCGCGATGTCGGCCGCGGACTGCGGGCGGTCGCCTGGGAACGCTGCGCGGGCCAGGCCGTCCAGGCCCTGCTGACCTTGGCGGCCCTCCTCGTGCTGCCGTCGCCGGTGCGGTCGTGGATGCCGATCGTCGCGGTCGGCCTCGCGGCGGCGATCGCCTGCGTGGTGCTCGTCCTGCTCGTCGACCGCCTGCGGGTGTGGGGCGGGTGGTGGGCGCATGCGCGACGGGCGGTGGCGGCCGATGTCCGCGCCGGGCTGCTCCACCGGAGGGCTCTGCCTGTGATCGTGCTCGCGTCGACGGTCGTCGTCTTCGGCCACGCGATCACGTTCCTGATCGCAGCCCGAACGGCGGGGGTCGCAGCGCCGGCCTCCCGGCTCCTTCCACTCGCGTTGCTCGCGCTGCTCGCGATGGTGCTGCCGAGCGTCGCCGGCTGGGGCCCGCGCGAGGGGGCGACGGCGTGGGTGTTCGCCTCGGCCGGCCTCGGCGCGGACCGCGGCGCGGCGACCGCCGTCACCTACGGCGTGATGGTGCTGGTCGCCGCCCTCCCGGGCGCGCTCGTGCTCGTCGCCGGCCGGCTTCCCCGACAGGAGCACGTGCCGGCCGCGGCGCGCGTGAAGGAGGCCGTGGATGCCTGACCGCCCCTACACCCTGCTCTCGTGCTGCGTGTCGATCGACGGCTACATCGGTAACGGCGCGTCGCGGCTGCTCCTTTCGAACGACGCCGACTTCGACCGTGTCGATGAAGTCCGCGCCTCGTGCGACGCGATCCTCGTCGGGGCGCAGACGGTTCGGGTCGACAACCCGCGGCTGCTCGTGCGCTCCCGGGCGCGCCGCGACCAGAGGGCCGCACAGGGGCTTCCGGCCTCGCCGGCGAAGGTGACGGTGACGAGGCGGGCGGATCTCGACCCGCGCGCGGACTTCTTCACCGCCGGCGAGGCGGAGAAGATCGTCTACTGCCCGAGACCGCACGTCAGCGCCGCGCGTGAGCGGCTCGGCCCCGTCGCGACGGTCGTCGACGGGGGCAACACGGTGGAGATGCGGACGCTCACCGCCGACCTGGCCGCGCGCGGCGTCGAGCGGCTGATGGTCGAGGGCGGCGGCTCCGTGCACACGCAGTTCCTCAGCGACGACCTCGTCGACGAGTTGCAACTGGTGGTGGCACCGGTGTTCGTCGGCGACTCGGACGCGCCGAGGTTCGTGGGCGACGGGGCCTTCCCGTGGAACACGAGCCGTCGCGCGGCGCTCGTCGGCGTCCGCGAGATCGGCGACGTGGTGCTGCTGCGGTACGCGCTCTCCTCGAGGTTCAGGGACTGATGGCGGAGCGGCCTCCCGCGGCGGCGATCCGCACGCAGGTCGAGCTGCCCCTGCGGTTCGCCGACGGGTACGAGGCGCAGGCGCGCGTCTTCAGCTTCGACGGCCTCGTCGACGGCCGGGAGCACCTCGCGTTCGCGCTCGGTGATCGCAGGACGCCGCATCCCGCGGGCACGCGCGAGGCGGCGCCGCTGATCCGGCCGCACAGCGAGTGCCTCACCGGCGACGTCTTCGGGAGCCGGCGATGCGACTGCGGCCCGCAACTGCGCGAGGCGGTGGAGCGGATCGCCGACGCAGGGGGGTACCTGCTCTACCTGCGGCAGGAGGGCCGTGGCATCGGGCTGTACCCGAAGCTCGAGGCGTACGCGTTGCAGGACGCCGGTGTCGACACCTACGAGGCGAATCTCGTGCTCGGGCATCGTGAGGACGAGCGCAGCTATGTCGCGGCGGCGCAGATGCTGCACGTGCTCGGGGCCTCGCGCGTCGCCCTCCTCAGCAACAACCCGGACAAGGCGCGGCAACTCCGCTCGTGCGGCGTCACGGTCGTCTCGCAGGTCCGGACCGGTGTCCACGTCTCCGCGGAGAACGTTCGTTACCTGGAGACGAAGGTGCGGCGCGGGAACCACATGCTCGATCTGCCGCTGCCCGCGTGACCGGCGCCCGCCCGTAGGAACGGATGCTCGAAGACCGAGGCGAATACCCGCGCGAGCAGGATCGTCAGCGGCACGACGATGCCGGCGGCGACGAGGAAGGCCGTGGGACCGTGGTGGTACCGCGGCAGCACGAACCGCCGGTAGACGACGATCACCACCGGCTCGTGCAGCAGATAGAGGCTGTACGACGACCGGCCGAGCCCGTGGATCGGCCTCGAGTCGAGAAGTCGCACGAGCGGAGCCGGCCGGTGCGCGGCGAGCGCGACGAGCAGGCACGCCACGGCCGGGCCGAGCGCAAGGTCCACCCACAGGAGGTGCGTGAGCGTCCAGAGCGAGCCGAGCCGCCAGATCGCGAGGAGCACGGGCGCACAGGCCGCGAGCGCGAGCCACGGCCACGGCCACCGGAGTCTCCCGTCGGCTCCGCCGGTGCCGACGCATCCTGCGGCGGCGACGCCGAGCGCGAACAGCGCGGCGAGGTCGGGCGGAGACTGGTTGACGAAGGTGTGTAGCTCTGCGTCGTGCGGGCCGGCGATCCCGACCGCGGCCACGAGGAGCGTGACGGCGGTGACCATGGCGGCGGCGCCGACCCGGCGCACGAGCAGCAGGAGGAGCGGGAGCGCGACGTACAGCTGGGCCTCGACCGCCATCGTCCAGAACGCCCGGTTGGGACTCGGGGCGTGGACGACGTTCTGCACCAGCAGGCCGTTCACGACCACCGACCTCGTGTCGGGCCTGCCCTGGCCCGGCTGCGGGACGGCGAGCCACGCCACGGCGAGGCTGAGCGCCAGGGCGGCGAAGTAGGCCGGCAGGATGCGCCGGGCTCTCCGGCCCGCGAAGCGGAGGACGCTGTCGAGCCGCCAGCCGTGCCGGGCCGGCGACTGCGCGAGCGAGAAGCCGGAGAGCACGATGAACACGACGACCGCGAACCGCCCGTAGATGAGCCAGGCGGCCCACCACGGCGCGTGGTCGACCGGGTAGCCCGGGAACGCGCGCTCGAAGACGTGGTTCAGGACCACGTACAGCGCCGCCAGCCCGCGCACCCCGTCGAGGCCGGCGAGACGCTGCCGGGTCACGCGGGGCTCACGGCCCGAACGTGCCGAGGAAGCGGTTCCGGAAGGTGCTCATGAGCCAGGTCGGCGCCGCGTCGGTGGGGCGCATTCCGTCCACCCAGCCCCAGCCGGCGATCCGGCGGAGGACTGCCGGGTCGCGGGCGATGATCGAGACGGGGACGTCGTGACCGGGGCTTCCGGAGACGACCCTCGAGGGCTGGTGGTCGCCCAGCACGATCAGCACCGTGTTCCTCGTGCCGTAGTGCTCGACGAACGAGAAGAGGGCGCGCAGGGTGTAGCTGATCGATTGCGCGTAGCCCTCGGCTGCATCCGTCAGCCCGACCTTGTCGATCGGCAGCCGCTCGAAGATCGACCCGTTTCCGACGCGCCCCCAGGCGATCAGGGGTGGGATGCGCGTCCACGGCGTGTGGCTCGAGACGAGATCGATCTCGGAGAAGATCGGCGGGCGGTCCGTCGTCGCGAGCTCCTGCCGCTGCAGGGCGAGCAGCACGTACTGGTCGGGCATCGATGCGAATGCGTACTTCGGCCCGTGGTAGCCCAGGCTCCGGCGGTCGTAGATGCGGTCGTAGCGGTAGAACGACGTGCCCTCCGGCCAGTCCCGGGTGTCCGACGGCACGTCTGCGACCGTCCGCCAGCCGGCCTCGCCGAACGCCTTCGTGAGCGTGAGGCGGTCGCTCCCGACGAGCTCCTCGTAGCGCCCCTGGCTGTCGACCCAGGTGCCGGACTGCAGCGTGGCGTGCGCCCACCAGCTGCCGCCGCCGAAGGTCGAAGAGGTGAGCCACGCGCTGCGCGCGGAGAACCCCGCCGTCGCGAGTTGCTGCGTGCCGTTGTCGAGGACGGCGTCGATTCGCGGTGAGAACGACGTCCCCTCGACCGCGAGCTTCCCGTAGCTCTCGACGAACACGAGCAGGACGTCCTTGCCGCGGAGAGCGGTGAGGAGGCGGCCGGCGGCGACGGCTCCGAAGCGGTCGCGGCGGAGCTCCGCCTTGAACCGCGCGTGGTCGCGAAGGTCGGATCGCACCGCGCGCACCTCGGCCACGGCGAGGTCGGCGCCGCTCGTCGACGCGATGGTCGACGCGCCGAGCGCCCAGCATGCGACCCAGACGGTGCCGAGCGCCCCGAGCGCGCGGAGCGAGCCGCGGCGGTGGCCGGCTGCAACGCGTGTCAGGCGAAGCACCGCCAGCGTGGGGAGGACGAGCGCGAGAACCGCCAGCGCGACCGCGGCGGCCGCGACGAGATCGGCATCCGTCCGCCCGAAGGTGTCGCGGACCGTCTCGATCCCGATCGACGCATAGCTCCAGTCGTCGACCGGGTTGAACGGTCGGTCGAACGCGACGAAGAAGCCGATGTCGAGGAGCTTGACCAGAACGAGGACGCCGACCGCCGGCCCGGCCGCCCACGCAAGGACGCGTCGCCCGCGGTCGGGCAAGGTGACGGCGAGTAGCACGATGACGATCCCCTCGAGCGGGAGCCGGAGGAACGCGGTCGGCGTGAGGCGCCACGGCTGGACCGGGGCGACGAGAGCCGTCCACAGGACGGCGACGGCCAGCGACGTCAGCAACACGTCGACCGCGCGGTTGCGGTGGCGGGTCGCGGTGGTCTGCGAACCGGCCGCTGTGCGGTGCCGCCAGAGCCAGAGGACGTCGCGTCCGAACGACTCGGCGAGAAGGGCGAGCGCGACGCCGAGCACCGCGCGGTCGGCAGTCGTCGGCAGGATCTCCGCCGCGGCGAGCGTCAGTGCGATTCCCTGCGTCGCCGTGACGGTCTTGCGCCAGTCGCGGCGCGGGAGTGCCGCCCGCATCCAGGTGAACGCGCCTGCCGCGAGGAACGCGTAGCGCATCGCGCCGATCGCGAGTACCCAGGCGCCCGCCGAGGGCGCGACGGCGACGCTGAGGACCAGGATGAGGAACGCGTCGACCTCGCCGTCGAGCTTCGCGCCCAGCGCGGACTCCGTGTTCGTGTGCCGCGCGACGCGGCCGTCGACGAAGTCGAGCGCGAGTGCAAGGGACGCGAGGACGACGAGCACTGCGGTCGCGCTGTGCCCCGCGAGGGACTCTGCGGTCAGCGCGGCGACGCCGACGGCGAACGTCGCCCGCGTCAGGGTCACCCAGTCGGCCGGGCCGAGCCTCGCAGCGGCGTCGCGCCAGAGGGCGCGGGCAAGCATGACGTCGAGGATCAGCCCCGCCGCGGCGCCGCTCGCCCAGCCGGCGCGTCCCAGCCCGATCGTCTCGCCGAGCGCGGCCAGGAGCAGCAGCTGCGCGGCGAGCCCTGCGAGCGGCCCCGGCACCGCCCGCGGCAGCGCGCCGAGCCCGAACGGGGCTGCTGCACGTTCGACCATGCGAACCGATGTACCGGGCGCGCCGTACATCGGTTTGTGACGGCCGCGTGAGGCAGGACGAGCGTCGTCCCTTCGTCCGGGCCTTGCGGCGAGCCCGTGAGGCTGCCTACGAGCCCGGCGAGTACGTCGAGCAGGAGAGCTTCATGCGCGCCGGCGAGATCCGGGTGCTCGCGCAGCAGGCCGGCCTCGGGCCCGGCGTCTCGGTGCTCGACCTGTGCTGCGGAGTCGCCGGCCCCGGCCGCTTCCTCGCGCGCGAGCTCGGCTGCCCCTATGTCGGCGTCGACTCGAGCGAGAGCGCCATCGCCATCGCTCGCGCACACGGACAGGGACTGCCGTGCCGGTTCGAGGTCGCGCGGGTCCCGCCGCTTCCGCCCGGTACGTTCGACGTCGTCCTGCTGCTCGAGACGATGCTCGCGTTTCCCGACAAGACGACGCTCGTAAGAGAGGTCGCCCGCGCGCTCCCGTCCGGCGGGCGCTTCGCGTTCACCCTCGAGGAGGGGCAGCCTCTCACCGGGCCGGAGCGGGCGTCGATGCCCGACGCCGACACGGTCTGGCTCATTCCCGTCGAGGAGATGCGCGGACTGCTGGCGCGGAGCGGCTTCGCCGTCCGCTGGCAAGCAGACTGGAGCAGCGCGCACCGCGCCACGGCCGACTCCCTGACGGCGGCCTTCGCCGCCGACGCCACGAGCATCGCCTCGCTGATCGGGCGGCGTGCGCTCGACGAGCTGCTCGCAGCCCACCGGCTCTGGAGCGAGTGGCTGGCGACCGGTCGGGTACGCAAGCTCGCGCTCGTGGCGGAGCGACTGTGATCGCCGCCGTCGTCGCGGCCGTCGCACTCACGCGCGGCCCGGTGGCGGAAAGCGTGACGCAGCGCTCGGCGATCATCGCCTTCTGCACCACGGCCCCCGGCGGCGCGTACGTTCGCCTGCAGAACGGCGTCCGCATCGACGCCGGGGCCGGCGCCGATCACGTCGCCAGGCTAACCGGCCTGAGACCCGGGAGGCGTTACTCGTACACCGTCGAGTCGGGATCCACTCTCCTCGCCAGGGGCAGGTTCCGTGCCGCGCCGGCGCGCGCGACGCGCTTCACGTTCGCGGTCGTCGGCGACTTCGGCAGCGGGAACCGCAACGAGGCCGCGGTCGCCTCGCTGATCGAGTCCTGGCGCCCCGACTTCGTGCTCACGGTCGGCGACAACGCCTACCCGCTCGGCGCGGCGGCGCTGCTCGACCGCGACATCTTCGGCCCGTATGCCGACGTCATGCGCGAGTCGGCCTGGTTCCCGGCCCTCGGCAATCACGACGTCAAGGCGGACGGCGGGAAGCCCGAGCTTCGGGCCTTCCACTCGCTCGGCAGCGAGCGCTGGTATCGCTTCACCTGGGGGAACGCCGCCGTCACGGTTCTCGACTCCGACGTCTCCGTCGCTCCGGGCTCACCGCAGCTGCGCTTCGCCGACCGCTCCCTCGCGCTCAGGTCCTGCTTTCGCTTCGCGGCGTGGCACCACCCACCCTGGGAGCCGCCGGGCAGCCGGATCTCCTCGGGCCTTCGCCGCACCGTCGTCCCGTCGGCCGAGAGGCACGGGATACAGGTGGTGTTCGTCGGACACCTCCACGCGTACGCCCGAAGCCGTGCACGCCACGGCGTTCGCTATGTGGCGGTCGGTACGGGGGGCGCCGAACCGGCTGACGACGCCGCCGACCTGACGATTCCCCTGGCCCGGGTCGTCCAGGGTCGGTTCGGCGCGTTGCGGGTCGACGTTGCCGGCCGCGTGGCCCGCTTCCGCTTCCAGACGGTCGACCGGAGCGTGCGCGACGACTTTCGCGTCACCTGCTGATGGCGGAAGCCGGCTCGGCCGAACACGACATCCGGAACGTCTTCAGGAGCCGAGCGCGACGAAGCCGCCGACGATGGTGCCGTAGAGGACGTGGGCGAGCACGCTCACGAGGGGCGTGCGGATCCCGTAGTTGCGCATCATGAAGCCCGGCGGCTCGAGAAGCGCGGTCGCGTGCGCGGCGGTCTCCGGCGATCCCATCCGCGGATGCACGACCGGGAGGAGCACGTTGACGAGCGCGCTGCCGGCGAACAGGCCGTGGACGAGGCCGAAGACGGCGCCGAGCCACCAGCCGCTTCGTCCGATCGCGCTGAAGATCGCGTAGTAGACGAGCGCGAAGAGGAGACCGAACACGAAGTGCAGGAGATAGCCGGCCGCCTTCGCGCGAAGACGGTCTTCGGTCAGCGCCGTGCCGAGGAGAAAGGGCAGATCGATCCGGGTGAGACGGAGCTCGCTGCCGGCGCGCAGCACGGTCGTCAGGACGAGCGTCCCGGCGAATCCACCCGCGAGAGCGCCCCACACGCTCATCGGACAACCTTCGGTTGTCCGATCGCTCCCGCTCCGGCGCCGGCAAAGCCGGTGCCTTCGCTCCTGATGAGCTCCGTGCCTACGCTCATCGCCTCGCCGCCGCGCAGGACATGGCGGCCCCGATGAGCGCCAGGTGGGTGAGCCCCTGCGGGAAGTTTCCGAGAAACGCGTCGTCAGCTGCGTCGATCTCCTCCGAATAGAGGCCGACGTCGTTGGCGAGTGCGATCAGCTCCTCCATCAGCGTCTCTGCCTCCGCCGGCCGGCCGGTTCGGGCGAGCGCGTCGACCAGCCAGAAGGAGCAGGTCAGAAACGCGCCTTCGCGACCGGAGAGACCGTCGTCGCCGGAGTAGCGCCGGACATACGGCCCCGAAGCGAGCCTGCGGCGGACGGCTGCGACGGTGCTGCCGAGCCGGTCCTCGTCGCCGCCGCCGTAGGCAAAGAGGATCCCCAGCAGGACGCTCGCGTCGAGCTCGTCGCTGCCGGCGGCGCGGGAGTAGCTGCGGTTCGCCGCCGACCAGCAATGCGTCTCGACGAACTCCCCGATCGCGTCGCGCTCGCGCCTCCAGACGGCGGCGTTCTTGCCGGGGATCGCGCCCCGTGCGACGAGTGCGAGCGCACGGTCGAGCGCGATCCAGCACATCAGCTTGGATTGCGTGAATTGCCGCGGCTCGCTTCGTACCTCCCAGATCCCCGAGTCGGGCTCCGCCCAGATCGTCGCGACGTGGTCGGCGATATCCGCGACGCGTCGTGCCGTGTCACGGTCGAGCGGCTCGCCGGCCTGCACGTAGAGCCACACGGTCTGCATGAGGCCGCCGTAGATGTCGAGCTGCAGCTGATCGGCTGCAGCATTGCCGATCCGCACGGGCGTCGATCCCATGTAGCCGGCGAGCGGCAGCATCTGCTCCCGTCGGCTTTCGCGACCGTCGAGCCGGTAGAGGACACGCAACTTCGGACGTGTGATCTGCGAGGCGTGCATCACCCACGAGAAGAAGGCACGCGCCTCGGTGCCGCAACCGATCGAGAGGAGCGCGCCGAGCGTGAAGGCGCTGTCGCGGACCCAGCAGAAGCGGTAATCCCAGTTCCGGGACCCGCCTAGCTCCTCCGGGAGCGAAGTCGTCGGCGCGGCGGCGACCGCTCCCGACGGAGCGTAGACGAGCAGCTTCAGCGCGAGCGCGCTGCGCATGACGCTCTCGGGCCACGGCCCGTGGTAGGTCCGGGCCTCCGCCCAGCGCGTCCAGAAGGAGATCGTCTCGTCGAGGCGATCCTCTGTCTCCCGGGGAGCGGGCAGCACGAGCGGCTCGTGATGCGAAGCGGTGACGGCGAGCATCGCCCGTTCGCCTTGCCGGAGCCGGATCCGGCCCTCGAGCCGGCCGGCCGAGGCGTGGATCGCGTCGCCGCCGTCGACCACGACCGCCAGCCCGTCGCCGCCGGCGTCGGCGACGGCGATGCTGCTCCACGAGCGGATCCGCGGCGGTCGTCGCCCGTAGTCGAAGCGAGGCTCGAGCGTCCACCGCGCGTCGATCCTCCCGCTCACGCACTCGAATCGCCGTGCGAGCTCGCGCCCGGGTGCGAGCGTGCGGCCCGGAAGCGTCAGCGCATCCGTCACCCGCAGCACACCGTCGTGTGTCTCGAGCGTCGTCTCGAGCACATTGGTGTTCGGGACATAGCGACGACTGGCGGCGCGGTGGCCGGCAAGCTGGAGCGCCAGGTGGCCACCGTGATCCGGGTCGATCATCCGGGCGAAGACGCTCGGGGAATCGAGGTCGGGTACGCAGAGCCAGTCGATCGAGCCGTCACGCGCGACGAGCGCCGCGGTCCGACCGTCGCCGATCAGTGCATAGTCGCGAATCGCATGCGCCACGCGTGGATTGTCGTCCAACAGAGACTGTCAGGCGGCATCCAGGTTCGCGTCGACGGAGATCTCGACATTGCCGCGGATCGCGTTGGAAACGGGACAGAGTGCCGCCGCGCGGCCGACGGCATCCTGGAAGGTCGACTCGTCGAGGCCGTCGACACGACCGTGGACCGACAGCGCGACACGAGTGATCCGCGGTGCGCCGTTCACCTCGTCGAGGGTGCAGCTCGCGTCGACGGCGAGACGATCGGGTGGCGTCCCCGACTCGCCGAGGACGAGCGCGAGCGCCATCGTGAAGCAGGCTGCGTGCGCGCCGGCGATCAGCTCCTCCGGGCTCGTCTTCCCTCCCGGCGCCTCGGTGCGGGCTGCCCAGGTGACGGGAAGGCCGGTGAACGCGCCGCTGCCCGAGTCGAGCGTCCCGCCGCCTCCTGCAAGCGACCCGTCCCAGACCACACTCGCCGTCCGTTCCGCAATCGGCATGGCGTGCTAGCTCGGCTTGCCGGTCATCGCCCAGACCGCGATGACATACCCGATCGCCAGCACGACCGCGATGGCCATCGTCACCTTCAGCAGGGTCGCGCCGCTCTTCCCGTTGCGCATCCGGAGGACGGCGACACCGCCGACGACGAGCGCGAGCAGGAACAGGAGGCCGCCCCAGTCGGCGACGTCGAAGCCGATGCGGAGCCAGGTCGGCTTGCTGAACTGGTCGGGGAGGTCGTCCCAGCCCTGTTTCCGGTAGATCCACTCGCCGCTGAGCCGCATCAGGATCCAGCCCGGGAGCGCCACGAAGAGCAGCGAGAAGTAGCCGACCCGGAACAGCCGGATCTGGCCGTGTGCGAGCGCAACGGAGCTCGCGCTCGCGAGCAAGGCGCCGAAGACGATCGTTGCGCCGACGATGTGCAGCAGGACGGGGAAGTCCTGGCCAGACGCGCGGATTGCGGCGAGCATCTCAGGCACCCGGCTTGTAGATCATGTCGATGACGATCAGCACGATCGCGACGGATCCCGCCGCCCGGAAGAGAAGCCCGGTGAGATTCTGGTTCAACGTCGTCAACTCCTCGCTTGCATCTCGCCGACCCGCGGCGACCAATTCTCGCGACCTCACGACGGGCTTCCGGGACTCGGCGAAAGACCGGAGCACCGCCGCGGTCGCGATTACCCAGAGGACGATCGCTCCGATGATCCAGCCGTCCCACGGGTGGAACTCGGGGCGCAGGACAGCCAGCCAGATTCCGAGCGCGATCGTGCCGGGGAGACCGAGCATGATCGCGACGTTCGCAATCGTCGCCACGCGATTGAAGCCGAGGGTCTCGTCGGCAGCGTGCGTCGAGTAGAGCGCGACGGCGACGATCCAGGACATGACGAGCCCACCGACGAGCGTTGCGGCGAACAGCAGATGAATCGAGAAGATCCAGTCCTGAAAGCTCATGGCACGATCACCGGTGGCGCCGCGCTCGCACCGGCAGCGGCTTGCGCTGCTTCCAGACGAGCTGGTTCTTGCCGACTCCGGCGACGACGAGTAGGAGCGCCACGCTGAGCACCACGAGAACGCCTGGGTACATCCCTAGTGCTTCCATCTCTTTATCCCTCACTTTGCGCTTCGCCGGTCAAACGCGACCGGGCGCCATCCACGTTATGAGGCCGGCCGTGACGAAACCAGCCGCCGCTCTGCCGATCGAGTGCCGATGCTGTGAGCGTTCGCTCACGTCCAGCCGGATGAGGACGAGGTCAGTTCGCCCGCCGCCCGGCGCGACGGCCAGATCGGATGTCGCGGCGTCCAGCCGAGAACCGTCCGTGCCGCGGAGTTCGTGCAGCGCCGTGATTCGCCGAGCGGTTTCGCCGCGGCGCGCGGCGGTCGGGTGACCCCGATCAGGTCGGCGAGCGCATCGATGTAGTCGGAGTAGCGGAGCGGCTCGTCGACGATGTTGAAGGTCGACCCAGCAGGAGCGTGTCGAAGCGCTGCGGCGACCGCCGATGCCATGTCGGCCACGTTGAGCGGCGAGAGGTAGTTCGAGCCGTCCCCGGCAACCACGGCGCCGCGGCTCCGCAACCGGTCGATCAGCGCGTCCTGCCGTGTCCCGGCGCCCACGAAGGAGCCCCCCCGCAGGATCGTCCAGGCGAGAGCCTGCGGGTCGATCAGGCGGATCATCGCCTCCGTCTCGATCACCGGGCGGCAGGCGACGGAGCGTCGTGCAGTCTCGTCGAGCGGCGCGTCCTCGTCGAGCCACCGGTCGCCTCCGTCTCGGTAGACCATCGCGAAGCTTCGCTGGACGTACCGCCGAACACCACAGGCGACCGACGCGTCCAGCAACCGCCGCGTGGTGACCGTGTCCGGAGCCGTCGTCAGGTCGACGACGGCGTCACAGCCGCGGACGAGCTCGCGGAGGTCGTGTGCGCACAGGTCGGCGTCGACCGCGGGAGGAGCGCAGGCGCCTGCCGGGCGAGGAGCGACTGCGCGAACGGAGTGCCGTTCCTCGACCAGGCGACGTATGAGCGCCCGGCCGAGCGCTCCTGTCGCGCCCGCCACGAAGACCCTCACGCGAATCCCTGCCGAACCACACCGTTCCCTCGGTCACGTTTCGCAGTCGCCGAACGTGCTGACTCCTACGGTTCGACCGTAACGCTGCAGCGACGCTCGGGACAGCCGCAGCCTCGCCGAATCCGATGGCGATGCTGTGAGCGTTCGCTCACGGAGGCGTGTCCGTATGCGGACGCCGATCGGGTGCGCGCGCATCGTCTCGCGCGCTAGACCTGGAGAAGAAGCGTATGCACGTCAGAAGAGGAGAAGACGATGTCGAGTACGACACTCCATACTCCCGCCGCAGCCGACGACGCTCCGTTCGCCGCCAAGACTGCGATGCTGCGGACGCGGCGCAATGACGCCGCCTATCACGCGTATCTGCTGTTGCGCGTCGGCTTCACGGTGCTGCCGATCCTCTTCGGGATCGACAAGTTCACGAATGCCCTCGTCAACTGGGATACCTACCTCGCCCCGTGGATCGATCGGATCATGCCGGGCGACGCGCACCAGTTCATGTACTTCGTCGGCGCGGTCGAGATCGTCGCCGGCCTCGCCGTCCTGCTGAAGCCGCGCTACGGCTCCTGGCTCGTCGCCGCCTGGCTCGCGGGGATCGTGATCAACCTGTTCACGTACTCCGGCTACTACGACATCGCCATGCGCGATTTCGGACTGATGCTCGCGGCGCTCACCCTGGCGCGTCTCGCAAGCGTCTACGACCCCGCGTGGCCCATGCCCGGTCGACTGCGCATCCGCAGGTAAGCGTGGGCGCGGATGCGACACAGGAACGAGACGCCGACGACGCCGTCGGCCGGCGAGGTCGTCTTCGACGGTGTGCCGATCTTCGTTTCGCCGGGGGCCGTGATGACGCCCGTCCTGGACACGATCGCGCTCGTCGACGTGGCTGCCGAATGGATCGGGTCCCGCTCGGTCCGGGTCGCCGACGTCGGCACGGGTAGCGGGGCCGTTGCGGTCGCCCTCGCGCTGCGTGCTCCGGCCGCCCGGATCTGGGCCACGGACGACAGCCAGGCCGCCGTGTCGCTCGCGCGCACAAACGTCGCCCGACACGACCTGCAGGAGCGCGTGCACGTGCTGTTCGGGAATCTGCTCGAGCCGGTGCCGGATCGGCTCGACATCGTGCTCGCGAATCTGCCCTACCACGCCGAAGCGCGCTCGCGAGGGCCGGACGAGACGGCAAACCGCGACCAGCCGGAGCACGCGATCTATGCGCCCGGCGACGGCCTGCAGCCGAACCGCGACCTGATCCGGGCGTGCAGGACGCAGCTCGAGGAGGAGGGATGCCTGGCGATCCAGCTCTACGGCTCGGTCCTGAGCGCGCGGCGAGACGAGCTCGACCAGCTCCTCCGGGAGATCGAAGCGAGAGCGGCGCAGGGTTGGGAGGCCCGAGCGGCCGCGGATGCAGCCGGTGCCGTAGCGAGGTGTGAGCCGTGGCGCGCGACTCCGTACACCGGTAGCCGTCGATCCCCGGCCGTCCGCCCATCCC
Organism: Gaiellaceae bacterium; assembly: GCA_035763525.1. Classification (GTDB taxonomy): domain Bacteria; phylum Actinomycetota; class Thermoleophilia; order Gaiellales; family Gaiellaceae; genus PALSA-600. The sequence continues at coordinate 78,545 of DASUAX010000083.1, forward strand.
TGGTCTCGAAGTGATCAGGGGTGTCGCAAGACCGAGAAGTCAGGCGGCGCGCGCACGCGTTCGAACGTGACGAGCCGGCCGCTCCCCGAGCGAGGACGTTCGGGCGGCCGGCACGCGAGGCGCCTGCTCCGTGAACGGGCCGGAGGGGTGGTGCCCGGCCACGACCAGCCACCTCTTGCCTGCTTCGACCGCCGCGTCGAACTCCGGGTTCGTCATCCAGAGCGCAGCGAAACAGCGCGGCAGCCGGCACTCGCAGAAGAACGCGACCGGCTCTGTCCGGTCGAGATCCGCCGATAGCGAACGCAGATTCATATTGACCGCCCGCATCAGCATCGACGAGCGCTCGCCCATCGGCGCCGCCCCGACGGCCTCGGCACGCGTTGCCTGCATCTGGAATCTCCCTTGCCTCTCGGTGTGCATCTCTCTCGACGACCGTAGGAGAAGCCGGATGCCCGAGCCAGGGGCGCGTCTCCGCATACGGTGGCGCCGCCGTGGCCGTTCGCTCACAGACATCCAGCCGCTCCTGCCGCCGAATCGCGCGGCGGCCGATCCACGAGCCGGCGATAACCTTGTGCTGCCGACTGTGAAGGCCACAGGTGGCGCTGGAGATCCGGGAGGCACAGATGTTCGCTTCGAGACCGATGCTCGGACGCACCTGATGGTGACGCAGCCGACCGTCGCGGACCGCGACACCGGCAGCGCGGCACGGCAAGAGGACGGCTGGGCCGAGTTGGCTGCGGTCATCCGCGTCACGTCCGAGGGAACCCCCGAAGGCACGTTCCCGACCATCGACCGTTGGAACGCCCGCGCCGAGCAACTGTTCGGATACCGCGCCGAGGAGGTGGTCGGGAAACCGGTCAGCATCATCGTGCCGCCCGAGCGACTCGACGAACTGGCGGAGCTCGTCCTACGACTGCGCGAGGGCACGCCTGTGGAGCGGTTCGAGACCACTCGTCGTCGTAAAGACGGCACGGACATCGACGTCTCGCTCAACATCTCGCCCGAGCGGGGGCCGGACGGCGAGATCGTCTGCGCGTCGGCGCTGATCTACGACATCAGCGAGTGGAAGCGCCGTGCAGAGACGCAGAGCTTTCTCGCAGAGGCGAGCCGCCTCCTCGCGCACAACGTCGACCATGCCCAGTCGCTTGCCGAGATAGCCGCCCTGACCCTGCTGCGCATCGCCGACGGGTGCACCGTAGAGATCGTCGACAACGCGGGAACGTTGAACCAGGTCGCCGTCGCCTATCGCACACCGGAGAAGGTGGACCTCAAGCACGAAATGCGCCGGCTCTACCCCGCCGACGCCAACAGCCGCGTGGTCCCGAGGCGCGTTCTCCGAACGGGCCGGGCAGAGCTGATTCCGGACGTCTCCGACCGGCTGCTCGAGAACATCGCCGAGGACGCAACGCATCTACGGCTTCTGCGCGAGCTGGGTACGCGGTCGATGATCGTCGTGCCGCTGCGAGTTCGCGACCGGCCGATCGGCACGATCACGCTCGAGAACGGGAAGTCGAGCCGGCGGTTCGACGGCGCAGATCTCGCGCTCGCCGAAGACCTGGCCGGCCGGGCCGCGTTGGCGATCGAGAACTCGATGCTGGACGCGTCGGAGCACGAGGCGCGGCGCGAGGCCGAGCGGTCTGCCGAGCGGATCGGCCGGCTCCAGGCAGTCACCGTCGCACTGTCACGCGCGGTGACTCCGCGGGCGGTCGCCGAGGTCTTCGTTCGCGAGGGGGCGGCTGCCGTGGGGGCGAGCGGCGGCTTCGTCCGCCTCCTCACCCCCGGCGGGCGCAGGCTCAAGCTGGAAGCGTCGCTGGGGTACCAGAAGAGTTTCAGGGAGTCGTACAAGAGCCTGCCGCTCGACAGCACGCTGCCGGGCGCCGAAGTCTTCCGCACGGGCCGCGAGCGCTACTTCGAGTCGGCAGTCGCCGCGGCCGCGGCTCCCGAGTTCACGGCGGAGCACGAGGCGACCGGCCACGAAGCCGTCGCATTCGTTCCGCTCCTTTCGCACGGCCACCCGATCGGCGTCATGGAGCTGAGCTTCGCGAACCCCCGGACGTTCGACGATGACGACCGCGAGCTGCTGAGGACGCTGGCCGACCAGTGCGCGCAGGCGCTCGAGCGGGCGTGGCTGTACCGGGCCGAGCGACAAGCCAGGACGGCGGCGGAACGGGCGGTCGAGCGAACCTCGCACCTGCAAACGCTCGCGGCCGAGCTCGCCGAGGCACTCACACCTGCCCAGGTGGCGGAAGTCGCGGTCACACACGGGATCGCCAGCATCGGCGCGGACGCCGGCGCTCTTCAGCTTCTCGTCGACGACGGCAAGGCGCTCGAGGTGGTGACCGCCCATGGACCGGATCGCTCGCTCGTCGAGGGCGCGTGGCGCCGCCTCCCCAGGACGGCACTGCTACCCAGCACCGACGCGCTGTCCAGGCTCGCACCCGTGTTCGTCGAGTCGGAAGCGGAAATCGAGAAGAACTACACCGACGGAGTACGGGGGCACCCGGATCTCCGGGCCCGGCCGGGCGCACATATCCCGCTCGTCGTGTCGGGGCGGCCTCTCGGGGTCCTCTATCTCGGCTTCAACCGACCGCGGAAGTTCTCGAACGTGCAGCGATCTTTCGTGCTCGCGCTCGGCCGTCAATGCGCCCAGGCACTGGCGCGGGCGCAGCTCTACGCAGCCGAGTCCGAAGGACGGAGCGGGCTCAGTCGCCTCGTCGAGCGGCTTCACGAAGGCGTCGTCAGCGTCGACCGAGACGGACGCGTGGAGTTCGCCAATTCGCGGGCGCGAACCATGGTCGGCCCCGCCTTGCTCGAGCAGGGCCGGCGCGTCCCCGACCGCTGGGAGGCCTTTCCCCTCCGCGGCTTCGTGGCCGACCTCTTGACGTCCGACCGGAGCGTCGAAGCCCAGGTCGTCAGCGAGGACGGCGAGCGTGTCTTCGACGTGACAGGAATCCCGGCCGCGCGCTCCGACGCCGTGCTCCTCGTCATCACCGACGTCTCGGAGCGCGAGCGGCGCTGGCGCGCCGAACGCGAATTCGTCGACAACGCGGCACACGAGCTGCGAACGCCGCTGGCGGCGATCACGAGCGCGATCGAACGGCTCCAGGCCGGCGCGCGCGACGTGCCGGAACGGCGCGACCGCTTCCTCGGGCACATCCAGCACGAATCCGCGCGCCTGAACCGGCTGGCCTCGTCGCTGCTCGTGCTCGCGCGCGCACAGACGCGGGAGGAGCAGCCGCGACGCGAGGAGATTCGTCTCCGGGCGCTCCTCGAGGACGTGTCGCAAGGCTGCGAGCTGCACCCCGGGGTCGAGCTCGAGCTCGATTGCCCGCGAGGAACCGTCGCGTGGACCAATCGCGAGTTGCTCGAGCACGCACTGGTCAACCTCGCGAGCAACGCGGCGCGGCACACCGTCCGCGGCCGGATCCGCTTCGGCGCGCGCATCGACGGTGAAGAGACGTTGACGATCGAGGTCGAGGACACGGGAGCCGGCATCGCTCCGACAGAGTTCGACCGGCTGTTCGACCGCTTCTACCGCGGCCCGACCGAGGAGCGCCGGTCGGGCTTCGGGCTCGGTCTGCCGATCACGAAAGAGGCGGTGGAAGCGCTGGGCGGCCGGATCGAGGTCGAGTCGGAGCTCGGCTCCGGGACGACGGTCCGGATCGTGCTCCCGAACGCCGGTGGCCCGGCGTGAACGAGCGCATCCTCGTCGTCGAGGACACCGAGGCGATTCTGGACGCCGTCACCGACGCGCTCGCCGCCGAGGGCTTTCAGGTGCAGGGCGCGTCCGACGGCAACGTCGCGCTCGAGACTGCCCTGGCGGAGGCCTTCGACCTGGTCATCCTCGACCTGATGCTGCCCGGGCTTTCCGGGACGGAGATCTGCCGCCGGCTGCGAGCAGAGAGCGCCGTGCCGATCATCATGCTCACCGCCCGCGACTCCGAGGTCGATCGCGTCCTCGGCCTCGAGACGGGCGCGGACGACTACATCACCAAGCCGTTCTCCGAGGTGGAGCTCCTGAGCCGCGTTCGCGCGATCCTCCGGCGACGCGAGCTCGACCGGCCGCGCGCCGCGACCGTGCAGAAGCTGGGCGGCCTCAGCCTCGACGTGGTCGCGCACGAGGTCCGCGTCGACGACGAGCCGGTCGCGCTCAGCCCCTCGGAGTACAAGCTGCTCGCGCTGCTCGCCCAGGAGCCCGGGCGCGTCTTCTCGCGCCGCGAGATCATGCAGCATCTGTGGCAGAGCACCTACGTCGGTGACGAGCGAGCGTGCGACGCGCACGTGTCGACGCTGCGGCGGAAGATCGAGCGCGACCCCTCGTACCCGGAGCGGATCATCACGGTCCCCGGCTTCGGGTACAAGCTCGTTGCCGCCTGACTCGAACCGCCTGTGAGGGAACGCTCACAGGATCGTCACCGGATCTACGACGTCGTGGCTGGTGCGGACATCGGCCTCCGCGTACCGTGGATAGCGGGCGGTCCGAAGGATCAGACGGGGCCGCCGAGACTCGAAGGGAGCACGTGTGGATCCGATCCGCGACCTGCCTGCAGCGCCCGGCGCTGCGACTGCCGCGCGAATCGAGATCCGCGTCGTCGGGCGCTGGACAGCGTGCGCGCTCCTCGAGTGTCTGGCGCCCTACCGTTCGTTCCTCATCCAGCAGGACCCCGGCCGCTGGATCGTGCACGCGCAGACACCCGGTTGCCACGGCGAGAGCGTCGAGTCTGCGATCGCCGCAATCGAGCAGTGCCTCGACGAGCACGGTGTCGGCGAAGCCTCGATCCGGATCGACGGAACGCCGTATCGCCCGGCCTCGACCACCGGAGGCCGTCGGTGAGCGTCGTCGCGACCCCATCGCGGCAGAGGCCCGAGCCGCGGGCGGCGCGCAGGATCGAGGCTCGCTGCGTCCAGTGCGGCTACGGATGCGTCGTCGCACACCTGCCCGATCGGTGCCCGATGTGCGGCGGCTCCGAGTGGCGCGAGCGCGCACGCCGGAGCGGTCGGTCGGACGCGCTGCGAAAGGAGTGAGTGCGATGGGTGTGATCGTTGTCGGTGTCGACAACTCAGATGGAGCCAAGGCCGCGCTTCGGTTCGCGCTGGAAGAGGCGAAGCTCCGTGACGCGAGCTTGCGTGCGGTCCACGCATGGCAGTTCGCGTCGATCGGTGCGCCCGCCATCGAGGCCGGCAACCAGCCGATGTTCGGAGTCGAGCACGCCGAGTTGCAGCGAAGCGTCGAGGCGTCCCTCGAGGCCGCGCTGCACGAGGCGATTCCCGATCCCGGCCAGGTCGACGTCGAGCGCCGAGTGGTGGAGGGCACGGCTGCAGGTGCGCTCGTCGACGAATCGCGCGGCGCCGATCTCCTCGTGGTCGGGTCGCGCGGCCGCGGCGGCTTCCGCGGGCTGCTGCTCGGCTCCGTCGGGCAGCAAGTCGCCCATCACGCCGCGTGCCCCGTCGTGATCGTCCCCCACCGCCGGGACCGCTAGCAAATGGACGACGGCTACAGGGTCATGGTCGAACGACTTTGGCCGCGCGGCGTGCCGAAGACGGATGCAGAGATCGACGAGTGGGCCCACGCGACCCAGCTGCGCGCGTTGCCTCGACACATGCGCAAGGGACGGCTCAAGCTCGTCCACAGTGCGCGCGACGAAGAGCCCGATGACGTAGTCGTGCCGATCGAGCGACTGCGGCGCGGTAGGCGATCGGCATGACCGCCGTCGAGCGGCTGGCGGCCTTCGTCAGCGCCCGCTCGTGGGAGGACATCTCGAGCGAGGCCCGCGGAGCGCTGAAGATTCGCATCCTCGACGCGCTCGGCTGTGCGCTCGGCGCGCTCGAGGGGCCTCCGGTGCGGGCGATCCGCGCGGAGGTGGAAGAGCTCGGCGGCAATCCTTTCTGCACGCTGATCGGCGGCGGTCGCAGCGCACCGGACCGGGCGGCGCTCCTGAACGGCGCAGCGGTCCGCTACCTCGACTTCAACGACTCGTATTTCGCGCCGGGGGAGACCTGTCATCCGAGCGACAACCTGGCGCCGGTTCTGGCGGCGGCCGAGTACGTCGGAGCCTCCGGCCGTGAGCTGCTCACGGCGCTCGCCGTCGCCTACCAGGTGCAGTGCCGGCTCTCCGACGAGGCGCCGGTACGTGCGCGCGGATTCGACCACGTCACTCAGGGCGCGTACGCGGCCGCTGCCGGCACCGCCAAGGCGCTCCGGCTCGATCCGTCGCAGACGGCGAACGCCGTTGCGATCGCCGGCACCGCCCTGAACGCCCTGCGCGTCACGCGCACGGGCGCGCTCTCGCAGTGGAAAGGCCTCGCGTACCCGTTCGCGGCCTTCGGAGCGGTCGAGGCGGCATTGCTCGCCGCCCGCGGGATCACCGGCCCGGCAGAGGTCTTCGAGGGGAACAAGGGCTTCATGGACTCGGTCGCCGGTCGGTTCGAGCTCGACTGGGAGCACGAGGATCTCGAGCGCGTCCGCCGCACCTTCCTGAAGCGCTACAACGCCGAGATCCACTCGCAGTCGGCGCTCGAAGGACTGCTCGAGCTGCGTGCGGCGCACATGGTCGACCCTGCGCGCGTCGAGCGGATCGAGCTCGAGACGTTCCAGGTCGCCTACGACATCATCGGCGGCGGCGAGGAAGGCGCGAAGGTCGAGGTCGCGGCGAAGGAGGAGGCCGACCACTCACTTCCGTACCTGCTCGCGGTGGCGTTGCTGGACGGACAGGTGCTGCCGGAGCAGTACGCGCCGGAGCGGATCGTCGCGCCGGACGTGCAGGCGTTGCTGCGCCGGGTCGAGGTGCGCCCTGCGGACGACCTGAGCGCGAGGTTCCCCGAGGAGCACGCGTGCCGGTTGCGGCTCGTGCTCGACGACGGCGTCGTGCTCGCCACCGCGAAGTCCGACTACGAAGGCTTTCTGACCCGGCCGATGAGCTGGCAGCGTGCGCGGGAGAAGTTCGAGCGGCTCGCCGCGGCCACGGTCGAGGCCGAGCACGCGGCCGAGCTCGCCGACGCGGTGGCCGCCCTCGACGAGTTGGAGACACGCGATCTGACTGCGCTGCTCGCGCGTGCGGGTATGCGCGTCCTGACGAAAGGAGCGGCACGATGAGCATCACCGAGGTCGGCAGCGAGCGCGCGTTCGCGTTCCTGCCTCTGAACGAGCGGCCCGAGAAGCCGCGCAGCCGTGGCGTGACCGAGATTCGCGGCCCCTACTACACGCCGGTCGGGAAGAGCTATCTCGCCGACCTGCTGGAGTCGATGGGCGCCTGGATCGACACGCTCAAGTACGCGGGCGGCTCGTTCGCGCTGATGCCGCGCGAGTCGGTGCGGGCGTTGAACGAGCTCTGTCACGAGCATGACGTCGAGGTCTCCACCGGCGGCTTCCTCGAGTACGTGCTCACCCGTCGCGGCGACGCGGTCGACCGCTACCTCGACGAGTGCCGCGAGCTCGGCTTCGACATCGTCGAGATCTCGAGCGGCTTCGTGACGCTGCCCGTCGACGACCTCGTCGGCCTGACGCGCGTGGTGCACGAGGCGGGCCTGAAGCCGAAGCCGGAGGTCGGGATCCAGTTCGGCGCCGGCGGGGCATCCACCGTCGAGGCGCTCGAGGCCCAGGGCACGCGGGACGTCGGCCAGGCGATCGAGCTCGCGAAGCGCCACCTCGACGCCGG
>DASUAX010000084.1:0-13916 GCA_035763525.1 Gaiellaceae bacterium
TTGGGTGCGCTGGGTGGGTGCGATGCAAGGACGCAGGGAGCGGCAATAGCTGAAGCTATTGCCGCGACTGAGGACGCGGCAGCGTGCCCGCACAGCGCGGCCAAGCGGCACAGACTTCATTCCGGTTCGAGTTCTTAGCCGCCGATGTACGACATCTCGACCTTCGGCAGCTCCGCCGTCGCCTGCGACCGAAGCTCGGAGTAGCGATCCTTCCGCGTCGTCCAGACGGCGCGAATCGCGTCGCCGAGCTCCTCGTCCGAGGCGCCTGCGCGGATCGTCGCGCGCAGGTCGGTGCCGCGGACGGCGAAGAGGCAGGTGAAGAGCCGTCCCTCGGCCGAGAGCCGGGCGCGGGTGCAGTCGCCGCAGAAGGGTTGCGTGACGGAGGCGATCACGCCGAACTCGCCGGCGCCGCCCCGGTAGCGATAGCGGCGGGCGACCTCGCCGCGGTACGAGGGGTCGACCGGCTCCACCCCGAAGGCCTCGTCGAGCTTCGCGACGATCTCGGCGGCCGGCACGACGTCGTCGAGGCGCCAGCCGTTCGTGTTGCCGACGTCCATGTACTCGATGAAGCGGAGCGTGTGGCCCAGCTCGCGGAAGAACGCGGCCATCGGGACGACCTGGTCGTCGTTGGTGCCGCGCTTCACGACCGCGTTCACCTTCACGGGCAGACCGGCGGCCGCCGCCGCCTCGATCCCTGCGAGCACGCGGTCGACCGGGAAGTCGACGTCGTTCAGTGCCCGGAACTGGGCGTCGTCGAGGGAGTCGAGGCTGACGGTGATCCGCGAGAGGCCCGCGTCTGCGAGCGCCTGTGCCTTCTGCGGCAGCAGCGAGCCGTTCGTCGTCAGCGTCAGGTCGACGTCGAGCTCGGCGAGAAGCGCGATCAACCGCTCCAGGTCGCGCCGGACGAGCGGCTCGCCGCCCGTGATCCGCAGCTTGCGGACACCTGCGTCGACGAACACGCGTGCCACCCGGGCGATCTCCTCGAACGTGAGCAGCTCGCGGCGGTCGAGGAAGCGGTGGTCGCGGCCGTAGATCTCCTTCGGCATGCAGTACACGCAGCGAAAGTTGCAGCGGTCCGTGACCGAGATGCGGAGGTCGCGCAGCGGCCGGCCGAAAGTGTCGAGCACCTCCATGGGAACAACGTACCCCCAACCGGTGTCTGACACCTCCTGGTGTCAGACACCTTTAATGGCTCGGTGGCTGTTCTCCTCGCGCTCTCCTCGGCGGCGCTCTTCGGCGGGATGACCGTGGCGGTCCGGCTCGGCCTGCGCGGCCTCGACCCCCTCGGGGCGACGCTCGCGACGGTGCTGGTCGCGCTCGTGGTCGCGCTCGTCGCCGCGGCCGCCCGGCACGACCCCCACGGCGCATGGCCGTTCCTGCTCGCGGGGCTGCTCGCGCCGGGCGGCTCGCAGCTCCTCTTCACCCTCGCCGTGCGCGAGACCGGCGCGTCGCGGACGTCCGTCACAGTCGGCGCGGCGCCGCTCGTCGCGGTCGCGATCGCGCTCGTCTTCCTCGACGAGCCGCTTCGCCTGCCGCTCGCCCTCGCGGCCGTGGCGGTCGTCGCCGGGGGCGTGCTGCTCGCGGCCGAGCGCGACCGGCCCGGCCACCTGCGCGCGCGGGGCCTCCTGTTCGCCGCCGCCGCCGCGGTGCTGTTCGCGACGCGAGACAACCTCGTGCGCTCGCTCCATGCCGACGCCGCGCCCGAGACCGCTGCCGCCGCCACCCTCCTCGCGGGCGCGCTCGCGACGGCGCTCTGGACGCGTCGGGCGCCGAGGCGCGCCGAGCTCGTCCGCCTCGCGCCCGCCGGCATCATGTTCGGGCTGTCGTACGTCCTTCTCTTCGAGGCCTACTGGCGCGGCCGCGTCACGGTCGTCTCGCCGCTCGTCGCGACCGAGTCGCTGTGGGGCGTCGTCCTCTCGGCGCTCCTGATCCGGCAGACCGAGGGGATGGGGAGGAGGGTCGCGATCGGCGCGCTCCTCGTCGTGGCCGGCAGCGCCCTCATCGGCGCAACTCGCTGAGGGCGAACACGATCACGAGCGCGGCGAACGCCGCGACGAGCCCTGCCACGCCGCCGATCCCGCCGGCGATCGCGACGATCGGGATACAGAGCGCGAGGTTCCCCGGGTGGAGGGCGCTCCCGCCGCGGCGCCGGGTAGGTCCGAGCGCACGCACCTTCTCGTCGACCCGCCGGTCGATCTCCTTCTCGATCCGCTCGAGGAAGCCCGCCACGAGCTCGGCCTCGTGCGCCGGCCCGAGCTCGCGGCGGGCGGCGATCGTCGCCTCCAGCTCGGTGTGAGCGTCGGGATCCATGGAACAACGACTATAGGTCACGATCGCGGCAGAGATCTGCTAGCATCAGGCTTAGATTTTCTTAGTCCAGTCAAGGAGCGACATCAGCATGGCGAAGACGATCGGCATCGACCTGGGCACGACGAACTCGTGCATGGCCGTCCTCGAGGGCGGCGAGCCGACCGTGGTCCCGAACGCCGAGGGCGGCCGGACGACTCCGTCCGTCGTCGGCTTCACGAAGGACGGTCAGCGGCTCGTCGGCGCCCCGGCGCGGCGGCAGCAGGTCACGAACCCGGAGAACACCGTGTTCTCCGTCAAGCGCTTCATGGGCCGGAAGTTCGACGAGGTCACCGAGGAGATGACCATCGTTCCGTACAAGGTCGTGAAGGGCCCGAACGACGACGTGCGGATCGACGCGGGCGGCAAGGAGTACGCGCCGCCGGAGATCAGCGCGATGATCCTGCAGAAGCTGAAGGCGGACGCCGAGGCGTTCCTCGGCGAGACGGTCACCGACGCGGTCGTCACCGTCCCCGCCTACTTCAACAACGCGCAGCGCGAGGCGACGAAGGACGCCGGCAAGATCGCCGGCCTCAACGTGCTGCGCATCATCAACGAGCCCACGGCGGCCGCGCTCGCCTACGGGCTCGACAAGGAGGGGGCCGACCAGACGATCCTCGTCTTCGACCTCGGCGGCGGCACGTTCGACGTGTCGGTGCTCGAGCTCGGCGAGGGCGTCTTCGAGGTCAAGTCGACGAACGGCGACAACCACCTGGGCGGCGACAACTTCGACAAGGCGGTCGTCGACTGGATGGTCGCCGAGTTCAAGCGCGACCAGGGCGTCGACCTGAGCGTCGACCCGATGGCGCTGCAGCGCCTCTACGAGGCCGCCGAGAAGGCGAAGATCGAGCTGTCGTCGACGATGACGACGCAGATCAACCTGCCGTTCATCACCGCGACGCCGGACGGCCCGAAGCACCTCGACCTGCAGCTGACGCGCGCGAAGCTCGAGGAGCTCGCGCACGGCCTGCTCGAGCGCACGGTCGCGCCGACGAAGCAGGCGCTCGCCGACGCGGGCCTGCAGGCGTCCGACATCGACCACGTCGTGCTCGTCGGCGGCATGACCCGCATGCCTGCGGTGCAGGCGAAGGTCAAGGAGCTGATCGGCAAGGAGCCGCACAAGGGCGTCAACCCGGACGAGGTCGTCGCCGTCGGCGCCGCCATCCAGGGCGGCGTGCTGAAGGGCGAGGTCAAGGACGTGCTGCTTCTCGACGTCACCCCGCTCTCGCTCGGCATCGAGACGAAGGGCGGCGTGATGACGCGCCTGATCGAGCGGAACACGACGATCCCCACGCGCAAGTCGGAGATCTTCTCGACCGCCGACGACAACCAGCCGTCGGTCGAGATCCACGTTCTCCAGGGCGAGTCGGAGATGGCGACCTACAACAAGACGCTCGGCAAGTTCCAGCTCGTCGGGATTCCGCCGGCGCCGCGCGGCATGCCGCAGATCGAGGTGTCGTTCGACATCGACGCGAACGGGATCATCAACGTCTCGGCGAAGGACCTCGGTACCGCCAACGAGCAGCAGATCCGGATCGAGGGCGGGTCGGGCCTCAAGCAGGACGAGATCGACCGCATGATCCGCGACGCCGAGGCGCACAGCGAGGAGGCGCACCGTCTGCGCGAGCTCGTCGACGCGCGCAACAACGGCGAGTCGCTCGCGTACCAGATCGAGAAGTCGCTGAACGAGAACCGCGACAAGCTCGACTCCGCGCTCGCCGGCACGGTCGAGGGCCGGATCATGGAGCTCCGCGGCGTGCTCGAGTCGAGCGACGTCTCGGAGCTCAAGACGAAGACGGACGCGCTCCAGCAGGCGTGGACGGAGGCGGCGCAGTCGCTCTACGCGCAGGCGTCGGCGTCTCAGGCGCAGGGGCCTACGAGCGACGGCACGGCGCAGCCCGACGACGAGGTCGTCGAGGACGCCGAGTACGAGGTCGTAGATGAGTGAGCAGCTCCCCGAGGAGGAGCTGGCCGAGGAGCAGGTCGACGAGCTCGCACAGGCGCTGAAGGAGCGCGACGAGTATCTCGACGCCCTCCAGCGGCTGAAGGCGGAGTTCGACAACTACCGCAAGCGCGTCGCGCGGGACCAGCAGGAGCTGGTCTCGCGCGCCGCCGAGCGGCTCGTCCGCGAGCTGCTGCCGGTGCTCGACGACCTCGAGCGCGCACTCGAGTTCGCGGCCGCGCACGAGGAGGCCCGTCTCGAGGACGGCGTCCGGCTCGTCCACCGCTCGCTCGCCGAGACGCTCGCGAAGGAGGGGCTCGCCGAGATCGCGACCGACGGGAAGTTCGACCCGCACACGCAGGAGGCGCTCCTCTCCCAGCCGTCCGAGGCGGAGGAGGGAACGGTGATCCAGGTCCTGCAGAAGGGCTACACGCTCGGCGAGCTCGTCCTGCGCCCGGCGCGGGTGGTCGTCTCGGCGGGGTCGGCAGTTGCCTAGCTCGCCCTACGAAGTGCTCGGCGTTCCGAAGAACGCCTCGCAGGACGAGATCAAGAAGGCGTACCGCAAGCTCGTCCGCGAGGTGCACCCCGACAAGAACCCGGGCAACGAGGACCGCTTCAAGGAGGTGCAGGGCGCCTACGACCTGCTCTCCGACCCGGAGAAGCGGAAGCAGTACGACCGCTTCGGCTCGGCGAACGGCCGGCCCGGTGCGGGTGCGGGCCCGGGGGGCACGACGTTCGACTTCTCCGACTTCGACCTCGGCGACATCTTCGGCGGCCTCTTCAACCGCGGCGGCGGCCGCGCACAGCAGCAGGCGCAGCGCGGCCAGCGCGGGAACGACGTCGAGGTCGAGGTGCGCGTCTCGTTCGAGGACGCTCTCCGGGGTGTGCAGACGACGGTGCCGGTGCAGCTCGAGCTCGCCTGCCACACGTGCCACGGCACGGGCGCCGCTCCCGGCACCGCGCCGACGACCTGCCCGCAGTGCAACGGCACGGGTGTCGTCGCGACGTCACAGGGCCTCTTCGCGCTGCAGCAGCCGTGCCCGCGCTGCCACGGCATGGGCTCGATCGTCGAGACGCCGTGCCCGACCTGCCACGGGTCGGGCCGCGAGCGGCGCACGAAGCGCTACACGGTGAAGATCCCGGCCGGCGTCAAGGACGGCACGCGCATCAAGCTGAAGGGGAAGGGAGAGGCCGGTTACGGCGGCGCCTCTGCCGGCGACCTGTACGTCGTCACCCGCGTCGAGCCGTCGAAGGTCTACGAGCGCCGCGGCGACGACCTGGTCGTCACCGTGCCCGTCTCGTTCCCGACTGCCGCGCTCGGCGGCACGGTCGAGGCGCCGACTCCCGAGGGGCCGGTGTCGCTCAAGATCCCCGCCGGCACCGAGGACGGGAAGCTCCTGCGGATCAAGGGACGCGGCGCGCCGCGCCTGAAGGGCGGCGGCCAGGGCGACGTGCTCGCACGGGTGCGCATCACCGTGCCGAAGCGCGTCAACAAGAAGCAGCGCGAGCTGCTCGAGCAGCTGGAGAAGACATGACGGAGCAGCAGCGTCCGCGCTACATGATCAGCGTCGCCGCGGACCTGGTCGGCATGCACCCGCAGACGCTCCGGATCTACGAGCAGAAGGGGCTCGTGCGGCCGCAGCGCACGGCCGGCAACACCCGGCTCTACTCCGACGCCGACGTCGAGCGGCTGCGCCTCATCCAGCGCCTCACTACCGAGCTCGGCCTCAACCTCGCCGGCGTCGAGCGCGTCCTCTACATGGAGGACGAGCTGCAGCGGATGCGGCGCCGCCTCGAGCGGATGGAGCAGGAGATGCGGCACGCGCTCGAGGAAGTGCACCGGCAGTACCGCCGCGACGTCGTTCTCTACCGGCCGCCGCAGGCGCCGGTCCACCAACGGAGGAACGCCTGAATGGACTTTCAGAAGCTGACGATCAAGAGCCAGGAGGCCGTCGCCGCCGCGCAGGACCTCGCGCGCCGGCGCGGCAACCCGGAGATGACCCCGGATCACCTGCTGCTCGCGCTCCTCGATCAGGACCTGTTCGCCGACTGGCAGCAGCTCCGGCCCGAGGCCGAGCGGCGCGTCGCGGCGCTCCCCGCCGTGCAGGGCGGCTCGCAGCAGCCCGGCGTCTCCGCCGGGCTCTCGCGCGTGCTCGACCGGGCCGACGAGGAGCGCGCGCGGCTCGAGGACGACTACGTCTCGACCGAGCATCTCTTCCTCGCGCTCGAGCCCGCCGAGCGCGACGCGATCCTCCGCTGGATCAAGGAGATCCGCGGCGGGCAGCGCGTCACGTCGCAGGACCCGGAGGGGACCTACCAGGCGCTCGCGAAGTTCGGCCGCGACCTGACCGATGCCGCCGAGGCCGGGAAGCTCGACCCGGTGATCGGGCGCGACGAGGAGATCCGCCGCGTCATCCAGATCCTCTCGCGACGCACGAAGAACAACCCGGTGCTGATCGGCGAGCCCGGTGTCGGCAAGACCGCGATCGCCGAGGGGCTCGCGCAGCGGATCGTCGCCGGCGACGTGCCGGAAGGGCTGAAGGACCGCAAGGTCTGGTCGCTCGACATCGGCGCGCTGCTCGCGGGCGCGAAGTACCGCGGCGAGTTCGAGGAGCGGCTGAAGGCGGTGCTCGCCGAGATCAAGTCGAGCGAGGGCCGCATCGTCCTCTTCATCGACGAGCTGCACACGATCGTCGGCGCCGGCGCCGCGGAGGGTGCGGTCGACGCCGCGAACCTGCTGAAGCCGATGCTCGCCCGCGGCGAGCTGCGCTGCATCGGCGCGACGACGCTCGACGAGTACCGCAAGCACATCGAAAAGGACGCGGCGCTCGAACGGCGCTTCGCGCCGGTCTACGTCGGCGAGCCCACGGTTGCCGACACGATCGCGATCCTGCGCGGCCTCAAGGAGCGCTACGAGGCGCATCACGGCGTTCGCATTCGCGACGCCGCGCTCGTCGCGGCGGCCGTGCTGAGCCACCGCTACATCGCCGACCGCTTCCTCCCCGACAAGGCGATCGACCTCGTCGACGAATCGGCGTCGTCCCTACGCATGCAAATCGACTCGAGCCCGCTCGAGCTCGACGAGGCGAACCGGCGCGTCGTGCAGCTCGAGATCGAGCTTGCCGCGATGGGGGACGAGAAGGACGAGGTACGCGAACCGGTCGAGCGTGCGCTCGCCGAGGCGAAGGAGGAGCGCGACGCCCTCGCCGCGCGCTGGGCCAAGGAGAAGGAGGCGCTCGAGCGCGTCAAGGAGGCGACGCGGCGCGTCGACGAGTTGCGGGGCGAGGCCGAGCGGGCCGAGCGTGATGGCAACCTGCAGCGCGTCGCCGAGATCCGCTACGGAGAGCTGCCGCAGCTCGAGCGGGAGCTCGCGGAGCGCGACGGCGGCCCCGCCGACCCGATGGTCAAGGAGGAGGTCGACGAGGACGACGTCGCCGCGGTCGTCGCGCGCTGGACGGGGATCCCCGTCGACCGGCTGCTCGAGGGCGAGACCGAGAAGCTGATCCACATGGAGGACCGGCTGCACCAGCGCGTCGTCGGCCAGGACGAGGCGGTGTCGGCGGTCGCGAACGCGCTCCGCCGCGCCCGCACCGGCCTGCAGGACCCGAACCGCCCGATCGGCTCGTTCGTCTTCCTCGGCCCGACCGGCGTCGGGAAGACGGAGCTCGCCCGCGCGCTCGCCGAGTTCATGTTCGACGACGAGCACGCGATGGTGCGGCTCGACATGTCGGAGTACCAGGAGCGCCACACGGTGTCACGGCTCGTCGGCGCGCCGCCCGGCTACGTCGGCTACGACGAGGGCGGCCAGCTGACCGAGGCCGTGCGACGGCGACCGTACTGCGTCGTCCTGCTGGACGAGATCGAGAAGGCGCACGCCGAGGTCTTCGACGTGCTGCTGCAGGTGCTCGACGACGGCCGCCTGACCGACGGTCAGGGCCGCACGGTCGATTTCCGGAACGCGGTGCTGATCATGACGTCGAACATCCGCAGCGTGGAGTCGATGCGCGAGCACTTCCGGCCGGAGTTCCTGAACCGGATCGACGAGATCGTGGAGTTCAAGGCGCTGTCGCGCGAGCAGCTCGGCGAGATCGTCGACCTGCAGCTCGAGCGGCTACGCGAGCGGCTCGCCGAGCGCGGCCTCTCGCTCCGGCTCACGGACGCGGCGAAGGAGGCGATCGGGGACGCGGGCTGGGACCCGACGTACGGTGCGCGGCCGCTGAAGCGCGCGATCCAGCGCCTGCTCGAGAACCGCCTCGCGCTGCGGCTCCTCGAGGGGGAGTTCGGCGAGGGCGACACGATCCTCGTCGACGCGCAGACCGGCGATCTCGTGTTCATGAAGGCAGCGGCGGCCGAAGCCGCCGCTGCCTGAGGACACCACACCCGGTCAGGCGGTCGGGCCGCCGCCGGAGGCGGTGCCGTCGCCTTCGCTGATCTCGATCTTCTGGTAGTCGAACGTGACCTGCTCGAGCGGCCGCCCGTCCGCCTTCCCGTCGTCGAGCTGGTGGACGGCGGAGACGAGCACGGTCCGGAGCGTCACGGTGTAGAAGGTCTCCTGGCCGCCCTTGCCGTCGGAGCGGACGAGGTCGAGCTGGACGCTCGGCAGGTGCTGGCCCGTCACGAGCGCCTGGAACAGCTTCGGCGTCGACTTGTCGATCCGCTTCGTGATCACGATCGGCTTCAGGGCGACCTTGCCGGCGCCTGCGCCGCCGGTCGCGAGGGGCGCGATCGCCTCGGCGTCGAAGCCGAGTGCCTCGATCCACTGCTCGTGCCCCTTGGCGGTCGCCTCGCCGTCGATCGGCCCCTGCGCCGTTTCGACGCGCAGGAAGCCGACGACGCGTGCGTTCGGCTCGCTCGCGCCGCCGCTCCCGGCCGGCCCTGCCGGCCCCTGCGGGCCCGGCTCGCCCTGTGGCCCCGGCGGGCCGGGCGGCCCCTGCACGTTCCACTCGACGGCCGTCTCGTTCGTGCGGCACGCGTCGCCGGCCGCCGGAATGCGGACGAGGCCGCTCCCGCCGGAGACGCACGCGTGGACGACGGATGCGTCGTCGCCGCCTGCCCACGCAATCGCTCCTGCGACGGCCGCGACCAGCGCGGCGGCGAGCGCCGCGGCTGCTGCCTTCTTCATGCGGATCCCCCTTCGGTCGCCCCACCCCAGGGGTACACCTAGAGGCGCGCGGGCGTTCTGCCAATCCGCAGGAAGGGGGAACTCCGCGCAGGCCGGCGGCGAGAAGCACGGGTGCCGGGCCTTCTAGCCGTGGCCCGGCACCCGTGAGCGGGAGCCGCTACCCGAGGGTCGACCTGAGCGGCTTCGAGGTTACGACGAACGGTGCGAGCGTCGCGTCGACGCAGCCCTTCCCCGAGAGGTGGTTCGGGTCGGCGCTCGTGCAGCCGCCGCCCGCGGTGATGTCCTGGTACGGCGTCGACGCCTTCGCCCGGGCGAACCACAGCCCCCTCGCGAGCCGGAGCGTGACGCGGTAGGAGCCGTCCGCCTTCGTGCGCACGGTCGCCTTCGGGCGCCGCAGCGCGAGGCGGCTCGAGCGGCCGACGTACACCTGCACCTTCACGCCCGGGAGCGCCGTCCTCGCGGCCATGACGTGCCCCGTCACGGTGATCCAGCGCGGGTGGCTGCGGACGGGGCTCAGCTTCATCGAGACCTGCGCGTTCACCGGCACCGCCGAGGCCGCGAGCACGCTCGCCGACGAGAGGATCGTCTTGCCGTCGGCAGCAGCCGGGTCGTACACGGCGCGCCACATGTACATGCCGCGCGCGGCCGGGTTGACGAACATCTTCACGAGGTCGAGGTCGACCTCGGTGATGTCGAGCCCTAGCCCACCCGTGCAGTACTGCAGCGAGTACGCGGCCGTCGCCGGGAGCTGCGGGCTCGACTGGGCGTCGTCGACGAAGATCGGGAAGGTCGCCGTGCCGGTGCCGTTCGCCTGTTTCGCCTGCACCACCCAGACCTCGTGGTGACTCCCGGTCGCGGCCGTGCAGCCGGTCTCCGGGTACTGACCGGAGTTGACGACGCTGATCGCTCCGTTCAGCGTCACCCTGCTGCCGTCGGCCTGCGTCACGAAGACGTGCGCCTTGCCGACGTTGTTGCCGATCGTGCCGACGTCGCCGGGGGCGCGATAGCCCGCCGGCACGTAGATCGTCGTCCTGTACGTGCCCGGGGCGAGGATCGACGTCAGGTGGATCGTGCTCGACGCTCCGACGTTCGTGACGGGGCTCGAGACGACGAGCCGGCCGTTTCTCGGCGCCGCAGCCGATGCGAGCGCGGCGACCAGGACGGCCGCCAGCGCGGCCCCGGCCGCAGCGATAACTGGGCGTTTCACCTCTCTGGCTCCCTTCTCCCTCGTTCTTCTATCGGTATCCGATGGAGGAACGGCCGACGTGGCCGGCGGGTTACGGTGGGCCGCGTGATCCTGGTGCTCGCCGCCACGGCCGAGGAGCTCGCGGGGGCGCCGGACGGCGCCGTTTGCGGCGTCGGCCCCGTCGAGGCGGCCGCCCGCGCCGCCGCCGCGGTCGCCGTGCGGCAGCCGGCGGCGGTCGTCAACGTCGGGCTCGCCGGCGCGCGGGCGTTCGACGCGCCGCGGTTCGTGATCGGGAGCGAGGCGGTCTACTGCGACGCGGACGACCCGCGCTGGATCGAGCTGCGGGCGCAGCCCGACCCCCTGCTCGTCGCGGCCGCACGGCGTGCGCTGCCGGACGCGGCCGTCGAGCCGATCGGGACGAGCGCCCGTGTCGGCGGTGCGGGGGAGACGTGCGCCGTCGAGGCGATGGAGGGATACGCGGTCCTCCGCGCCGCCGCGCTCGCGGGGGTGCCCGCGCTCGAGGTGCGCGTGCTCGCGAACGCGATCGCCGAGCCGGACCGCGCGAAGTGGCGCCTCGCCGACGCACGCGCCGCGCTGGCCGCGGCGCTCCCACGCCTCGTCGAGGAGCTCGGGCGTGCGTGAGCTGCCGCCTCCGCTCCCGCCCGAGCGACGCACGGTCGGCCAGCTCGTCGCGGAGACGATCCGTGCCTACGGCAACGACTTCTGGCGCGTGCTGCCGCTGGGGCTGCCGCTCGCGCTCGCCGACCAGCTCAGCGTGCGCCAGCCGGCGCTCGTCCAGATGCTCGTCTTCTGGGCGACGCTGCCGCTCTTCGTGGCGGCCTACGTCTGGGCATGCCGGCTCGTGCTTCGGGTGGCGCCGTCGCGGGTCGCCGTCGCGGTCGCAGCGCTCATCTGGTTGCCGTTCCCGGCGCTGCGCGCCGCATTCGTGCTGCCCGCGCTCGCCTGGCTCGCGTTCATCGGCCTGGCCGTCCCCGCGGCGATGGCCGAGCAGCTGCGCTTCCGCCACGCGCTCTATCGCGGGCGGCAGCTCGGGACCGCCGATTTCGTGCACGCGCTCGGGTCGCTCGCTGCCCTCGTCGTCGTCGTCGGGATCGCGTCGAACACGCTCAGCGCGCTGCTGCACACTCAGGGCGACAACGGCCAGCGCGTTGCGGTGTTCCTGTCGGACCTCGTGCTCAGCCCGCTCCTGTTCGTGGGCGGCGCGCTTCTCTACGTCGACCAGCGAGCGCGTGCAGTAAGGTCGGCCGATGCCGATCTTCATCCTTCTCTCGACCCTGACGCAGCAGGGCGTTCAGACCCTCAAGTCGAATCCTGAGCGGCTCCGCCAGGTGAACCAGGACGTCGAGGAGCTCGGGTGCAAGGTGCTCCACCAGTGGGCGACGCTCGGCGAGTTCGACTTCGTCAACGTCGTCGAGGCGCCGGACATCGCGACGGTCGCGAAGGTGTCGGTCGCGCTCGGAGCGCGGGGGTCGACGCGCATCGAGACGCTGCCGGCGCTCGAGGTCGAGGAGTTCCTCCGCACGCTCGAGTAGGTAGTACCAAAGTCCAGTTGTGCCGGTCGGGCGCGGCGAGTACAACTGCCCTTCGTGCGGCGTGATCCGAGGATCGACGAGTACGCGCGTCTGCTCGTCGAGCGATCACTGGGGGTGGAGCCCGGCTGGCAGGTGGCGCTGCGCGGGAACCACCTCGGCCGGCCGCTGCTCGAGGCGGTGATGGAGCAGGTGGCGCGCAAGGGCGCCTACCCGATCCTGCAGCTCTCCTTCGAGCAGGTGGGCGGCCCGTTCGTCCGGGAGGCGCCCCTCGAGGTCGTGCGCGTGACGGCACCGCTGCAACGGCGGGTGTGGGAGGAGGCCGACGGCATCATCACGATCTACAGCCCCGAGAGCGCGCACGAGGGGGCCGACCTGTCGGAGGAGCGGCAGGCCGCGTCGCAGGAGATGCTCGCGCCGCTTCGCGCCCGGACGATGGCGATGGGCGTCCCGTGGGTGATCGCCGAGTGGCCGGTGCAGTCGCTCGCCGACGAGGCGGGTATGTCGCTCGCCGAGTACGAGCAGTTCGTCTTCGACGCCGTGCTCCTCGACTGGGATGCCGAGGGCGAGCGGATGCGCCGCATCGCGGCCGTCTTCGACGCCGCCGACGAGGTGCGGATCGAGGGCGCCGGCACCGACCTGACGCTGTCGCTCGCCGGGCGCTCCGGTTCCGTCGACGACGGGCACCTGAACATGCCGGGCGGCGAGGTCTTCTACTCGCCGGTGGAGGATTCCGCGAACGGCGTGATCGAGTTCGGCGAGTTTCCGGCGGTGCACTACGGCACCGAGGTGGAAGGTGCGAGGCTCGTGTTCGAGCACGGCCGCGTCGTCGAAGCGACGGCGCGCGCGAACGAGGAGTTCCTCGTGCAGACGCTCGACACGGACGAGGGGGCGCGCGGCCTCGGCGAGCTCGGCATCGGCTGCAACCCCGGCATCCAGCGCTTCATGAAGAACGTCGGCTTCGACGAGAAGATCGACGGGACGGTGCACCTCGCGGTCGGCAACTCGTACTCCTTCACGGGCGGCCGCAACCGCAGCACGATCCACTGGGACATCGTCAAGGACCTCCGCACGGAGGGCCGCATTCACGCCGACGGTCGCCTCGTTCAGGAGAACGGCCGCTGGCTAGGTGTCTGACGCCGCGAACGACGCCGCGATCTCGCCTGCGAGGCGCGCGTTGCCGACGATCAGGTCGCGGTTCGCGGCGAGCGTCCGGCCGCCCGACTCGCGGTGGAGGTAGGAGAGGACGAACGGCGTCACCGCCTGCCCGTGCACTCCCTGCGTGGCGGCTTCCGCGAGCGCGCGCTCGATCAGCGGCTCGACGTCGTCGAGGCTCTCGTCCGGCGGCCGCCCGACGAGCAGGCCCCCGCCGCCCAGCTCCCAATGTGCGCGCGCGACGGCTGCGGCCTCCGCCGGCGACTCGACGCGCGCCGAGACCGGCGGCCCGCCGTGTGCCGTGTAGAAGAGCGGCAGGTCGTCGGTCCGGTACCCGAGCACCGGCACGCCGTGCGTCTCGAGCAGCTCCGACGTCGCAGGCACGTCGAGCAGCGACTTGACGCCCGAGGAGACGACGAGCGCCTGCGTCGCCGCGAGCGCCGCGAGGTCGGCCGAGACGTCCGGCGGTGTCGGCCAGCCGCGGTGGACGCCGCCGAGCCCGCCCGTCGCCATGAAGCGGATCCCGGCCACGCGGCACACGGCGAGCGTGCCGCCGACGGTCGTCGCGCCGACCGCCCGCTGCGCGACCGCCGCTGCGATGTCCCGCGGCCCGAG
>DASUAX010000085.1:0-34321 GCA_035763525.1 Gaiellaceae bacterium
CGCGCGGGACGCTTGCGTCGGACAACTCGATCTACGCGCAGTTGACGCTCGACGTCGGACCGCAGTACGTGTGGAACATGGCGCATCGCCTCGGCGTGAACATGTCGCCTGACAAGCCGGTCGCGTCGATCGGCCTCGGCTCGCTGGCGGTGTCGCCGCTCGACATGGCGGCCGCGTACGCGACGTTCTCGGCGATGGGCGTCTACGCGAAGCCGCGTGCGATCACGAAGGTCGTCCTCGCCGACGGCAAGGTCGACAAGACGTGGGAGAAGCCGCAGACGAAGCGCGTGCTCTCCGACGGTGTCGCGTGGAAGGTGACGGACGTGCTCGGGCAGAACGCGCTGTACGGCACCGGCGCCGGCTCGGGCGACGGCATTCATCCCAACGCCGGCAAGACGGGCACGACCGACAACCACGCCGACGCGTGGTTCGACGGCTACACGCGCCAGCTCGCGACGGTCGTCTGGATGGGCTACCCGAAGGGCGAGATCCCGATGACGAACGTGCACGGGGTCAGCGTCGCCGGCGCGACGTTCCCCGTTCCGATCTGGCACGAGTACATGGCAGCCGCGCTGTGGAACCGGAAGCCGCTCGGGTTCCCGCCGCCCGACAGGTACCCGACCTGGCGCTCGATCGAACGCGGGAGCTACGGCTACCTCGGCTCGTACTACACCTCGACCTACTCGAGCACGACGACGTCGGCGGTCACGACGACGTCGGCAGCGGCGCCCGCGACGACCCGCCGGCCGCCGTTGCCCGCGACCACGCCGAAGCCGAAGCCGAAGCCGAGCCCGCAGACGACGGCGCCTCCTCCTCCGCCCACGACGACGGAACCACCGCCGCCACCCGCCACGACGACGGAGCCGGCGCCTCCGCCGACGACTACTGGGTAGTCGTCGTCGGTGGTGTCGTCACCGCGGTCGTCGTGACGAGGGTGGTGGTGGGAGGCGCGACGGTCGTCGTGGGTGGTGCGGACGTCGTCGTCGGAATCGTCGTGCTGGTGGCCGGCGCCGTTGTCGTGGGCACCGCGGTCGTCGTTGGAGCGGTGGTCGTCGGCGCCGTCGTGGTCGGCTCGGTACGGGTCGTCGTGCGGGCGGTCGTCGTCGGCAGCGTGGTGCCGGTCTCGGGCTCGGTCGACGTGAGCGGAGCCGTCGTCGAGCCCGCCGTCGCCACGGAGGGGAGGCTGAGGCTGAGCGCCGGCTCGGTCGTCGCACCGCCGCTCCCGCCCCCACGGGTCAGGGCGAGCGCGAGTGCGGCGCCGAGCAGGAGCACGAGAGCTCCCGCGATCGCCGGGATCAGGCGAGGCCGGCGCGAGCGGACGGGCCCGGCCGCAGGCAGCACCTGCGTCGCTTCCGTCTCGTCGCCGTCGAGCCGGGCGAGCAGCGCGCCTCCGTCCGCCGGCCGGGCCGCGGGGTCCTTCGCGAGCGCGGCGGCCGCCAGGGCGGCGAGTGCGGCCGGTGCCTCCGCCCTCACGTCGGTCACCGCCGGCGGCCGGTCGTCGCGGTGCATGCGCACGAGCTCCATCGCGTTCGACGACTCGAACGGGAGCCGTCCCGTGAGCATCCGGAAGAGGATCACCCCGAACGAGTAGACGTCACTCTGGGACCCGGCCGGCAGCCCTGCGGCCTGCTCGGGCGACAGGTACGAGGCGGTGCCGAGGACGGTGCCCGCCTCCGTCAGCGTTCCCGTGCCGCTCATGCGCGCGATTCCGAAGTCGGCGATCTTCGCGCGCCCTTCCGCGTCGAAGAGGATGTTCGCCGGCTTGAGATCGCGGTGGACCAGGCCGCGCTCGTGGGCGTGCTCGAGGCCGGCCGCGATGTCGGCCGCGATCCGCCGTGTCTCCCCCTCCTCGAGCGGTGGGTGCTTCCGGAGCAGGTCCTCGAGCGACCCGCCGGTCAGGCACTCGAGCACCATGTACGGCCGCCCGTCCTCCGCGCGCCCGTAGTCGTACAGCGAGACGATGTTCGGGTGCGACAGAGACGCCGCCGCCCGTGCCTCCCGCTCGAACCGCTGCCGGTCGGCTTGCGGGGCGAGCATCTTCACGGCGACGGTGCGGTCGAGCTCGAGGTCGTGCGCGCTCCAGACGGCGCTCATCGACCCGCGTCCGAGCGGCTCCTCCAGCCGGTAGCGCCCGGCGATCACCTCCGGTGCCATCGCGCGTGATTATCGTGATCCCCGTTGCCCGGGCTGCTCACGATCGACGAAGCGCTCGCGCTCGTCCTCGAGCGGGCGCGCCCGCTGCCCGCGGAGGAGGTCCGCGTGGCCGACGCCGCCGGCCTCGTCGCGGCCGAGGCGGCGCCCGCTGCGATCGACCTGCCGCCCTTCGACAGCTCGGCGATGGACGGCTACGCCGTCCGTGCCGGCGACACGCCCGGGACGCTCGACGTGGTCGCGGAATCGGCAGCCGGCCGGCCCGCCGATCGTCAGCTCGCGCCGGGCGAGGCGATCCGGATCTCGACCGGCGCCGTCGTCCCCGCGGGCGCGGACGCGGTCGTTCCGGTCGAGCGGACGAGCGAGGCCGGCGACGCGGTGCGTGTCGAAGCCGTGGCCGCGGGTGCGAATATCCGGCCGCGCGCCGGCGATGCGCGCGCCGGCGAGAGCGTCGTCGAGGCGGGCACGGTGATCGGGCCCGTCCAGGTCGGCGCTCTCGCGGGGGCGGGCGTCACCACCGTTCGCTGTACGCGCAGGCCGCGCGTCGCGCTGCTTGCGACCGGCACCGAGTTGCGGCGCGCCGGCGAGCCGCTCGCGCCGGGCGAGATCTACGAGTCGAACACGGTGATGCTCGCCGCGCAGGTGCGGAGCGCGAACGGCGAGCCGTTGCTTCTCGGCACCGTCGCCGACGACGAGGCGGCGACTCGCGCCGCGCTCGAGCGCGGGCTCGAGGCGGACGTGCTGCTCACCTCGGGGGGTGTGTCGGTGGGCGAGCACGATCTCGTGCGTGCGCTACTCGCCTCGCTCGGCGCAGACGAGGTCTTCTGGCGCGTCGCGGTCAAGCCCGGGAAGCCTGTCGCGTTCGCGGTTCGCGAAGAGACGCTCGTGTTCGGCCTGCCGGGGAACCCGGTCTCGTCGCTCGTCGGCTTCGAGCTGTTCGTGCGCCCGGCCCTCGCCGCGCTGCAGGGTGCCCCGGCGCCGGCCCCGGCGTACCTGCCCGGACGTCTCGCGGATCCGGTCCGGCGGAACGACGCCCGCGACGAGCTGGTGCGTGCGCGCGTCGAGCCGGGCGGCGTGCTGCGGCCGGTGCGAGGACAGGAGTCGCACATGATCGCCCGGGCGGCCGCGGCGAACGCTCTCGTGCTCGTGCCGCGTGGAGAGGGCGAGCTCGGCGTGGGAGCGGAGGTCAGCTGGCTTTCGCTTTGACGGTGTAGGGCCGTCCGCCGCGCGGGGCGACCGCGACGAGCGCCGCGTCGACGATGTACCGGTGCGTGGCGAAGAAGCGCGGATGACACGCCTGCAGGCGCAGGAGCTCTCGGCCGTGGTCGCGCAGCACGGACAGCTCGTCGGCGGGCACGATGTAGTGACGGCGCACGCGGTAGGTGAACGTGCCGTAGGGGACCGAGAACGTGACGTAGTCGCCGACGCGGATGTCGTTGATGTCTGCGAACGGCGCCAGGTACGTCGTGCGATGACCGGCGACGTAGATGAGGTGCCCCTCTCCCGGCACGCCGCTCTGCACGTAGTGTCCAGGCCCCTTCTTCAGCGTCTCGTGGTCGGTGCCCTGCACGACGACCATCGAGAGGCCGATGCGCCCGATCTTCAGCCTGCCGACCGGGTCTCCGGTGTGGAGCGTGCGGCGGTACGCAGCCGCGGCCCGCGCCACCTCCCGCTCGACCGTCGCGGCGTCCTGCGTGGGCGCGATGTGCGGCCGGAACGCCTTCGCCCGCTGTTCGTAGCGGTGCTCGAGGCGCGACTGCTGGATGTGCGTGTAGATCGCGGTGAACGGGTCCTGCCATCGCCAGACGACGATCACCCACGCCAGCACGAGCACGCCCGCGACGATCAGGAGCCTCCCGAGAATGCGCGTCAGCCGGCGGATCCGCGCGCTCCCTACGCGCGGCGGGCGCGCGCGGTCAGCACGAGCGCGCGCACGAGCCCGCGCAACGGTCCGCGCGGCGGGCGCTCACGCCGCTCCGGGTACGGCGCGTACCGGTGCGACGCGACCGCCACGAGCTGTGCGGCGCACGCCGTCCCGGCGAGCGTGATCGCGACGGCGGGCACGTGGACGTAGCCTAGCGAGACGAGCTCCGCCAGATACCACGGCGCATCGAAGCCGAGGCCGAAGCGCGTCCCCAGCGAGAACACGATCGCGAGCGGCCCGAGCGCTCCGAGCACGAGCAGCACCGGCACGAGGGGTGCGCGCAGAACGCGCACCTGCGGGAGCCACAGCCAGGCATGGAGCGCCGGCACGAAGAAGATCAGCGCGTAGGGGTTCGTCGCCAGAACGAGCAACGAAACGACACCGATCCCGAGCAGCGCCGCCGTCTGGCCGCCGAGCCGCTCCTCGGGGGTCACGTAGCGCCGCGGCACGAGCCGCTGGCGGGCGACGAGCCAACCGGCGAACGAGATCACCGCGAGCGCGATCAGCGCGAGCACCGGCCAGTCGCCCGCGATTCGCGACGAGGGGTTCGGGGGCCGTGCGGGGCCGGTCGGCCAGGCGCCGAGGAACCGCAGGACGTAGAAGGCGAGGCCGGCGAAGAGCCACGCGCCGATACGGCTGCGCAGGCTGCGTGCGGCAGGCAGCAGCGGGATGCGGCGGCGCCGGCAGTGCGCGAACAGGTCGACGACTGCAACGAGGTAGGGAAGCAGGAGCGTGAAGAGCAGCAACTCGATCGCCCATCCGCGGACGAACCGGCCGCCCACCCAGACGAACGTCGTCGTCCCCTGCGCCAGCTCGAGGCCCTGGTCGAGCGAGCCGACGAGTTGCTGCGCCGCCCTGCCGAGGCCGGCGATGCGCGCCGTCGACAGCGCCGTTGTCCGATCTGTGAACGCAGCGGGAGGACGCGCTCCGGCCGTCGTCAGCGTCAGAGCCGGAATCCCCCGGGCGACGAAGGGGCCCTGCCCGTGGAGAGTGAAGGGAAAGCCGAGGTCGATCAGCTGTGCCACGACGCTCGCGTGGGCGACGTCGATCCCCGTCTGCTCCTGGACGCGTCGCGCCGCGGTCGCGACGAGGCTGGCCGCCGGCGAGCGAGGCGAGTCGCCGGCGATCTCGATCCGTGGACGGCCGGTCCCGCCGATCGCATCGAGGTCGATCGCCGCGACGACGCGGAACGGCGGCTTCTGGGCGAAGCGGAGCGCGCCGAGGCCGCCGAACGCGCCCGCGTCGGTGGAGAGGAAGACGATCGTGTGCCCGGAGCGGATGCCGCCCGGCGCCGCGGTCAGGGCATAGCCGCGCGCGAGCTCGACGAGCGCCGCGGTGCCGGTGGCGTTGTCGTTCGCGCCGGGGCCGTCGCCCGTGTCGTCGCGGTGCGCCATCACGACGATCGCCTGGCGCGACTGCCCCGCCGCGACCGCCCAGAGGTTCTGCAGTCGCACCGAGCCGAGGCCGGGGACGCTCGTGCGCCACGTGTCGGAGTGCACCGGCAGGTCGTACTGGCGCATCTGGTCGCGGAACCAGGTCGCGGCGGCGAGCGAGCCGGAGCTGCCCGGCGAGCGGTCCGGGTAGCGGCCCGCCAGGTCGACGGCGAGCGCCTTCGTCGCCTGCCCGTCGAAGTTCGCCGGCAGGGCCGGGGCCGGCAGGGCGGCGGGCCGCACGATCGAGAAGGCGACGACGACGACACCGAGCGCGACGGCGCCGAACGTCGCCCGGTAGAGGCGGGCGTTGATCGGACGCTCCAGCGAGCCGCGTCGCGCGCGACGGCGGCCGGTGGAAAGACGATTGGCCGCCATCTGCAGGGCTATCCTGGCAGCGCCGGCCCGAAGATGCCCGACGCCCCTTCCACGATCCTGCTGGTCGACGACGAGGACGCGGTCCGCAAGGTGCTCGCGTTCCCGCTCGAGAAGGACGGGTACGTTGTTGTCCAGGCAGGCGACGGAGAGGAGGCGCTGCGGCTCTTTGCCGAGCGGCCCGCCGACCTCGTCGTGCTCGACCTGATGCTGCCGCGCCTCGACGGCCTCGAGGTCTGCAAGCGGCTGCGGGCGACGAGCACGGTGCCGATCATCATGCTGACCGCGCGCGACGACGAGCTCGACAAGGTGCTCGGCCTCGAGCTCGGCGCGGACGACTACATCACGAAGCCGTTCTCGATCCGCGAGTTCCGCTCGCGGGTGCGCGCGCTCCTGCGCCGGTCGCGGCAGCCGCACGTGCCGCCGGGCGAGGCCCAGGAGCGCATCGAGGCAGGGGGGCTCGTTCTCGACCTGGCGCGCCGAACGGTCGAGGTGCACGGCGAGCCGGTGCAGCTCACGTTCGTCGAGTTCGAGCTCCTGCGCACCCTGGCGGCGGCCCCGGGGCGGGTCTTCAGTCGCCGCATGCTGCTCGAGGCCCTCTGGAAGAGCGCCGACTACCGCGACCCGCGCACGATCGACGTGCACGTCCGCCACCTGCGCGAGAAGCTCGAGCGGGAGCCGCGCACGCCGGAGTTCATCCTCACGGTCCGCGGTGTCGGCTACCGGTTCAAGGATCGATGACACCGCTCTCGGGCGTCGGCGGCAGGCTCGCGCTCGCGCTGCTCGTCGTGGTCGCGGGGGTGCTCGCGATCGTGTACCTGATCGTCGTCCCCTCGTACCGGCGCTCGCTCGAGAACCAGGAGCTGCGCAGCCTCTCGCGCGCGCTCGAGAACGTCGCGCTGCCGAGGTTCCCGGCCGAGTACCCGCGCCGCACGCTGTACGTGAGCGCGCTCGCGCCGCAGGTGGACGCCCGCGTCGTCATTCTCGACGTGCTCTCCGCCGACGGGCCGCTCGAGCCGAACGCCGACTCGAGCCTCGACGAGCGGTCGTCCGTCTTCGAGCAGGACCCGGTCGCACTCGCCGCCTATCACCGTGGACGACTCGTTCGCGGCGTCGTCGAGCGCGACGGCCAGCACTTCGCCGAGGTCGCCTCGCCCGTCGAGACGTCGGTGCTGCTCCTCGTCGCGCCGCTGCACGCCCAGCTGCAGACGGTCGACGTCGTCCGGCGCCGTCTGCTCGTCGCGGCCGGCGTGTCCGCACTCTTTGCCGTGCTCGTCGGCTACGGCGGCGCGAGCCTGCACGCGCGGCGCCTGCGACGGCTCGAGGAAGCGGCGGAGCGGATTGCCGCCGGCGAGTTCGACGAGCCCGTCGTCGATGCACGAGACGACGAGGTCGGCCAGCTCGCGCGTGCCTTCGAGCGCATGCGCCTTCGGCTTGCGACGCTCGACCGCGCGCGCGGCGAGTTCATCGCCAACGCCTCGCACGAGCTGCGGACGCCGCTGTTCTCGCTCGGCGGGTTCCTGGAGCTGCTCGAGGAGCCGGGCCTCGACGCGGCGACGCGCGAGGAGTTCCTCGGTCAGATGCGCGAGCAGGTGGCGCGCCTGACGAAGCTCGCGACCGACCTGCTCGACCTGTCGCGGCTCGATGCCGGCCGTCTGCAGACGGCGCGGGAGACCGTCGATCTCGCGGCACTCGCGACCGAGCTCGTCGCCGAGTTCGTGCCGCGTGCGGCCGCCTCGGCCCACCTGCTCGACGCGGAGTACGGAGGCGCGGCCGACGCGCGCGGGGACGCCGAACGGATCCTGCAGATCGGTCGTGTCCTGGTGGAGAACGCGCTCGTGCACACGCCGCCCGGGACGCGCGTCCGCGTCGCGGCGAGCCTCGACGGGCACCGGGCGACGCTTGCGGTCGCCGACGACGGCCCGGGCATCCCGACCGCCGCACGGCCCCACATCTTCGAGCGCTTCTTCCGGCTCGACGGCGGGCGTGCCTCGGGAAGCGGGCTCGGGCTCGCGATCGCGCAGGAGCTCGCCGCCGTCATGGACGGCCGGATCGAGCTGGAGGAGCGGGGCGGCTGGACGTGGTTCACGCTCGCGCTGCCGGCCGAGCGCGCACCCGCGAAAAACGTGAAAACGGCGCAAACGGTCTCGTAGAGCCAAAAACCGGTCCGGCGGGAAGCGGCGTATAGTCCGCACGATGCCCGCCGGCCGGATCGCCGCGGTCGCCCTCGTCGCAGCGCTCCTGGGCGGCGGCGCGGCCCTCGTGGCGGCGAAGGCGGCCGGCTACCTGGGGCACGGCTCGCAGACCGTCGTCGTCCGCGAGCAGGCGCCGCTCGGCGATGCAGCGCGGCCGGTGGTGGTGGCGAAGCCGCTCGCCGGCAACGGCTTCCAGCCCGCGCAGATCTTCGCGCGCCGCGCTGCGGGCGTCGTGACGATCCTCTCCTACTTCGATGCGCCGAACGCACCCGCCGGACGGGCGGGGCAGGGCTCCGGCTTCGTCGTCTCACCGGACGGCGTCGTGCTCACGAACGCCCATGTCGTCACGACGGCCGGTCAGGCCGGGGAGACGGAACGCGCGCGGGCCGTGTACGTGCAGTTCGCCGACGGCGACCGGGTGCCGGCGCGGATCGTCGGCACCGACCTGTTCGACGACGTGGCGGTCATCAGGGTCGACCCGCACCTGCACGGCGTCAGGCCCGTCCCGCTCGGGCGCTCGTCGAGGGTCGTCGTCGGCCAGCCCGTCGCCGCGATCGGCAGCCCGTTCGGGAACACGGACTCGCTGACCGTGGGCGTCGTCTCCGCCGTGCGGCGGTCGATCCCGTCGCTCACGACCCGGTACGACCTCGTCGACGCGATCCAGACCGACGCGCCGATCAACCACGGGAACTCCGGCGGGCCGCTGTTCGACGCGCGCGGACAGGTGATCGGGATCAACGCACAGATCCGCTCCAGCGGGTCGGGCTCGGGGTTCGACGGCGTCGGGTTCGCCGTCCCGATCGACTCCGCGCGGCGATCGCTCGACCAGATCCTGCACACCGGATCCGTCCGCTACGCCTACCTCGGGATCGAGACGGACGACCTGACGCCGGCGGTCGCCGACCGGTTCGGCTACGCGGCACGCCGCGGCGCGCTCGTCGTTCGCGTGGTGCCCGGCACCGGGGCCGCCGCGGCCGGCCTCCGTCCCGGCGGGCGGCTCGAGTCCTTCCGGGGGCTCGGCGTCCGCGTCGGCGGCGACGCGATCGTCGCGATCGACGGCGTGCCCGTGCGGAGCGCCGAGGACGTTGTGCGGATCGTCGCAACCCGACTCGTCCCCGGCGAGCATGCGCGCTTCAGCCTCGTTCGCGGCAGTGCCCGGCGCGAGGTGTCGGTGACGCTCGGCGAGCGGCCGCCGGCGGGTTAGGAATCCCCGCCGGAAGGGTAGGCGCGAGGGGTGAAGAAGCTGTCGGGCAGGATCCGGCAGAATCTTCACGGCTCTTCTTCCGAAATCCCATGGGAACCCAACCGACGATCGACCCCGTTCCGCACGCCATTGGTCCTGCACAGGCGATTCGCCTGACTATTCCGGCGAAGCCCGAGTACATCACCCTCGGCCGCCTCGCCCTGACCGGGATCGCGCGCCTGCGTGCGGAGCCGCTCTCGCAGGAGGTGCTCGGCGACCTGAAGCTCGCTCTGACCGAGGCGTGCACGAACTCGGTGCGGCACGCCTACGGCGACGCCGGGGGCATGGTCGAGATCGTCTACGAGTTGCACGCCGACCGGCTCGTCGTCGAGGTCTCGGATCGGGGCGAGGGGTTCGCGTCGCCCAGGGCGCCGCGCCGGCTCGACGGCGAGGAGCTCGCGGAGGGTGGCCTGGGCATCGCGATCATCGACGCGCTCGCCGACGAGCTCGAGATCCGGGACGGCGAGGACGGCGGCTCGCGGCTCCGTTTCGTCAAGCGTCTCTCCTAGCCGTTGGCGACCCGCCGGCCGCTGATCGTCGTCTCCAACCGGGGGCCGATCACCTTCGACCGCGATCCGCGCGGGGAGCGCGTCGCGCGACGCGGCGGCGGCGGCCTGGTGACGGCGCTGCGCGGGCTGCGAACGCATCACGACGTGACGTGGGTCGCCGCGGCGACCACGGCCGAGGATCGTGCCGTCGCCGACGAAGGGTCGAGCGAGGTCGCGTTCGTGACGCCGGACGCCGAGGCGTACCACGGCTACTACAACGTCGTCGCGAACCCGATGCTGTGGTTCATCCAGCACGGGCTCTGGGGTCGTGCGCTCCGGCCCGACCTCGATCGCGCCTTTCACCGCGCGTGGGGGCAGTACGAGCAGGTGAACCGGCTGTTCGCGGAGCGCGTTGTTGACCAACTGGACAACAACCCGGCTGCGACCGTCTTCTTCCACGACTACCACCTGTACCTCGCGCCACGGTTCGTGCGGGACGCTCGCCCCGATGCGCGGCTCGCGCACTTCGTGCACATCCCCTGGCAGGTCGACTGGACGGTGCTACCGGAGCCGATGCGCCGCGCCGTCCACGAGGGACTGCTCGCAAACGACGTCGTCGCGTTCCACACGCATCGCTGGGCGCGCAACTTCCGGGCGAGTTGCGCCGAGGTCGTCGGGGGCTGTGGCCGTACCCGCGTCACGCATCACGGCATCTCGATCGACCCCGCGGAGTTCGACGAGCTCGCGACCTCGGAGGACGTCCGGCACGAGGAGGAGCGGATCCTCGAGCGGCGGCCGGAGAAGCTCGTCCTTCGCGTCGACCGGACCGACCCCTCCAAGAACATCGTGCGTGGCTTCGAGGCGCTGGGCCTCCTGCTCGACACGCGCCCGGAGTGGCGCGGTCGTGTCCGGATGCTCGCCCTCCTCGACCCGTCGCGACAGGCGATCCCGGAGTACGTCGAGTACCTGGCGGCGGTCGAGGAGGCGGTCGAGCGGGTGAACGGCCGGCACCCGGCCGCGATCGAGCTTCGCGTCGCCGACAACTTCCCGCAGTCGGTCGCCGCCTACAAGCAGTACGACGTCCTGCTCGTGAACGCGGTCTACGACGGCATGAACCTCGTCGCCAAGGAGGCGCCGCTCGTCAACACGCGAGACGGCGTGCTGGTGCTCTCCGAGAACGCGGGCGCACACGAGGAGCTCGGAGAGTGGGCGGTCACCGTCAACCCGTTCGACGTCTGGGGGCAGGCGGAGGCGTTGCACGAGGCGCTGACGCTCGACGAGGCGGAGCGCCGCCGCCGGCTCGGGGCGATCCGCGCCCACGTGCGCGCGAACGACGTGCGCGCGTGGAGCGACGCGCTGCTCGCCGACCTCTGACCCTCGATAGCTCTACGCTTCCGCCGTGGGCGAGCTCTCGCACGTCGACGACTCGGGCGCGGTGCGCATGGTGGACGTGGGCGCCAAGCCGGCGCAGCGGCGCCGCGCGGTGGCCCGCGCCCTCGTGCGCATGGCGCCGGGGACCGTCGCCCGCCTCGCCGACCTGCCGAAAGGCGATGCGCTGACGACGGCCCAGCTCGCCGGGATCATGGCGGCGAAGCGGACCTCCGACCTGATCCCGCTCTGCCATCCGCTGCCGCTCTCGCACGCCGCGGTCGAGCTGCGGGTCGTCGAGCAGGGCGTCGAGATCACCGCGTCGGCGGAGACGAGCGCGCAGACCGGCGTCGAGATGGAGGCGCTGACGGCGGCGTCGGTGGCGGCGCTGACCGTCTACGACATGGCGAAGGCCGTCGACAAGGGGATGTCCTTCGAGGTCGAGCTCCTCGAGAAGGTGAAAGGCGACGTAGGCTCGACGGAGTCGCCCGGGAGCGAGGCGCCGGCCTTGCCGGCGTCGGAAGCGGACCTCAGCTGAAGGCCGGCGTCCTGACGGTATCCGACCGCGTGTCGCGCGGCGAGGCGGAGGACCGGAGCGGCAACGAGCTCGCCGAGCTCCTCCGCGCGGACGGATACGAGGTCGTGCGCCGCGTGGTGCCCGATGAGGCGACGGAGATCGCGGCCGCGATCGAAGAGCTCGCCGCCGACGCCGTGGTCGTGCTCACCACCGGCGGCACGGGGCTCGCGCCGCGCGACGTGACGCCGGAGGCGACGCGCACGGTGCTGCAGCGCGAGGCGCCCGGGATCGCCGAGGCGCTGCGCGCGGACTCGATCGCGAAGACGCCGCACGGGCTCCTCTCGCGCGGAGTCGCAGGTGTCGTCGGCCAGACGCTCGTGGTCAACCTGCCCGGCTCGACCGGCGGCTGCCGTGACGGGTACGCCGTCCTGCGCCCCGCGCTCGGGCACGCGGTGTCGCTTCTCCGCGACGAGCCGACCGCGCATCAGCAGACTGCACGCTGACAATGGGGCTCGCCCGGCTCTACTACCGGCTCGTCAAGTTCGAGCACACGATCTTCGCGCTGCCTTTCGCCTACGTCGGTGCATTCCTGGCGGTGGGGGGAGTGCCGACCGGGCACGACCTGCTCTGGATCACGCTGGCCATGGTCGGTGCACGCTCGCTCGCGATGGCGCTGAACCGCCTGATCGACGCAGGCATCGACGCAGCCAACCCGCGCACCGCCTCGCGCGAGCTGCCGTCGGGCGCGCTCACGGTCTCGTCCGTGCTCTGGTTCTGCGCCGCCTCGCTCGGCCTGTACGTCGTCGCCGTCTTTCAGCTCGATCCGCTCGTCCGCTGGCTCGCGCCGATCCCGGTCGCCGCATTCGTCGTCTACCCGTATCTGAAGCGCTTCACGTGGCTCTGCCACCTGTGGCTCGGCGCCGTCGACGGGCTGGCGCCGGTCGGGGCGTGGGCGGCGATCAAGGGGACGCTTCCCTGGCAGGCCTGGGCGCTCGGCGCGGCCGTCGCGGCGTGGGTCGCGGGCTTCGACCTCTTCTACGCGCTCTTCGACCTCGACGTCGACCGCCGCCAGGGCCTGCACTCCTGGGCGACGCGTTTCGGCGAGCGCGGCGCGTTCCTGGGCGCCCGGGCGCTGCACCTCACGACGCTCGCGCTGCTCGTCGCCGCGGGGATGGGTCTCGGCGTCGGCGTTGCCTACTGGCTCGGCGTGATCGCGGTCGGGGGCCTGCTCCTCTACGAGCACTCGCTCGTCCGGCCGGGCGACCTGCGGCGGCTCGACGCGGCCTTCTTCACGATGAACGGCGTCATCTCGGTGGCGTTCTTCGTCTTCGTGCTCGCGGACGTCCTGTGAGGAGCGGGAGTTGATCGTCGGGTTGCTGCACCCGGGCGAGATGGGCGCGGCGGTCGGGGCGCGGGTCGGCGCCGAGGTGATCTGGGCATCGGAGGGGAGGAGCGACGCGACCCGGGTGCGCGGCGCGCGCTTCCGCGACGTGGATCGGCTCGATGCGCTGCTCGCCGAGGCGAACGTGGTCCTCTCGATCTGCCCACCGCACGCCGCGCTCGACGTCGCGCGCGCGTGTGCGGGCTTCGAGGGGATCTACGTCGACGCGAACGCGATCTCGCCCATGCGCGCGCGGGAGATCGGCGAGCTGCACTCACGGTTCGTCGATGCGTCGATCATCGGCGGGCCGTCGGAGCCGCTGCTCTGTCTGACGGGCGCGGAGGCACCGGCGGTAGCCGCGCTGTTCTCGCTCGAGACGCGGCTCGTGCCGGATGCCTCGGCGCTGAAGATGGCCTACGCGGCGTGGTCGAAAGGGTCGGCCGCCTTGCTGCTCGCGATCCGCGAGGTCGCCCGGAGCTTCGGCGTCGAGGAGGACTGGCGGATGCTGACCCCCGAGCTCGGGGAGAGGCTCGCCGGTGCCGAGCGCTCGGCCGCGGCGAAGGGCTGGCGCTTCGTCGGCGAGCTGGAGGAGATCGCGGCCACGTTCGCCGCGGCGGGTCAGCCCGACGGGTTCCATCGCGCCGCCGCCCAGGTGCACCGCGCGTGATCCGCGCGCAGGGGCTCGCGAAGCGTTACGGCGACAGGCGAGTCTTCGCCGGCATCGACGTCGAGCTCGGCGAGCGAGGAGCGCTGCTCGTGACCGGGCCGAACGGCGCGAGCAAGACGACCCTGCTCCGCATTCTCGCGCGGCTCGCGCTGCCGTCGGCCGGCACGCTCGAGCTGCCGGCACGCTCGTCGATCGGCTATCTGGGCCACGAGCCTCTCGTCTATCGCGAGCTCACGGCCGTCGAGAATCTCCTCCTCTTCGCGCGGCTGTACCGCGTCGAGCGCGAGCGGGTCGGGATGCTGCTCGAGCGCTTCGGCCTCTGGGAGGCGCGCGGCGAGCGGGTGTCGACATTCTCTCGCGGCATGCAGCAGCGGCTCGGGCTCTGCCGGGTGCTGCTGCACGAGCCCGCGCTACTCGTGCTCGACGAGCCGACGAACGCGCTCGACGCGCACGGCCTCGAGCTCCTCGACTCCGTGCTCGACGAGCCGCGCACGCTCGTCGTCGCGACGCACGACCCGTCCCGCTTCGAGCGCCGTGCGACGCAGAGGCTCGCGTTCGCGTGAGGTACCTGTCGGACACGGTTGCGCTGGCGCGAAAGGACTTGCTGCTCGAGCTGCGCGCGAAGGAGACGCTGCCGTCGATGCTGCTGTTCGTGCTCGCCGCGCTGACGATCTTCCACTTCGCGTTGCCGAGCGGCACGAGCGACGTTGCGGCGCGTGGCCTCCTCTGGTCGGCGCTCGTCTTCACGGCGCTGCTCGGGCTGACCCGCGCGTTCGTCGCCGAGCGCGAGCAGGGGATGTTCGACGCGCTCGTGCTCGCGCCGTGCGACCGGAGCGCCATCTGGCTCGGCAAGTCGCTGTCGGTGGTCGCGTTCCTGGCCGCAGCGGAGGTGGTGGCGCTCCCGGCGTTCGCTGCCTTCTTCCACGGGCTCGACGGCCGCACCGTCGCGGCGGTCGCGCTCGCGGACGTCGGCATCGCGGCGGTGGGGACGCTCTTCGGGGCGATGGCGGTCGCCGGCCGCGCCCGGGAGCTCCTGCTGCCGCTGCTCTTCCTGCCGACGGCAATCCCGATCGTCGTCGGCGGCGTCGGCGGCTACCTCTGGTTCCTCGTGCTCTACGACGCGATCTTCGCCGTGCTCGCCTGGGCGACCTTCGAGTACGTGGTCGCCGAGGCCTGAGGGCGCAGCCGGACTACCATTCGCCGCGTGAAGCTGCCGGCCCTGACGACGGCCGTCCTCGGCGCCGCCGTCGCGCTCATCTTCTTCTACGCGCCCATCGACGCCGACCAGGGCTTCTCGCAACGCATCTTCTACTTCCACGTGCCGATCGCGCTCACGTCGTACGTGTGCTTCGGGTGGGGCGCGTGGAAGGCGCTCCGCTACCTGCGCACCCGCGACGAGCGCGCCGACGTCGAGAGTTACGTCGCGATCCACCAGGGAGTCGTCTTCGGGGCGCTCACCCTGATCACCGGCTCCGTCTGGGCGAAGGCGTCGTGGGGTGTCTGGTGGTCCTGGAGCGAGAACCAGCTCGTTCTCTTCCTCGTTCTCTTCCTCTTCTATTGCGCCTACTTCATGCTCCGCTACTCGGTCGACGCGGGGCCGCCGCGCGCGAGCATGAGCGCGGTCTACGCGCTGTTCGGCGTCGTCCTCATTCCCGTCTCGTTCCTCGCGATCCGGCTGTCGCAGCGCTTCATCCACCCCGTCGTCTTCAACTCGCACGGGCCGCAGATGACCGGCTCCCAGTTCTTCACCTTCTGTGTCTCGCTCGCGGCGATGCTGCTCCTGTTCGCGACCCTCTACAACGTCGAGCTGGCAGGCAAGCGGCTCGACGCGCACGTGCGCGACCTGCGGGAGCTCCTGACGTGAGCCCTCCGTCCCAGTGGCAGTACGTGGCCGCCGCGTATCTCGTCGTCTTCGTCGCCGTGCTCGCCTGGGTGGCGATCATCGCCGCGAAGCTGCAGCGGCTGCAGCGACAGCTCGGCGAGCTCGTGGAGAGGGCGCGCGAACGTGGTTGAGGCGCTCTTCTGGCCCGCGCTCCTCGGCTACGGCGAGGCTGCCGTCGCCTACGCGTCGCCGCGCACCTCGCCGGCGGCCACCTGGGGCGTGCGCGTCGGCTGGCTCGCCCAGACCGCGCTCCTCGCCGCGCAGGCCGCACACGCCGACGGTTTCCCCTGGTCGAGCTGGTCCGGCTCGCTCAACCTGTTCGTCTGGCTCGTCGTCGGTGCGTACCTGATCTGGGGATGCCGGCCGCGGTTCCGCCTGCTCGGGCTCGCGGTCATGCCGCTCGCCGCCGCGCTGTTCGTCGTCGCCCGTGTCGGCGGAGGCACCCGCGGCGGCTCGGGCTCCACGTACGGGAGCCTGTTCCTCGTCCTGCACGTCGGCTTCGTGCTGGCCGCCTTCGCCGGGTTCACGCTCGCCGCCGCGCTCGCGGGGCTGTACCTGTGGCAGGAGAGCCGCCTCAAGTCGCGCGCGCCCGACATCCTGCGGCTGCGCCTGCCGCCGCTCGCCTCGCTCGAGCGCCTGACGTGGCGGACGGTCGCCGTGTCGGTGCCGCTGCTGACGCTCGGGCTCGCCGCCGGCATCGTGCGGCTGCGACGCGACCACCACGGTCTCGACGCGCTCGAGGCGGTGACGCTGCTCACGTGGCTCGTCTACGGCGGTTTCCTCGCCCTGCGTCCGACCGGCCGCCGCGCGGCCTATCTCGCGCTCGGCGGCTTCGCGCTCGTGATCGTCGCGCGGCTCGTGCTCTCGGGGAGCCACTTCACATGACGTTGTCACTCGTGGGCCTCTCGCACCACGTCGCGCCGGTCGAGCTGCGTGAGCGGGTGACGCTCGACCTCGCCGCCGCGGCGAAGACGGCGCGCGAGCTCGGCGACGCCGTCTGCCTCTCGACCTGCAACCGCACGGAGCTGTACCTGTGGGACGTCGACGAGGAGCACGCCGCGACGACGCTCGAGCAGCTCGCGGGTGAGCCGCTCGAGGGCGTCCTCTACCGGCTGCACGAGGACGCGGCCGCGCTGCACCTGTTCCGGGTCGCCGCCGGGCTCGACTCGCTCGTTCCCGGCGAGGGCGAGATCCTCGGCCAGGTGCGCGACGCCTACGAGGCCGTGACCCCAGGACCGGTGCTCGACCGCGTCTTCCGCCAGGCGCTCGGCGTCGGCAAGCGCGTGCGCACCGAGACGGCGATCGGCGAGAGCCCCGCCTCGGTCTCCTCTGCGGCGGCCGCGCTCGCTGCGCAGGTCTTCGGCGACCTGCACGGCCGCCGCGTGCTGCTCGTCGGCGCCGGGCGCATCGGCGAGCTGGCCGCGTCGAATCTCGTCTCGCGCGGCGCCGAGATCGCGTTCGTCGCGAACCGGACGGTGGAGGCGGCGCACACGCTCGCGCAGCGGTTCGGCGGCACTGCGCTGCAACTGGACGAGATCCCGTCGAGGCTCGCGGAGGTCGACGTCGTCGTCTCCTCGACGGCTTCGCCGGAGCCCGTGCTCCGCGCGGCCGACGTCCCGGCGCGCCGCCACGCGACGCTCTTCTTCATCGACATCGCGGTGCCGCGGGACCTCGACCCGGCGATCGGGGAGCTCGGCGGCTGCTTCCTCTACGACATCGACGACCTCGAGGCGGTCGTGGCCGAGACGCTCGCGGGCCGCCGCGCGGAGGCCGAGCGGGCGGAGCAGCTCGTCGCCGAGGAAGCCGACCGGTTCCGCTCGTGGCGTGCGTCCCTCGACGTCGTTCCCGCGATCGCGTCGCTGCGCGCCCGCGCGGAGGAGATCCGCGCCGCCGAGCTCGCGAAGGTGCGCGTGAGCGACGACGAGCGCCGGACGCTCGAGTCGGTCACGCAGCAGATCCTGAACAAGCTCCTGCACCTGCCGACCGTGCGCATGAAGGAGGCGGCCGTCACCGCCGACGGCGTCGCGTACGCGGACGCGGTCAGGCATCTCTTCGGGCTGGACGATGAGCGGCGAACATAACCGGCGCATAGAGCGGCCGCTGCCGGCGGTCGCGCCGTCGGCGTTCCTGCGTGTGCGGCTCGCGTTCCCCTCGTGCGGCCGCTCGAAGCGCGGAGGGAGGGCTTCCTGTGCTCGTCCGCATCGGGTCTCGCGGCTCTAGGCTCGCGCTCACCCAGGCCGAGCAGGCGGCGACGGCGCTCCGCCGGCCGGGCGTCGAGATCGCGCTCGTGCCGATCACGACCTCCGGCGACCGCGATCGGACACGGCCCTTCGGGCAGATCGGCGAGCGTGGGGTCTTCGTCAAGGAGATCGAGGAAGCGCTGCTCGCCGGGCGGATCGACGTCGCCGTCCATTCGGCGAAGGACATGACCTCGACCGACACGGAGGGGCTCGCCGTCGGCGCGTACCTCGAGCGGGACGACCCGCGCGACGCGCTCGTCGGCGCCGACCGGATCGAGCCCGGCATGCGTATCGGCACCGCCTCCGCGCGGCGGCGGGCGCAGCTCCTCGCGCACGAGCCGACGCTCTCGATCGAGCCCCTCCGCGGGAACGTCGACACACGCCTGCGCAAGCTGCGCGAGCGGGGCCTCGACGCGATCGTGCTGGCGGCCTGCGGCCTCGACCGGCTCGGGCTCGCGAGCGAGATCGGGGCGCGGCTCGACCCGGAGCTGATGCTGCCCGAGGCGGCGCAGGGCGCACTGGCGCTCCAGGTCCGCGCGGGCGAGGAGGAGCTCGTCGCCCACGCCGACCATGCACCCACCCGGGCGCGCGTCGAGCCGGAGCGACGCTGTGTGGCGGCGATCGGCGCAGGGTGCCTGGCACCGGTCGCAGCGCATCACGACGGCACGAGGCTGCACGCGCTGATCGCCGACGAGGACGGGGCGTGGCTCGAGCGGCGAAGCGGCGACGACCCGCTCGCGCTCGCCGAGGAGCTCCTCGCCCTCCAGCGATGAGGGCGATCGTGACGCGGCCTCGTGGCCAGGCGCGGCCGCTCGTCGAGGCGCTCGAGCGCATCGGCGTGGATGTGGTCGAGTGCCCGTTGATCGAGATCGAGCGCACCTCCGACGCCCCGGTCGACGCGGCCGGCTACGACTGGCTCGTCGTCACCAGCCCGAACGGCGCCGACGAGATCGCCCGGCGCGGCCGCAACCTGCCGCGCGTCGCGGCCGTCGGCCCGGGAACGGCCGAGGCACTTCGCGCACACGGGATCATGCCTGCCTTCGTCCCGGCCGAGTCGTCGCAGGACGGCCTCATCCGCGAGTTCCCGCGCCCCGCGGGCCGGGTGCTGTTCGCGGCCGCCGAGGGTGCGCGGCGGCGGCCGATCGACGAGCTCGGCGCGGACTTCGTGCCGCTCTACCGCACGCGGCTCCTCTCGCCGGAGCCGCCGGACGGCGACGTCGTCGTGCTCGCCTCCGGCTCGGCCGCCCGGGCGTACGCCGGCGTCGGCGGCTCGGCGCCCGCGGTGACGATCGGCCCGGAGACGTCGCGCGTCGCCCGCTCCGCCGGGCTGCAGGTCGTCGCGGAGGCGGCGTCGCACGACCTGGACGGCCTCGTCGCGGCGGTCCGCGATGTGATGGACTCGCGGTCATGAATCGCGTCATCACGTTCCTCACCGACTTCGGCCTGCAGGACGACTTCGTCGGCACGTGTCACGGCGTGATCGCCGGCATCGCGCCCGACGCGCGCGTGATCGACCTCACGCACGGCGTCGCGCCACAGGCGGTGCTGCAGGGCGCGGTCGTCCTCCACAACACGGTTCCGTACCTGCCGGTCGGCGTGCACCTCGCGGTCGTCGACCCCGGCGTCGGCGGCGACCGGCGCGCCGTCGCGGTGGCGACGCGCGACGGCAGGCTCTTCGTCGGACCGGACAACGGCCTGCTCATGGTCGCGGCCGACGCCCTCGGCGTCGAGCGCGCCCACGAGCTCGCCGACCCGCGCTTCCGGCTGCCGGTCGTCTCGCGCACGTTTCACGCGCGCGACGTGTTCGCGCCCGCCGCGGCGCACCTCGCCGCCGGCGTCGCTCTCGACGAGCTGGGACCGGCCGTCCCCAGCGAGACTCTCGTGCGCGTGGATGTTCCCGAGCCGGAGGTGGGGCGGACGCAGATCTCCGCGACCGTCCTCGTCGTCGACCGCTTCGGCAACGTTGCGACGAACGCACGGCGCTCGCACGTCGACGCGCTCGCTGCGCGTGACGGCCGGCTGGAGGTGAGGCTCGCGCTCGACCGCTACTACGCCTCCCTCGCCGACACGTTCGCCGACGCTCAGTCCGGAGAGCTGATCCTCTACGAGGATTCCTACGGCCTGATGACGCTCGCGATCAGCCGGGGTGACGCGGCGAAGCTGACCGGCGTCGGCCCCGGCGACGAGATCCGGTTCGCGGTGGTGTGAGCGCACGCTTGACGGAGCTCAGCGGGACATGACCTGGGGGCAGCGCTTCGCGCGCCTCGCGACGACGGTGGTCGTGCGGGTACCGGGCGCGTGGCGGCTCTTCCGCGGCCCGCTGACGCGCGGCTTCGACCGGCTCGCCCCCTCGTGGGAGGGTCGCGTGTCGGACGAGGGCCTTCGGCCGCTCCTCGCATCCGTCGCGGAGCTCTCCGAGGCACCGGCGCGCGTGCTCGACGTCGGCACCGGGACGGGTCGCGCCGCGCGGGCGCTCGCTGCGCGGTGGCCGGACGCCGACGTGACCGGGGTCGACGCGTCGAGGGGAATGCTCGAGGAGGCGCGTCGCGTCGGCGGCCGCGTCCGCTACGAGTCGGCGGATGCGGCATCCCTGCCCTACCCGGACGGCGCCTTCGAGCTCGTCGCGCTCAACAACATGATCCCGTTCTTCGACGAGCTCGCGCGCGTCACCGCTTCCGGCGGGCATGTCGCGATCGCGTTCGGCATGGGCGACCGGACGCCGATCTACGTCCCGCTCGACCGTGTCCGCGCCGAGCTCGAGCGCCGCGGCTTCTCGCACGTTGCGAATTTCGCCGAGGGCGGTGGGACAGCTCTCCTTGCACGCAAGGCGGACGTTTCGTAACCTCCGGGCCACAGGGACGTTCGCGACGCGGTAGCACCGGTCCGGACGTCCTTTTTTCGTGCGGCTACACTGCCGGGCGCGGCGAGGTAGCTCAGCTGGTAGAGCACACGGCTGAAAACCGTGGTGTCGCCGGTTCAAGTCCGGCCCTCGCCACTGACCGGGAACGTGCGGCCGGCGGCGAGCCGATCGACGAGCCCGCGCGCCATCTCGTGCTTCTCCAGCACCGCGTCGGCGCCCGCCCGGGTCGCGGCGGCGTGCAGCTTCGGGTCGGAGTCGCCGGTCAGCACGATCAGGCAGAGGTTGGGGTGGTCCCGGCGCAGCCGTGTGATCGTGCTGACGCCGTCGAGCAGCGGCATGTGGAGGTCGACGACGACTGCGTCCGGCTCCAGCTCGTCGGCCAGCTCGAGCGCCTCGACTCCGTCCTTCGCGGTCGCCACGACCGCGAGCTCCGGCTGGCGGTCGATCAAAGCCTGTATCGACTCGAGGAAGAGCGGGTCGTCGTCGGCGAGGAGAACCTTGATCGAGCCTGCTGCCATCGGAAGAGTGAATACAGTTTTCCGTCGTGAACGCTCAGGAAACTCCACAGCCCGTCGCGGTCATCGGCGCGGGTCTCGACCTCGGTGCCGGCCGGCGCGGCGTCGACATGGGCCCGTCGGCGATCCGCTACGCCGAGCTCGAGGCCCGAATCCGCGGTCTCGGCCGCGAGGTCTTCGATCGCGGCGACGTGCGCGGCCCCGTGCCGGAGGCGATCGACGAGGGCGAGGAGCGGCACCGTTACCTGACGCCGATCAAGCAGGTGTGCGAGCGCGTTGCGGAGCTCGTCGACGGCGCGGTCGGGGAGGAGCACCTGCCGGTCGTGCTCGGCGGCGACCACTCGATCGCCATGGGGTCGATCGGCGGGATGGCGCGTCGGCACGGGCCCGGGGCCGCGCTCTGGATCGACGCGCACGGCGACCTGAACCGGCCCGAGACGTCGCCGACGGGGAACGTCCACGGAATGCCGCTCGCGGCGGCGCTCGGCTTCGCCGGCGCCCCGTTCGAGTCCGAGGCGTACCCGACGCCGTCGTTGCGCAGGGCCGCCCTCGTCGGCGTGCGCTCGCTCGACCGGGGTGAGCGCGAGCTGATCGCCGAGCGCGGCATCCGCGTCTTCACCATGACCGAGATCGACCGCCGGGGCGTCGAGGCGGTGATCGAGGACGCGCTCGCCGAGCTCGCCGGCGAGCCGTTCCTGCACGTGAGCCTCGACCTCGACGCCGTCGACCCGATGTTCGCGCCGGGCGTCGGCACGCCCGTGCCCGGTGGGCTCTCCTACCGCGAGGCGCACCTCGCGCTCGAGCTCGTCGCCGAGGCCGGCGTGCTCGACTCACTCGACGTCGTCGAGGTGAACCCGATCCTCGACCGCGAGAACGAGACGGCGCGGCTCGCGGTCGAGCTCGTCGCGAGCGCGCTCGGCAAGCGCATTCTCTAGGGCCCCTCGGGCTCGTCGTAGAAGACGCTCCCCTTCAGCTCGTCGGGGAGGCAGTCGACCGCGAATCCGCGCGGGTCATCGTGCGGATAGAGGTAGCCCTCGCCGCGTCCGAGCTTCCGCGCGCCCGGGTAGGCGGCCGAGCGGAGCGCCGCCGGGGGCATCAGGTGCCCGTGCTCGCGCACCGCCTCCGTGGCGCGTTTCAGCGCCACGTACTCCCGGTTCGCCTTCGGCGCCTTCGCGAGGTACACCGCCGCCTGCGCCAGGTTGAGGCGCGCCTCCGGCAGCCCGACGTGCTCCACCGCCTGCGCGGCCGCGACCGCCACGAGGAGCGCCTGCGGGTCGGCGTTGCCGATGTCCTCGGAGGCGAGCACGACCATCCGTCTGGCGATGAAGCGCGCGTCCTCGCCCCCCTCGATCATCGCCGCGAGGTAATAGACCGACGCCTGCACGTCACCGGCCCGCGTCGACTTGATCCAGGCAGAGATGAAGTCGTAATGGCGGTCGCCGCCCTTGTCGTAGGCGAGCGGCCGCTTCCGGGCCGCGTCGTCGACGTGGCGCTCGGCGGGCTCCACGCCCTCGGCGCGAGCCGTCTCGACCGACAGCTCGAGGATGTTCAGCGCGTTGCGCGCGTCGCCGCCGGCGCGCCGGGCGATCAGCTCCTCGACGTCCGGCGGCACGCCCACCCCGAGTGCCTCCGCGCCGCGCTGCACGACGCCGCGGAGCGTCTCGACCGGATGCGGCTCGAGCTCGTAGACCTGCGCGCGGGAGAGAAGCGCCGAGTTGACCTCGAAGTACGGGTTCTCGGTGGTGGCGCCGATCAGCGTGACGAGGCCCTCCTCGACGCCCGGCAGGAGCGCGTCCTGCTGCGCCTTGTTGAAGCGGTGGATCTCGTCGAGGAAGAGGATCGTGCGCCGCCCGCTCGCGCCCAGCCGCTCGCGTGCCCGGGCGAGCACCTCGCGCACGTTCGCGACCGTCGCCTGCACGGCCGACAGCTCCTCGAACTCGGCGCCCGTCGTCTGCGCGACGATCCGGGCGAGCGTCGTCTTCCCGGAGCCAGGCGGGCCGTACAGGATCATCGACGGCACCCGGTCCTGCTCGATCGCGAGCCGGAGCGCGCGGCCGGCGCCGACGACGTGCTCCTGCCCGACGAAGTCGTCGAGCGTCGCCGGGCGCA
Source organism: Gaiellaceae bacterium (assembly GCA_035763525.1). Taxonomy (GTDB): domain Bacteria; phylum Actinomycetota; class Thermoleophilia; order Gaiellales; family Gaiellaceae; genus PALSA-600. Next base: position 23,346 of record DASUAX010000085.1, read on the forward strand.
GCCGCTGCGCGAGCGGCGCCGACGCCCCGAGGCGGCGGCCCGCTGCCTCGCTGAAGAGGTCTGCCACGGCGAAAGTATGCTCTGAGACATGTCGGAGGCCTGGAGCGCCGCGATGTACGAGCGTCTCGTTGCCCGCTTCGGCCCCGTTCAGGACGAGCTCGTCGAGGCGCTCCGGATCGGCCCGGGCGACCGCGTGCTCGACCTCGCGACCGGCACCGGCGAAGTGGCGGTGCGCGCCGCCGCCCGCGGCGCGGTCGTGACGGGCATCGACCTCGCCGAGCCGATGCTCGAGAAGGCGCGGCGGCGGGCCGGTGAAGCGGGGGCGGCGCTCACCCTCGACCTCGGCGACGTCGAGTACTTGCCGTACGAGGACGCCTGCTTCGACGTCCTCGTCTCGAACTTCGGCCTGATCTTCGCGTCGGATCACGCGAACGTGGCCGCCGAGGTCGCGCGCGTCGCGTGCCCGGGCGCCCGGCTCGGCTTCACCGCCTGGAAGCCGAACCCGAAGCTCGGCGAGCTCTACCGCCGCTTCACGGAGGATCCGATCGAGGGCCGTGAGGCGTACGAGTGGGGTCGCGAGGACCACGTGGTCGACATGCTGGGCGACGACTTCGAGCTCGAGTTCGAGGACGGGACGCTCTGGCTCGAGGCGGAATCCGGCGAGGAGATCTGGCAGCTGTTCTCCGAGACGGCGGCGCCCGTCGTCTCGCTGATCGCGCGGCTCGACGAGGACGGGGTCGCGGAGTTCCATCGCGCGTTCGTCGACCTGTACGAGAGCTACCGCACCGAGGAAGGCATCGTGCGCGCGCCGCGCCGGTACCTCCTCGTTCTCGGAAGGAGGAAGTAGTGGCCAACGAGGCCCTCAAGGAACGGCAGAGCGCGATGTGGGGCAAGGCGCCGTTCGTCTCGATCGCGGAGACGATCGCCGACCTGCACCGGGCGGTCGCGGACGCGATGGCCGCGCGGCCGGGCGAGCGGGTGCTCGACCTCGGCTGCGGCACGGGCGGCGTGGCCGAGCTGCTCGCCGCGACCGGCGCGGACGTGGTCGGCGTCGACCTCGCCCCGGGGCTGATCGAGATCGCGCGCGAGCGCGCCGACGCGCACGGGCTCGAGATCGACTACCGCGTCGGCGACTGCGAGAGCCTCGACCTGGAGGACGCCTCCTTCGACGCGGTCGGATCGTCGGTCGGGATCATGTTCGCGCCGACGCACGAGGCGTCCGCCTCGGAGCTCGCGCGGATCACCAGGCGCGGCGGGCGCGTCGTGCTCGCGAACTGGACGCCCGGGCCGGGCGTGCAGGACCTGTTCAAGGTCATGGCGCCGTTCCAGCCGGCACCGCCGCCCTCGAGCCCGTTCGACTGGGGCGTCGAGTCGCGCGTCCGCGAGCTGCTCGGCGAGGCGTTCGACCTCTCGTTCGAGACGCGCACGAACGTCGCGCCCTACCCGACCGGCGCCGCCTACTGGGACGACATGGTCGGCAACTACGGGCCGACCAAGGTCCTCCACGAGAGTCTCGGCGAGCGTGGCGAGGAGCTGCGCGCCGCCTGGGTCGAGTTCTTCGGCGACGGCCCGCTGGAGCACGCGCGGCCGTACGTCCTCGTCACCGGGAGACGCCGCTGAAGGAGGTCACCGGGCTCCTGCGGGAGCTGATCCGCCTCGACACGACGAACCCGCCCGGGAACGAGACCGCTGCCGCCGAGCTCCTCCGCTCGTACCTCGAGGCGGCGGGCGTCGAGTGCGAGCTGTACGCGAGGGTGCCTGCGCGCGCGAATCTGGTGGCGCGCATCCGCGGCACGGGCGGCGGCCCGTCGCTCGCGCTCCTCTCGCACACCGACGTGGTCGTCGCCGACCCGGCGGAGTGGGAGCGCGACCCGTTCGGCGGCGATGATGTCGACGGAGAGGTCTGGGGCCGCGGCGCGCTCGACATGAAAGGGCAGGTCGCGGCGTCCGCCGTCGCGGTCGCGTCGCTCGCGCGGGACGGCTGGCGCGGGCGCGGCGATCTCCTCTTCGTCGCGGCGGCCGACGAGGAGGTGGGCGGCGAGCCGGGCTACGGGTTGCACTGGCTCGTCGACGAGCACCCCGACGCCGTGCGCGCCGACTTCTCGATCAACGAGGGCGGAGGGGAGCGGCTGGAGCTCGGCGGCCGCGCCGTGTATCTCTGCGCGACCGCCGAGAAGATGAGCTCGCCGTTCGTGCTTCGCGTCCACGGCCGCAGCGGACACGCGTCGATGCCGTCGATCGCCGACAATGCGCTCGTCAAGGCGGCGCCGCTCGTGGCCCGGCTCGGTGAGCTGCAGGACGAGCCGAGGCTGATTCCCGAGGTGGAGGGCTTCTTCGCCGCGGTGACCGGCGAGGTGCCGGGCGCCGCAGACGCGCTCACGGCCGCGCGTGCACTCTCGCCGCTCGCGGTCGAGCTCGTCGAGCCTCTGCTCGGGATGACGGTGTCGCCGACGATGGCGCGTGCGTCGGAGAAGCGGAACGTCATCCCCGCGGTCTGCGAGATCACGCTCGACATTCGCCTGCTGCCGGGGCAGACGCCGGAGGAGGCCGAGGCGGCGATCCGGGCGTGGCTCGGCCCCGGCGACTACGAGCTCGAGAACATCGAGCGGCAGGGCGGCACCCGCTCCGCCACCGGCGGCCCGCTCTGGGACGCCGTCGAGGCGTTCGTGGCCGCCGAGGAACCGGGCGCGGTCGTGGCGCCGGCGTGCGTCGCCGGCTTCACCGACTCGCACTGGCTGCGCGAGGCGTTCGGGACCGTCGCCTACGGCTTCTTTCCCTCGCGGCTCGACCCGGCGCTCGCCGGACGCCTGATCCACTCGGCGAACGAGCGCGTGCCCGTCTCGGACCTCGAGCTCGGCACCCGCTTCCTGCGGCACGTCGCCGAAGCCGTCTGTGGTTGAGCTCCCCGACTTCGAGGCGCTGGCGGACCACGTCGCGGGCCGCGACGCCGACGTGTTCGTCGCCTACGGCGCGAACACCCCCGCGAAGGACGAGCCCTGTCTCGTGCCGCGCATCGCCGCGGCACCGGTGTCGGACACCTTTGAGGTGTCTGACACCTTCCGTGTCGGGGAGTGGGAGCGGACGTGGAGCGACGACGACTACGCCGCCGCCGTCGAGGAGGTGCGCGCGGCGATCGCCCGCGGCGACGTGTACCAGGTCAACCTCGTCCAGCATCTCTCGGCGCCGTTCGCCGGCGACCCGCGCGGGCTTGCGAATGCGCTGGGGCCGTTGCACGCGCGCACGCTCGCCGGGGACGGCTGGGCGATCGTCTCGGCCACGCCCGAGCTCTTCGTCGCGCGGCGCGGCGACCGGCTGTGGACGATGCCGATCAAGGGGACGAGGCCGCTCGGGGAGGACGTCGACGACGAGAAGGACGCCGCCGAGCACGTGATGATCGTCGACCTCGAGCGGAACGACCTCTCGCGGGTGTGCGTGCCGGGCACCGTGCGCTGGCCCGAGCTGATGGCTCAGCACGAGCTGGCGGGGGTCACGCACCTCGTCTCGACCGTCGAGGGACGGCTCCGCCCCGGCGTCGGGCTCGCAGAGATCCTCCGGGCGACGTTTCCGGGCGGCTCGATCACCGGCGCACCGAAGCTCTCGGCGATCGACCACATCGCGCGGCTCGAGCCGGTCGGCCGCGGCGCCTCGATGGGCGCGCTCGGCCGCGTGTGGCGGAACGGGGACTTCGACCTCGCACTGACGATCCGGACCTTCGCGGTCGCCGACGGACGGGTGCACCTCTGGGTCGGCGGCGGCATCACCTGGGGCTCGGACCCGGAGGCGGAGATCGAGGAGTCCTGGGTGAAGGCGAGGCCGCTGCTCGCGGCGGTCGGAGGGCCGGTGCCGGCGTGAGCCTGCTCGCCGTCGCTGTCGCGGGCCGCGGGCTCGTCGACCCGGCCGCGCCCGTGCTGCGCGCGGACGACGAGGCCGTCCTCCGGGGCGGAGCGGCCTTCGAGACCGTCCGCGTCTACGGAGGCAGGCCGTTCCTGCTCGGGGAGCACCTCGCCCGCTTCCGCTTCTCCGCCGGGGCCCTCGCGCTCGATCCGCCCGACGGGGTCGAGGAGCTCGTGACGCTGGTGCTCGGCAGCGCGCCGCCGGACCACGTGCTCCGCCTCTACCGCACGTCGCAGGCGCTGCTCGCGACCGCCGCCGCGCTGCCGGAAGGGCTCGAGGAGCAGCGTGCGCGCGGGCTCTCGCTCCGCACCTTCGAGGTCGGTGCGCCGCCGCCGCTCCTGGGCGGCGCGAAGACCACGAGCTACGGCGTCTCGTTCGCAGCACGCAGGGAGGCGGAGCAGGCGGGCGCCGAGGATGCGCTGCTCGTGGGGGAAGGGCTCGTGCTCGAGGCGGCGACGGCCAACGTCTGGTGGCGACGCGGCGAAGCGCTGTACACACCGGCGACACGTCCCGGCGTGCTTCCCGGCGTGACGCGCGGCTTCGTCGGCTCGCTCGAGCCGGTACACGAGGGTGCGTTCCCCGTCTCCGACCTGCTCGGGGCCGACGAGGCGTTCACCACCTCGTCGATCCGCGAGGTGATGCCCGTGGTCGCCGTCGACGGTGTGGCGGTCGGCGACGGCCGGCCCGGCCCGGCGGCGGCGCGGCTGCAGGCTGCGCTCCGGCTACGCTCCGCGGCATGACCGTCCGGCTCGGTGGGATGGCGCTCGGAAACGGCGTGCTCGTGCACGGTCCGAACGCCTGGGCGTGCGCGATCCGCGGCGAGGACGGCGCACTGAAGGTCGTTGCCCGGCGGAAGCGGCTTCGCGCCGCGAGCGTGACGAGCCCGATCCTGCGCGGCCCGGCGCGGCTCGCCGAGGCGTTCGCGCTCCTGCCGCAGGTGAAGCGTGCGCTCCCGGAGGCGGAGCTGCCGATGCAGCGGCCGCAGGTGCTCGCGTCGATGGTCGGCTCCGCCGTCGCGCTCCGGCTCGCCAAGCAGAGCTCGCTCGGCCCGGCCGCACGCGAGCTCGTGACGGCTCTCCTGTCTGTCGCCCCCGCCGCTCTCGCGCTCCGCGGCGGCGAGCTCGCGGCGTACCACGGAGCGGAGCACATGTCGATCGGCGCCTACGAGCACGGCGAGGCGCGCCCGAAGGAGCACGAGCGCTGCGGCTCGCACCTCGTCGGCCCCATGCTCGTGACGACGGCTGCCGGCAACCTGCTCGCCGAGCGGGCACCGCGGCGCTACCGCGGCGCCGCACGTGTCGCCGCTGCGCTCGGCGCGGTTGCCGCGTCGGTCGAGACGTTCGGCTGGATGTCGCGGAACCCGCGGCACCCGCTGGCGCGCGCGCTCGCGAAGCCGGGGCACGAGCTCCAGCACCGCGTCGGGACGCGTGAGCCGACGCAGGCGCAGCTCGAGGTGGCCGAGGCCGCGCTCGCGGCGTGCCTGGAGCTCGAGCAGTGACGGCGACCCGGACGCGCCTCGACCCCTCCGTCTTCGACCTCCCCGTGGAGAAGATGCGCGCCGGCTGGTACACCGACGCGTACTTCAATCACACGCGGGCGGCGCTGCTCGAGGACGGACGCCACCCCGTCGTCGTCATGCAGGTGTTCCAGAAGAAGCACTCGTACCTCGGCGGGATGGACGAGGCGATCGCCATCCTCAAGCTCTGCGCCGACCGCTTCGACGATCTCGAGGTATCTGCGCTCCACGACGGCGACGCGGTCGAGCCGTTCGAGACCGTGATGACGATCGAGGGGGACTACACGACGTTCGCCCACCTCGAGACCGTCTACCTCGGGGTGCTCGCACGACGGACGCTGATCACGACGAACACCGTCAACGTCCTGCGCGCGGCCAACGGGAAGCCGATCATCTTCATGCCCGCGCGCCACGACCACCACCGCGTGCAGACCGGCGACGGCTACGCGGCGTACGTGGCGGGTCAGATCGTGGGCGCCGAGGTCGGAGTGACGACGGACGAGCAGGCATCCTGGTGGGGCGGACGCGGCCTCGGCACCGTTCCGCACGCGCTGATCGCGGCCTACGGGGGTGACACGGTGCTCGCGGCGACGAAGTTCGCCGGCTGGGCGCCCCCCGACATGAGCGTGACGGTGCTCATCGACTTCGAGAACGACTCGGTGCGAACGGCGCTCGAGGTGGCGGACGCGCTCGGTCCTCGCCTGTGGGGCGTGCGGCTCGACACCTCGGAGTCGCTCGTCGACCGCTCGCTCTGGGGTGAGCTCGGGGACTTCAAGCCGACCGGCGTCAACGAGCGTCTCGTGCGCAAGCTGCGGGAGGCCCTCGACGCGGCGGGCCACGACGCCGTTCGCGTGGTCGTCTCCGGAGGCTTCACCGTCGACAAGATCCGCGAGTTCGAGGAGCGCGGCGTTCCGGTCGACGCCTACGGCATCGGCTCTTCGCTGATCCGTGGGTCGAACGACTTCACGGCCGACATCGTCGTCACGGACGGGGAGCCGTCTGCGAAGGTCGGGCGCTGGCTGCGGTCCAACCCGCGACTGGAGCGGGTCTCGTGAAGCGCGTCCTCTGGGACGTCGACACGCAGGTCGACTTCGTGCACGCGGACGGGAAGCTCGCCGTGCCGGACGCGGAAGCGGCAGTGCCCGCCATGGCGCGGCTCGTCGCGTGGGCGCGCGCCGAGGGGATCCCGCACGTCGCCTCGGCGGACGACCACGAGTTGACCGACCCCGAGATCTCCGAGACGCCCGACTACTCGAGCACCTTCCCGCCGCACTGCCTCCGCGGTACGCGCGGGGCGGAGAAGGTCGCGGAGACGGAGCAGCTCGAGCCGGTGCCGCTCGGCTCGACCGAGGTGCCGGAGAAATGGTTCCGCGGCCGCGAGTACCTGTTGCTGAAGAAGCACTTCGACGTCTTCACGAACCCGAACACCGACCGCCTGCTCGAGCGCCTCGCGCCCGACGAGATAGTGCTTTTCGGCGTCGCGACGGACATCTGCGACGACGCAGCGATCAAGGGTCTGCTCGCGCGCGGGCACAGGGTCACGTTCGTCGAGGACGCGTCCGCCGGCATCGACGACGAGCGGTCGAAGGCATGCGTCGTGTCCTGGCGGGGCGGCGGCGTCCGGGTCGCCACCGCGGACGACGTCGTCGGGTGACCCGCGGCATCCACCATCTCGGCGTTGCGGTCGAGGATCTCGAAGCGGCCATCGAGCGGTACGCGACCCTGTTCGGCGCCACCGTCGAGCATCGCGACCGCGTCGAGGAGCAGGGCGTCGAGGCGGCGTCTCTCCGGGTCGGAGAGTCTCGTCTCGAGCTGCTCGAGCCGCTCGGGCCGGAGACGCCGGTCGGGAGGTTCATCGCGAGGCGCGGCCCCGGTATGCACCACGTCGCCTTCGAGGTGGACGATGTCGCCGCCGAGCTTGCGCGGCTGCGGGCGCAGGGCGCGGAGCTGATCGACGAGTCGCCGCGCCGCGGCCTGTTCGGAATGCAGGTCGCGTTCGTCCACCCGCAGGCAACGGGCGGTGTTCTGGCAGAGTTCGTCGCGGATGTCTGAGCTGGACCGCATCAGGATCGAGATCGCCCTCGACGGGCAGCAGGTGCTCTCGGTGCTCGTGCCGCAGCAGACGGCCGAGGACCTCGACCGGGCGCTCGCGGGCGACCACGACTCCACCTACTCCTTCGAGGCGGAGGACGGGCGGTACACCGTGCTGCTCCGCCGGGTCGTGTACGTGAAGCGCTTCGCGCGCGAGAGCCGCGTCGGCTTCGGCTCGGCCGCCTGACGCGGGTTAGCGGCGCCCTGGCCCCGGGCACCAGGTAATCGCATGTCCGAGGCACAGGTCCAGAAGAAGGAGAGCGAGGCGAAGCGCGTCCGCGAGCTCGTCGACCGCGCGCAGCAGGGAGATCGCGATGCCCTCGAGGAGCTGTACCTGATCCACTTCGACCGCATCTACAGCTACCTGCACGTCAGCGTCGGCAACCGGCACGACGCCGAGGACCTGACGACGCAGACGTTCCTGAAGATGCTCGAGTCGATCGGGAAGTTCCGCTGGCGGTCCGCCCCGTTCTCGGCGTGGCTGTTCCGTATCGCGCACAACCTGGCCATGGACCACTTCCGCGCGACCAGGCGATGGCAGCCGGAGGAGGAGCCCCCGGAGCCCGACCCTGACGAGTCGACCTCGGCCGAGGCGGGTGCCCTCGAGTCGATCGGGCGCAAGTCGATGCTCGACCTGATCGAGGAGCTCTCGCCCGAGCAGCAGCAGGTGCTGACCCTGAAATTCGTGTTCAACTTCGGGAACGCGGAGGCGGCGACGATCCTCGGCAAGACCGAGGGGGCGATCAAGTCGCTGCAGCACCGTGCGCTCGTGTCGTTGCAGAAGCAGCTCGAGCGGCGGGCCCACAGCACGTAGCTACGCTTCCGCGCCGTGGCACTCGAGGTCGGTATCGTCGGCCCGCCCGGCGGCGGGAAGACGTCGCTCTTCACCGCGCTGACCAAGGCGGGCGGCGGGGAGTACGGGAAGACGAACGTCGGCGTCGCTCCGATCGCCGACACCCGACTCGGGCAGCTTGCGGCCATCGTGAAGGCACGGAAGGTGACGCCTGCGACGATCCGCGTGCAGGACATCCCCGGCTCGGCGCAGCTCGGCGCGCTGCGGCAGGTGGACGCGCTGCTCGTCGTCGTGCGCGGCTTCGGCGCCGAAGCGGCACCCGCCGATGATCTCGAGAGCTTCACGCTCGAGCTGCTCGTCGCCGACCGCGACCACGTCGAGAAGCGGCTCGAACGGGTCGAGAAGCAGGCGAAGTCCGGCGACCCGCGCCTCCGGGCCGAGGTGGACGAGCTCCGGAAGATCCTCGCGCACGTCGACGCGGGCGGCTCGCTCGCCGACTATCCCGGCGTGCTGCCGGGCGAGCTCGAGCCGCTGACGACGAAGCCGCTGATCGCCGTCGAAAACGGCCCTGGCGGCATCGACCTTCAGCTGGAGGCGGAGCTGGCAGAGCTGCCGGACGAGGAGGCGGCGGAGTTCCGCGGCGGCGGCGAGTCCGCGCTGGACGAGGTCGCCGGACGCCTCGCGGCTGCGCTCGACCTGATCACGTTCTTCACCGCGGGCGAGCAGGAGACACGTGCCTGGACGCTGCGGAACGGGCAGACCGCGCTCGACGCCGCGGCCGCGATCCACACCGACATCGCCCGCGGGTTCATCCGCTGCGAGGTCGTCGACTGGCGCGACCTCGTCGAGCTCGGCTCGCACGCCGAGGTCGCAAAGGCCGGCAAGCAGCGGCTCGAGGGCAAGACGTACCTCGTCCAGGACGGCGATGTCCTGAACATCCGCTTCAACGTCTAGGCGATCAGACGCTGATCAGCACGACGCCGGCCAGGGTCAGCACGATGCCGGCGCGCTGGAGACGTGCGACGCGCTCGTGGAGGATGCTCGCCGCGAGCAGGACGGTGACGACCGGATACAGCGACGCGAGCACCGCGGTCAGGCTGACGAGCCCGCTTCGCGAGGACGCGGCGAAGAGGACGTTGCCGATCGTGTCGCCGATCCCGCATGCGCCGGCGATCGCGACGTGCCGCGGCCGCAGGCGCACGGGAGTCCGCTGCGCCGAGACGACCGACACGACGAGCAGGAGCGCCGTCACGCGGAAGACCAGCGATGCCCACCAGAAGTCGACCTTGCCGGCGGCGTGCATCCACGGGAAGTAGAAGCCGAAGCCGCAGGCAGCGAGGAGCGCGACGCCGACTCCGGCCGCGATCCTGCGCCGGCCTTCCTGATGCTCGACCGAGGCGAGCCCCACGCCGACGAGCGCGCACGCGACACCCACGACCTGCGCTGCAGAGGGGCTGTCGCCCGTCGCGACGCCGAAGATCACCGGGATGACGGCGGAGACGCCGGCGATCGGCGCGACGACGCTCATCGAGCCCGTGACCATGCCGCGGTAGTACGCGAAGAGGCCGAGCATGCCGCCGAAGGAGGCGCCGATCGCGTAGAGCACCGCCCATCCCGCAGGCCCCTGGCCGCGCACCCCGATTGCGATCGCAAGCCCGAGCACGCCGCCGATCTGCGCCCAGAAGAGCACCGGCATCACCCCGAGCGCACGGCTCCACAACGGGCCGACGAAGTCCGAGACGCCCCACGCGAGGGACGCCCCCAGCGCGAGCAGCAGCGGGGTCAATCGACCCTGCGTGTCGCTGCGATCGCGTCGAGCTGGTTCGCGTGGTACAGGACGGCTGCCTCGGCGGTCTTCGCGCCGCGCGCGTCGTGATGGGCCGCGACGCAATGGAGCAGCTCCGCGAGCTGAGCCGCGTCGAGCCCTTCGGCCCGCTCCTCGATCAACCGCACGCCGAGATGCACGTGCCCGAGCAGCCGTCCTTCGGCGGTGACCGCGAAGCCCGGGCCGCGGCCGAGCTCGACCGTGCGACCGACGTCGTGGACGATCGCCGAGGCGAGCAGCAGGTCGGAGCGCAGCCTCGGATGCAGCTGCGACGTCTCGCGGGCGAGCGTCGCGACGCCGACCGTGTGCTCGAGGAGGCCGCCGGCGTAGGAGTGGTGGTCGTCGGGAGTCGCCGGGAACGCGCCGAGGTCGCGGTCGGCGAGCACGGTCGTGACGGTTGCACGCAGTCCGGGATGCGTGAGCTCGCCGACGAGGAACTCGAGGAAGCCGGCGAGCTCGTCGCGGTCGCGACGGATCGCGGGAGTCAGCGTCTGCGGGTCGACGTCGGCCGCTTCGAGCGAGCGCACGTCGAGCTGCAGGCGGTCGCGGAACCGCTCGACACGCGCCAGCACCCGCACCGCGTCCCCCTCGGCGAACCGGCCGTCGAGCAGCTCGACGTCGTTCCAGACGCGTGCCTCCACGCGACCTGTGGCATCGACGAGCTCGAGTGCGAGGTACGCCGCACCCGACTTCGTGCGCAGCTTGCGCTTGAGCCGAACCGCGTAGACGCCCTCGACGACCCGGTCCTCTTGCAGCTCCGCGATCGTCACCGGGTCACCCTACCGCCGTGCCCAGATGCGGAAGCCGGCCGCGTCGTCCCGGCCCGTGCCGACCTGCTCGAGCAGCGTCGCCGCCTC
>DASUAX010000086.1:0-18751 GCA_035763525.1 Gaiellaceae bacterium
GCCGCCGACCCGCGCTCGCGCGCGTACACCGTCTGGTAGCGCGACGCATCCTCGAGCGGCTCGGTGATGTACGGCGGGAGCGGCGTCTCACCGGCCGGCTCTCCCGCGAGCCGCACGCGCCAGCGGCCCTCGCCGAGGTGCTCGAGCAACTCCACGTCCCCGTAACGCTCGCCCGCGCGCAGCCTCCGCGTCGGCCGGGCGAGCGCCTCCCACTCGTCGCCGCCGACCTGCTCCAGCAGCAACACCTCCCCACGCGGCCGCTCGATCGGGATCCGTGCCGCCACGACCCGCGTGTCGTTCACGACCGTCAGCCCGGACGCGAGCTCCGGCAGCTCGCGAAACACGTGGTGCGAAACGTCGCCGGTCGCGCGCGAATAGACGAGCAGGCGCGACTCGTCCCGGCGCTCGGCCGGATGCTGCGCGACCAGCTCGGGCGGCAGGTCGTACTCGAGCTCCCGGGCGTCCATCCGGCGCGGACGCTAGCGTCGCATCCCATGGACGACGTACGCGAAGCGCTCCGCGACGGCCTCCGCGAGGAAGCCGCACCGATCTCCCGCCGCCTCGCCGAGGTGAAGGGGCTCTCGAACAACGCGATCCGCCGGCTCGAGGGGATCGAGGGCACGCTCGCCGCCGAGCGCGAGGCGCGCATCGACGACCTGACGCTGCTCGTCGACCTCCTGACTGAGGGCTGGCGCTCGCTGAACGCGCGCCTCGAGCGCATCGAGGCGCAGCTCGGCCAACGGCCGGAGAACGTGGTGCCGCTCCGCGGCAGCGCCGCGTAGCCTCCTAGCGCGCCGGCAGCACGAGCTCGAAGCGGGAGCCCTTGCCGACCTCGGAGTCGAGGTCGAGCCGCCCGCCGAGCGTCACCGACAGCTCCCGCGCGATCGCGAGCCCCAGGCCCGTCCCGCCGCCGGTCTGCGACACGAACGGGCGGAAGAGGCGCTCGCGCAGCTCCGGTGAGATCCCGGGGCCGGTGTCCTCGACAGCCACGTGGACGCTTCCGTTCCGCTGACCGAGCTCGAGCGAGATCCGGCCGCCGTCGGGCGTGGCGTGGAACGCGTTCGAGAGCAGGTTTCCGACCACCTGCAGCACGCGGTCGCCGTCCGAGGTGATCACGGGGTGCGCGCTCACGTCCTGCCGGTAGTCGATCGAGCGGCGGCGCGCCTCCTCGCGGTAGCGCTCGTACGCCTGCTCGACGAGGTGGGCCATGTCGACCTCCTCCGTCATGACCGTGAACCGGTGCGTGTCGAGCTTGGCCAGGTCGAGGATGTCGCCGACGAGCCGCTCGAGGCGCTGCGTCTCGGCCTCGACGGTCTCGAGCGACGCGGCGCGCTCCGCCGGGTCGTCGACGACCCCCTCGAGGAGCGCTGAGACGTGGCCGCGGATCGCCGTCAGCGGCGTCCTCAGCTCGTGTGACACCGACATCAGGAAGTTGCGCTCCATCTCCTCCACCTCGGCGAGCCGCGACGCCATCTCGCCGAAGCGCTCGCTCAGGTGCCCGAGCTCACCGGGCGCCCGGGCCGGCACGGTCACGTCGTAGCGGCCCTGCGCGACGGCGTCGGCGGCGTCGGACAGCTGCAGCACCGGCCGGACGATCCGCCGCGACAGGTACCAGGCGAGCAGCGCCGAGACGAGCACGCCGAGGATGCCCGCGATCGCGAGCCGCTCGATCAGGTCGTAGACGCGCTGGCTCACGTCCACCTTCGGCGTCGCGACGACGATCGCGCCGAGCGGCGTCGCGTTCTGCCCCTTGCCGGTGATGATCGGGTTGGCGACCGCGTAGTAGCGCCGGTGCGTGCCCGGAGGCGTGAACTCGAACGTCCCCGACTTGCCCGAGATCCAGTCGAACGTCGTCGGCGGCAGCGGCTCGAGCCCGGTGATCTGGCCGGGAGCGAGGCGGTGCGGGCCGACGAAGAAGATCTCGTCGCCCGTCGCCTTCTCGAGCGAGTCGGCGGTCACCTTGCCCGGCACGCGCCGGTCGACCTTGTTCCCGTAGCTCTCCGTCACGCCGCGCGCGTACAGCTGCGCGATGCCGTGCGCCTCGCGCGACAGCTTCGACAGCGCCTGGTCGTGGGCGAAGTCCCTGAACAGCCGGACGGCGATCAGCGTCGTCACGAGGCCGGCCAGGATCAGCCCCGTGAGGAAGACGAGCGGCAGCCGGACGCGCAGCGATCCGAGCATCTCGCCCTACTTCTTCGGCGGGTCCTTCTTGGCGTCCTTCGCCGGCGACACCTTGTAGCCGACGCCCCAGACGGTGACGATCGGGGAGGCGTCGCCGAGCTTGCGGCGCAGCTGGCGCACGTGGACGTCGACGGTGCGGGTGTCTCCCGCGAAGGTGTAGCCCCAGACGCGCTCGAGCAGCTGGTCGCGCGTGAGCACGAGGCCGCGATGGTCGAGCAGCTCCCAGAGCAGGTCGAACTCCTTCGGCGCGAGCTGGATCTCCTCGTCACCGACGCGCACCTCGCGGCGGCCCGCGTCGACGTGCAGGTCGCCGTGGTCGATCGTCTCGCTCTCGAGGTCGCGACGGTCGGGCGTCGACCGGCGGAGGATCGACTTGACGCGCGCCACGAGCTCGCGCGGGTTGAACGGCTTCGTCAGGTAGTCGTCGGCGCCGACCTCGAGCCCGATGATCTTGTCGACGTCCTCGTCGCGCGCCGTCAGCATCAGGATCGGCACGTCGCTCGTCTGGCGGATGCGCTTCGTCACCTCGATCCCGTCGATGTCCGGGAGCATCAGGTCGAGCACGATCAGCCCCGGCATCTCCTGCGCCACCTGGTTCAGCGCGTCGTTGCCGGTCGACGCCGTGCGCACGCCGTAACCGGCGTTCTTCAGGTACAGGGACACGAACGAGGCGATCGAGCCCTCGTCCTCGACCACCAGGATGTTCGCCGGCGCCTGGGTCACTACGGGCTCTGCGTCGCCGCCGCCGGGAACGTGACGGCGAGCGGCTTCGTCGAGACGAGGGAGACGGGCATCGGGACCCACTTCCCCGAATCGACGGCGTAGTACCCCGCGTCGACGGCGTTCGGGTCGCCCGTCAGGTAGGCGATGCCCGTCCCGATCGCGGTCAGGTCGATGCCGGTGCCGTCGAAGACGAGCCGGTACTTGCCGCCGGTGACGCGGAAGTGCAGGTTCGCGCCCCAGTAGGTGGTCACGAGCGCGCCGCTGTCGTTGTACAGCGGCGGCGACTTCCTCTCCGCGCCGCTGACGAGCACCTGGTTGCCGTCGCCCGGGAGCGGGTCGACGACGATCAGCTTCCCCCGGTCCATCTGGCCCCAGAGCAGGCCGCGCGCGGGCGTCGCGTCCTTCCCGATCACCACGCGGCCGTCGGCCGACTTCAGCTCGAGCACCCCGTCGCCGACCGCGCGCTTGGCGGCGAGGGCGGCCGGGACGGCCACCAGAGAAGCGAGCAGGATGACGAAGAGCCGCCGCATCGACAGGGAAAGTCTTTCTTGCCGAATTATGCCGCTGTTCAGCGAAAGGTAAGGACTTTTTGATCGAGTCGGTCGGGAGCTGTCGTTTAATGTCGCGCGCGTCGTGCACGACCTGACGTCTTTCGGGCTCGACGTGCTGCTCTTCGCCGCGGCGCTCTCTGCGGCGCTGCTCGGGAGCAAGGTGAGCGCGCGCGTGTCCGTGCCGTCCGCGGCGCTCTTCCTGGTGGTCGCCGCCTTCGCCTCGGACGCCTACCCCTCGCTCGCTCTGTCGACGAAGGCGGTCGAGCAGCTCGGGACGATCGCGCTGATCGTGATCCTGTTCAACGGGGGCTCCTCGATCGGCCTCCGCCGCTTCCGCGTCGTCGCGGTGCCGGTCGCGACGCTCGGGATCCTCGGGACGTTCGCGACCGCCGGGCTGATCGCCGTCTTCGTCCACCTCGCGTTCGGGCTCGGCTGGACGACGGCCGGGCTGCTGGGGGCCGCGATCGCGCCCACCGACCCGGCCGTCATGTTCTCGGTGCTCGGCGACCGCGAGATCGGCGGCCCGGCCGGCACGATCCTGGAGGGCGAGTCCGGCGCGAACGACCCCGTCGGGATCGCGCTCATGATCGGGATGATCGAGCTCGCGACGAGGGCCGACGCGTCGTTCTGGATCGTCGTCGAGACGTTCGCCGAGCAGATGGCGATCGGCCTCGCGATCGGCATCGTCGGCGGCCTCGTCGAGCAGCAGCTGCTGCAGCGTCTGAGCCTGCCGTCGTCGGGGCTGCACACCGTGCGAACGCTCGCCCTCGCGGGCCTCGTCTACGGCGTCGCAACGGTGGCGCACGGCTCCGGGTTCCTCGCGGTATTCATCGCGGGGCTCCTCGTCGGAGACATCCAGGCGCCCTTCAAGTCCGAGATCGCGGCGTTCCAGGACGGGCTCGCGACGCTCGCCGAGATCGTGGTCTTCGTCGCCCTCGGGCTGACGATCGAGATCAGCAGTGTGGGCGGCGCGCACTGGGCGGAGGGGATCGCGCTGGCGGCGTTCGTCGCGCTCGTCGCCCGCCCGCTCGCGCTCGGGCCGCTGCTCCGTCCCACCACGCTCCGGCGCGGCGAGGTGCTGTTCGTGATGTGGGGCGGCCTGAAGGGAGCGGTGCCGATCCTTCTCGCCGCGTTCGCGCTCGGCCGGCACGTGCCCGACGCGCAGCGGATCTACGACATCGTCTTCGTCGTCGTGCTCGTGTCGGTCGTCGTCCAGGGGAGCTCGATCGCCTGGGTCGCGCGCCGCGCCGGCATCGAGCCGCGCGAGCCGGCGGCCTCTACGCCACCCGCTTGACGTGCTGGTGGAGGCCCGTCACGCGGACGTGCTCGAAGCCCTCGACCACGCGCACGGCCCCCGCCGCGCGGACGGCCGGCTCGCAGACGGCGCAGACGGTGCGGTCGCGGCGGCCGAAGCGCCAGGTGCGGTAGCGCTCGCCCGCGAGAAGCGTTCGTCTGCACGCATGGCACATCGCCATGCCGCCCCACGCTAGGCGGCCCGCCGGACGGCGCCGTCACTCGTAGCGGTAGAAGCCCTCGCCGGTCTTCCGGCCGAGCTTGCCGGCCTTGAGCATCCGGACGAGGCGCGGCGGCGGCGCCATTCGCGGCTCGCGCAGCTTCTCGTACAGCGCCTCGCTCGCATGCACGTGCACGTCGGCGCCGACGAGATCGAGGAGCGCGCACGGCCCCATCGGCCAGCCTGCACCGTGCTTCATCCCGGCGTCCAGGTCCGCCGGCGTGACCCCCGTCTCGTCGAGGACGCGAACGCAGTCGTTCAGCAGCGGGATGAGCACGCGGTTGACGACGAAGCCGGGCGTGTCGGTGCAGCGGATGGGCGTCTTGCCGAGCGTCGATCCCAGGGCGAACGCCGTCTCGAAGACGTCCTCGGCAGTCCGCTCGGCGCGGACGATCTCGACGAGCGGCATCAGCGGCGCCGGGTTGAAGAAGTGCATGCCGACGGCGCGCTCCGGCCGTTCGAGGACGGACGCGATCTCGGTGACGCTGAGCGCCGAGGTGTTGGTGGCGAGGATCGTGTCCGGGCGGACGACGGCCTCGAGCTCGCGGAAGAGTCCGTGCTTGACGGCGAGGTCCTCGAAGGCGGCCTCGATCACGACGTCGCAGTCGGCGAGGTCGGCGAGGTCGTCGGTGAGCTTCAGCCGCGCGACCGCGTCGTCGCGCGCCGCCTGCTCGAGTTGGCCCTTCTCGACCTTGCGCGTGAGGAAGTGCGCGATGCGGTCCCGCGCCGCCTCGGCGTGCGCGAGCTCGACCTCGCGGCCGACGGTCTCGAGCCCCGCCTCGACCGCGAGCTGCGCGATCCCGGCGCCCATCGCGCCGAGCCCGACGACGCCGACTCTCACGCGAGGGTCTCGACGACGCCCGCGATCGCCATGCCGAAGCCGACGCACATCGAGGCGATGCCGTAGCGGGCGCCGCGGCGCTCGAGCTCCGGCAGGAGGGTCGCGGTGATGCGGGCGCCCGTGGCGCCGAGCGGATGACCGAGCGAGATGCCGCCGCCGTTCGGGTTGACGTCGCCCAGCCGCTCCCCGAGCCCGAGGTCCGCCGCCGTCTGCAGCACGACCGTCGCGAAGGCCTCGTTCACCTCGATCACGCCCATGTCGTCGAGACCGAGGCCCGCCCGACGGAGCGCCTTCCGCATCGCCTCCGGGTTGCCGTGCAGCATCCGCGTCGGGTCGACGCCCGCGAGTCCGAACGAGACGAACCGCGCGCGCGGCTCCAGGTCGTGGCGCCGGAGCGCCGCCTCGCTCGCGACGAGCACCGCCGCGGCGCCGTCGACGATCTGCGACGAGTTCCCCGCCGTCACGACGCCGTCCGGCCGAAAGGCCGGCCGGAGCCCGGCGAGCGCCTCGAGGGACGTGTCCCGCCGCACCGCCTCGTCGACCCGGAAGCTGGTCCGGGTCGCGACGCCGCCGGCCGAGGAAGGCTCGGGCAGCTCGATCGGCACGATCTCGCCCTCGAACCTCCCGCCGTCGATCGCCGCCGCGGCCCGCCGGTGCGACTCGAGCGAGTACGCGTCGAGCGCCTCGCGAGTGAGCCCCCACTCCTCGGCGAGGAGCTCCGCCGACGTCCCCTGCATGACGATCTCGTGCCGCGACGTCACCTGCTCCGAGACGGAGCCGCCGTTCGAGCCCATCGGCACGCGCGACATCGACTCGAGCCCTGCCGAGACGACGAGGTCGAGCTGCCCCGACGCGACTGCCGCCGCCGCGTTGAAGTTCGTCTGCATCGACGAGCCGCACTGCCGGTCGACGGTCGTCCCCGACACGCTCACGGGCCAGCCGGCCGCGAGCACGGCCATGCGACCGACGTTCCACCCCTGCTCGCCGATCTGTGTCACGCAGCCCATCTGCACGTCCTCGATCGCCGCCGGATCGAGGTCGTGACGCGCGACCAGCCCGTTCAGCACCTGCGCGGCGAGATCGTCACCGCGCGTAGCGGAGAGCGCCCCGTTCCGGCGCCCGATCGGGGAGCGGACGGCGTCGACGATGTAGGCGTCCACTACCGCGAAGGGTAGTCCCGATGCGCGCTCAGTCCGCGAAGACCGGCTCGAGGTAGCGCCGCCGCTGGGCCCGCCGGGCGAACGCCCACTCGACCGTGAAGTACGCGAACGCCGCGTACGCCCAGCCGGCGATGCAGTCGACGATGTAGTGCTCGCCGCCGTACACGAGGCTGAACGCCATCGCAGGCGGGTAGAGCGCGAGCAGCGGGCGCAGCCACGTCGGCGTGAAACGCCACAGGAACAGGACCACGAGCAGCGCGTAGCCCGCGTGGAGCGACGGCATCGCGGCAACGTTGTTCGCGTAGTGCGTCCCGGTCTCGAAGATGTCGCCGTAGTGCGCGATCGGCACATGCGGCCACACGATCTTCACCGTACGGTTCGCCTCGCCGATCGCGCCGTGCTGCGCCGCCATCCACGGAGGCACCGCCGGGTAGAGGACATAGGTCGCGAACCCGGTCAGCGCGAGCACGCACACCATCGACGCAAAGCGCGCGAAGTGCTGGTGCGCCCAGGTCCAGAGCACGGCGGCGATCAGCAGCGTCGCGACGAAGTGCGTCAGGTAGACGAACCAGCACGCGTAGTCCCACCAGCGCAGGTCGTGCGGGCCGTGCCACAGGTGCGACTGGAGCCACACCGTCGGGACCGGCTTGCCGAAGAGCGCCGCCTCGACCTTGATCTGCGGCACCTCGCGCGGGTGCACGAGCAGCCCGTCCGCATAGCCGCGCAGACGGTCGTACACGAGCAGCACGCCCATGAACGGCAGCCAGTCGAGGGCGAAGCGAACGATCTTCCGGCGAAGATCGGCGACCGCGAACGCCCCCATCCCGAGCCCGAACCAGGTGAAGACGAGCGCATGCGAGGTCGGGACGCCGACGGTCGCGATCATCGCCGCCGACGCCAGCAGCCACAGCAGGGGCGCCCCGATCCGAACCACCCTCACTCCGCAAGATTAAAGTTGGAGCAGTGGCGACGCCGCAGGACCACCCGCTGCTGATCGACGGCGAACGCGTCGAGACCGGCGACTGGCTGGAGGTGCGCTCGCCGTTCTCCGGCGAGATCGTCGGCCGCGTGGCGAAGGGCGGCGCTGCCGAGGCGCGTCGCGCGCTCGACGCTGCCGCGCGCGTCCTCGCCGATCCGCTGCCCGCGCACGAGCGCGCCCGCATCCTCGACCGGGTCGCGCAGCTCCTCGTGGAGCGCCACGACGAGGCAGCGCACCTGATCAGCGCGGAGGCCGGGAAGCCGATGAAGGCGGCGCGCGTGGAGGCGCAGCGCGCCGTCTCGACCTACACGTTCTCGGCCGTCGAGGCGCGCCGGCTGACGGGCGAGACCGTGCCGATGGACGCGTCGGCAGCAGGCGAGGGCAAGCTCGCGCTGACCCTGCGCAGGCCGATCGGGATCGTCGGCGCGATCTCGCCCTTCAACTTCCCGCTCAACCTCGTCGCTCACAAGATCGCACCGGCGCTCGCCGCCGGCTGCCCCGTCGTGCTGAAGCCGGCGTCGGCGACGCCGCTCTCCGCGCTCTTCCTCGCCGGGCTCGAGCAGGAGGCGGGGCTGCCGCCGGGCTGGGTGAACGTGGTCGCGGGCTCCGCGGCGGAGATCGGCGACGCGCTCGTCGACGACGAACGCGTGAAGCTGATCACCTTCACCGGGTCGGGCGACGTCGGCTGGGGCCTCGCACAGCGCGCGCCGCGCAAGCGCGTCAAGCTCGAGCTCGGGAATGCGACGCCCGTGATCGTCTGCGAGGACGCGCCCGCGGGCACCGCAGCCAAGCTCGCTGCGAACGCGTTCTCGTACGCCGGGCAGAGCTGCATCTCCGTGCAGCGGATCTTCGTCCTCACGGATGCGTACGACAGCTTCGTCTCGGAGCTCGTGGCCAAGGTGGAGGAGCTCGTCGTCGGCGACCCCGGCGACGAGCGGACGGACGTCGGCCCGCTGATCAGCGAGCAGGACCGCGATCGCGTGCTCGAGTGGGTGCGCGCGTCGGGCGGCGAGCTCCTCGCAGGCGGCGACACGACAGCGGAGGGGCTCGTCCGGCCCACGGTGATCGCGAACCCGCGTCCCGACGACAGGGTGCAGTGCGAGGAGGTGTTCGGCCCGGTCGTCACGGTGACGCGCGTGGCGTCGCTCGACGAGGCGATCGAGCAGGCAAACGCGACGCGCTACGGCCTGCAGGCGGCGATCTTCAGCGCCGACCTCGCCACCTGCGTGGCAGCGGCGGAACGGCTCGAGTTCGGCGGCGTGACGGTCAACGAGGCGCCGACGTTCCGCGCCGACCAGATGCCGTACGGGGGCGTCAAGGCCTCCGGAAACACGAAGGAAGGGCCCGCCTGGGCCGTGCGCGAGATGACCGAGGAGCGTCTCGTGGTTTTGCAGCTGTAGCGACCGGAAACCGGATCACCATGGCGGGCTCGCTCGGACTCGGTATCGCGCTCCTGATCATCGGCCTCCTCGGCCTGCTCTTCTTCCCGTGGGGCGGCGTCGTCGTCGCGATCGTCGGGCTCGCCCTGATCATCGCCTTCCTGCTCGGCTTCGGCCGGCGGGCCGCGCGCCCGTAGCCCGCAGGAGCGGTCACTACACTCGGCGTACATGCCCCTTTTCCGCCGCAACGCCCAGGAGGCGGGAATCGCGCCACGCCGTGCGCACGCCGGCGTCCTGCGCCGCGAGCGCCGCGCGCTCCTGAAGGCACGCGAGGACGCGCTGCGCGACCTTGGCGGCCTGCTCGTCGAGATGTACCGGCGCGGCGGCTTCCGGGACGACCTGCTGCAGGAGCGGGCGGCGGCCGTCGTCGGCATCGATGCGCGGCTCGGTGAGATCGACGGGTTGCTGCACGGCTCGCGCCGCATCGCGCGCTGCGACTGCGGCGCGCCGATCCTGCGCGGCTCGCGCTTCTGCCCGAACTGCGGCCGGTCGTTCGACGACGGCGGCAAGAGCCGTACGGCGGTCGAAGAGACGGTCGTCGAGCCGGCGCCCGAGCAGTGAGTGCCCCGGCCGCCGACGAGCGAGCCCACGCGGTCGCCTCCGCCGACCGCACCTGCCCCCGCTGCGGCACCGCGCGCGCGGAGGACCAGCGGTACTGCCTCGAATGCGGGCTTGCCTTACCGGTCGTATCGGGCCGCCTTCCGTCCCTCCGCCGCCGCTGGATCCGCCGTTTCGGGTGGTATCCCGGCGACTGGGTCTGGGCGGCGCTCGCGACGCTCCTCGTCGCGGCGGCGGGCGCGGCGGCCGCGATCGCCGTCTCCGACGCCCGCGACAACTCCGCGCGCCACTTCGCCGTGGCGCCGCCGGTATCGGTCGGCGAGCCTGCGGGGACGGTCCAGTCGTCGTCCGGGCCGGCGCGGGCCGTCGACACCTCGAAGCTGCCGACGGCGCCCGAGCCGGGCACCTCGGCGCCCGGCAGGACGGCCTGGCCGGCGGGCGAGAGCGGCTGGACGATCGTCCTCGTCTCCTACCCGAAGACGTTCGGCCGCAGCCAGGCGCTGCAGACGGCCCGCAAGGCGGCGAAGGCGAGGCTCGCGCAGGCGGGCGTGATCGACTCGAGCCGCTACGCGAGCCTCCAGCCGGGGTACTTCGTCGTCTTCGCGGGGATCTACGCCTCGAAGGAGGAGGCGGATGCGGCCGTGGCGACCGCGCGGCAGGCGGGGTTCGGCGGCGCCTACTCCCGCCAGATCGCCCGCTGAATCCGAGGTGTAGCTCGGGAAAAGTCGGGTACGGGAGGCTTTCGTGAGGCAGGCGTTTGTTTACTGTGTTGGAAACATTTGTGACAGCACCTTTGAGCGTGTAGAGTCCTCTCGGGATCGCTCGAGAGGAAGGGGTTTTACCGCTTCTTAAAGGGCTGGCGGCTACAGTCGAAGGAGCGAAGTCGAATCGATGGACGAACGGATCCTGCACATCCAGCACTGCATGTATCAGTACTCGCGAGCGATCTATCGCTCGATCAAGGATCTGATCGACCCCTACGTCGACCCGCACACGCACCTGGAGTACCGGCGCGAGGTGCTGGCGGCGTGCGAGGGGACGATGGAGCGTCTCGCGCAGGATCCGCACTACTTCGCGAAGCCCGACAAGGCGCTCTTCCAGGACATCCGCCGCTACTTCCCGATCACGGTCCAGGCTCAGGTGGCGTGGGCGGTCTCGCACGGCGTCGACGCCGCGGTCGGGTTCGTGGAGGAGCAGATCGAGGCCGGCGCATTCGACGGCGGCGTGGCCCGCTGCCGCGCGACCACGCGCAAGGGCAAGGCGTGTCAGCGCACGCCGCTCCCGAACCGCGACTACTGCCCGTCGCACCAGCACCTCGAGCGGTCGAAGGCCGCGGCCTAGTTCTGCGGTAGTCTCGACTTCCGGCGTAGGCTCGACGGAGCCGGCCGGGAGCGCGGATGAGTCACGACACGGACAAGCTGATCAGACAGCTCTCGCTGGTCGCGTTCCTGATGGCGGAACGGCGGCCGCTCACGGCGCGTGACATCAAGTCGAACGTCGAGGGCTACCAGGAGATGAGCGACGAGGCGTTCGCGCGCCGCTTCTACTCCGACCGCGCCGAGCTCGTGGCGCTCGGCGTGCCGCTCGACTCGCAGCGCGACGAGTTCACCGGCGAGGAGCTCTACACGCTGCGCTCCGAGCGCTACTTCCTGCCGGAGCTGGAGCTCGACGACGAGGAGCTGGCGGCGCTGCAGACGTGCTTCTACCTGCTCGAGGGGCGCTTCGCGTACGCCGAGCCGCTGCGGCTCGCGCTGCAAAACCTCGCGCTCGGGCGCGACGCAGGCGCGCTCGCCGCCCGCCCCACCGGCACCGCGGTCCGGGTCGAGGTGCGCGACCCCGACTACTCGCCCGAGCTGCAGGGGCGGCTCGGCAAGCTCGAGGGCGCGATCTCGAAGCAGCGCACGGTGAAGTTCCGCTACTGGTCGATCTACCGCGACGAGGAGGAGGAGCGGACGCTCAACCCGTACGCGCTCCTGCCCGAGAACGGCTCGTGGTACGTGATCGGCCACGACCTCGACCGCGACGACATCCGGACGTTCCGCGTCTCGCGCATCCGCTCCGACATCCGTTTCGCCACGCGCCGCGAGCGCGACTTCCGGCTGCCGCCGGAGTTCGACGTCGAGCACTACCGCGGCCGCGCCGAGTGGCAGTTCGGTGACATCGTCGGCACCGCGCGGATCGAGGTCGCGCCGGATACGGCCTGGTGGGTCGAGCGCGCCTACGGCGGCGAGCGCAACCAGGTCGAGCGAGACGTCTTCGTCACCGAGTACGCATCCTCGCACCTGCTCGCACGCTGGATTCTGCGCCAGGACGGCCGCGCCGTTCCGCTCGAGCCCTCCGAGCTGCGCCGGCTCGTCGTCGAGGGTGCGCGCGCGGCGCGGACGGCGCACGAAGGCGCGCCGCCGACGCCGGCTGCCGAGGTCGTCGCCGGTGAGGACGACGCCGGAGCCGAGCGCCCCGCGGGCCCGGTGGCGCCGGAGCGGTTCGGCGTCCTCCAGTCGCTGCTCGCCTACCTCCTCGCGGCGTGCGGCGACGAGCGCGAGGCGACGATCGCGGCGCAGGAGCTCGTCGGTCGCTTCTCGATTCCCGCCGAGCAGCTCGAGGAGCACCTCTCGCTGCTCAACCTCGTCAACTTCGGCGGCGGCTGCTACGCCGTCTACGCCGAGCTGCACGGCGACGAGGTGCACGTCGACAAGGAGCTCTTCGGCGACACCTTCCGGCGGCCGCCGCGGCTCACGCCGCTCGAGGCCCGCGCGATCCGGCTCGCGCTCGAGTTCGTCGGGCCGATGGTCGCCGCGGGTGCGCACTCGCCGCTCGATCGCGTGCGGGCGAAGCTCGAGGAGACGTTCGGCGCCTTCGAGCTCACACAGACGCCCGCGCCGCACGTCGGCGAGGAGGAGGGCCTCGTCGAGAAGCTGACGCGCGCGATCGAGCAGCATCACCTCGTCGAGATCGAGTACCTGAAGCCGGAGGAGCGAGGCGCGGTGACACGGGTCGTCGAGCCGTACTCGATCGAGCGCCGGCTCCCCCACTGGTATGTCCACACCTGGGACACCGAGCGCGACCAACCGCGCTCGTTCCGGCTCGACCGCATGCGCAAGGCGACGGTCTCCCGCAAGAAGTTCTCTCCACGCGACGGCTTCGACCCGAGCGAGCTGCACACGGCGACGACGGCGCGCATCTGGTACTCGCCGGACGTGGCCCGCTGGGAGATCGAGAAGGGCGCCCGGCCGCTCGTCGACGGCGCGGCGATCTCCGACAAGTCGGTGGGCAGCGCCGACTGGCTCGTCGGGGAGGTCGTCTCGTACCGGGGCGAGGCGATCGTGCTCGAGCCCCAGGAGCTCCGCGCCCGCGTCGCCCACCGCGCACGGGAGCTCGCGAGTGAGCTCCGCCCCGCGCGCGCCAAGGCGTAACTCAGCCGACGGGCAGCCGAAGCATGAACGTGGCGCCCCGGCCCGGCACCGAGGCGACGCTGAGGGTGCCACCGTGCGCCTCTGCGATCGAGCGCGTGATGAAGAGGCCGAGGCCCGTCCCGGGCTTCGAGACGCCGCCCGAGACGCGGCCGAACTTCTCGAAGACGAGCTGCTGATCGTCCTGGTGGATCCCCGGCCCGTGGTCCTGCACGAAGACCTGGACGGAGCCGTCGACCGGAACGAGCCGAACCTCGACGGGCTCGCCGGCAGGCGAGTACTTGACGGCGTTGTCGATCAGGTTGCCGAGCACCTGCCGCAGCCGCTCGGCATCGCCGCGAACCGAGGGGGACGACGGCGGCACGTCCGCCACGAGCGGCACCTCGTCCTGCCCCAGGCTCGCGGTCGTGACGGTGTCGCGCACGAGCGACGCGAGATCGACGTCGCCGAAGCGGTAGCTGAACGTGCCGGCATCGATGCGCGACGTGTCGAGGACGTCGCCGATCAGCGCGGCGAGGCGTGCGGTCTCGTCGGCGATCAGCGCCAGGAAGGACTCGCGCTGGTCGGGCTGCAGCTCGCGCCAGCGCTGCTGGAGCGTGCGGGCGGCACCGATCACGGCCGCCATCGGGCTACGGAGCTCGTGCGAGACGAGTGAGACGAAGTCGGCGCGGAGCTCGGAGAGCCGGCGCAGCTCCTCGACCGTCCGGCGCTCGCTCGTGTATGCCCGGATGTTCTGCACCGCGCTCGCGACCAGCCGCCCCAGCAGCCCGACGAGCTCGACCTCCTGCTCCGAGAATGCGTCGGGCCGGTCGCGGCCGACCGAGACGACTCCGACGCCGCGCGTGCCCGCGAGGAGCGGCGCGACGACGCGGCTGCGCAGGCCCACGGCGAGCAGCTCGGGCTCCTCGGCGTACTCGAGGCTCGAGACGTCGCGGCGATAGACCGTCTGCCCCCGCTCGACCACCTCGGCAAGCAGGTTGCGTTCCAGCCCGAGCTGCGTCCCGGGCGGCATCACCTCGTCGGCCTTCGCCCCCGACACCGCCATCACCCGCGCGGCGCCGTCCTCCGCGAGCACGATCGCCATCCGCTCGAAGGGGACGAGGCCGCGTAGCTCGCGGATGAACGCGCCGA
This sequence comes from Gaiellaceae bacterium, assembly GCA_035763525.1. Classification (GTDB taxonomy): domain Bacteria; phylum Actinomycetota; class Thermoleophilia; order Gaiellales; family Gaiellaceae; genus PALSA-600. The sequence goes on from DASUAX010000086.1 coordinate 14,487, forward strand.
ACGCCTCGTCGATGTCGAGCGACGAGCTGAGCGCTCGGGCGCAGCGGTTCGCGGCCTCGAGCAGGTCCGCTCGCCGGCCGAGCTCGTCGCGGAGCGACTCCGCCTCGTCGGCGCGGCGCTCCGTCGTCGCCCGCTCCTCCTCGAGCCGCGACACGAGCCAGCCCGCGAGCAGCGCCATCAGGAGGCCGGCGCCCAGCTGGAACGTGACGAAGTCCCAGCGGTAGCCGACGTGGAAGATGTCGCTGCGCCGCTGCTCGAACCACGCGGCGACCGGCACGGCACCGAGTGCCACGCCGATGCCGCCGTAGATCCCGAACCGGCTCGCGCCGAGGACGATCGCGACGAAGAGCAGCGCCCTCGTCGGCGTTCCCGCCTCGAACGCGTACAGCACGACGTACGCCGAGATGATCGCGAAGTCGAAGGCCATCGCGGCAATCTCGAACGCGCGTGTCACTCCACGCCGTACGAACACGTAGAGCACCACGGCCCCGATCCCGAGGATCGCGCTCAGGATCCACGCCGCCTCCTGGTAGCCGCCCGGGTAGCGCGCCGTCGCGGCCACCTCGAGAACCGCGAACGCGACCGCCGCGAGGCGCACGATCGCGATCCACCACTCGAACGTCCGGCGAGGGCTCATCGTCCGCGCTCCGCGATCCGCACGAGCGCCCAGCGCGCGTGCTCGGCGACGATCTCGTCGTCTCCGGCTGCCGCCCGCTCGAGCGGCGCCACGTGCTCCGGCCCGCCGAGGTTGCCGAGCGCGACGGCGGCGTTCCGACGGAGCCAGCGCGGGTCGTTCCTCGGCACGTAGAGGCGATCGTAAGCGTCGACGACGGCGGCGTCCGCCTCGAGCCACTCGACGAGGTCGACGTGGCCGTCTCCCGCGGCAAGCGCGGCCCGCCGCTTGCGGATGCCGCGGTTCCACGGGCAGACGTCCTGGCAGATGTCGCAGCCGTAGACCTGCGCGCCGAGCGCGGCCCGGTGCTCGAGCGGAATCGGGGCGGGTGCCTGCGTCGACCACGAGAGACAGCGGTTCGCGTCGAGCGTCCCCGGCTCGTCGAGCGCGCCGGTCGGGCAGGCGTCGATGCAGAGCGTGCACGCGCCGCAGTCGGTCGGAAGCGGCTGCGTCGGCTCGACCTCGACGTCCGTGACGAGCGTGCCCAGCACGACCCAGGAGCCGTGCCGCGGCGTGATCAGCATCGTGTTCTTGCCGTAGAAGCCGACGCCGCTCCGCGCCGCCGCTTCGCGGTCGACGTGCTGGTTCGCGTCGACGAGCACGCGGTACGCGCCGCCGAGGCGGCGGCCGAGCGCGTCGAGCCGCTCGCGCAGCTCGGCGTATCCGTCGTCCCACGTGTAGCGGGCGAGCCGCCCCTCGCCCCGCTCGAGCGGCTCCTCCGGCCGCCAGTAACAGAGCGCCGCGGAGACGACGCTACGCGCCCGGTCGAGCAGCCGCTCGGGATGGCATGACTCCTCGGGCCGCGCCGTGGTGAACCTCATCCCGGCGAAGAGGCCGCGAGCCCGGCGCTCCTCGATGTGCCGCTCCGTCTCCTCGTAGGGCTCGGCGGGCGTCACCCCGACCGCGTCCAGCCCCAGCTCGTCCGCCAACCGGCGGAGCTCTGCGACCTGCATGCGAGGATTGTGCCGCGGTGAAGGCGATCAGGATCCACGAGGACGGCGGGCCGGAGGTGCTGCGCTACGAGGACGCGCCCGACCCCGAGCCCGGCGAGGGCGAGATCCTCGTCGAGTTGCGGGCGGCGTCGCTGAACCATCTCGACGTGTGGATGCGGAAGGGGCTCCCGTCCGTGCCGAAGCCGCGCATCCTCGGTGCGGACGGCGCCGGTGTGATCGCCGGGACGGACGAGCGCGTCGTGATCAACCCGGGGATCATCGAGAACGGGAAGATGCACATCGTCGGCGAGACGAGGGACGGGACGCACGCGGAGCTGATCGCCGTCCCGCGGGACTACGTGCACCCGATCCCGGACGGGCTCTCGTTCGAGGAGGCTGCGGCGTTCCCACTCGTCTTCGAGACGGCATACCGGATGCTCGTCACGCGTGCGCGCCTGGAGCCGGGCGAGTGGGTGCTCGTCTGGGGGATCGGCGGTGGTGTCGCCACGGCTGCGCTGTCGCTCGCGAAGGCGCTCGGCGCGCAGGTGATCGTCACGTCGTCGAGCGACGACAAGCTCGCGCGGGCGCGGGAGCTCGGCGCCGAAGGCGCCGTCAACCACGAGACGGACGACGTCGTCACCGCGGTGAAGGAGCTGACGGGCGGCGGCGCGCACGTGGTCGTCGACGACGTCGGCGAGGCGACGTGGAAGCGGACGCTGGACGCCGCGCGCCCGGAGGGCCGGGTCGTGGTGTGCGGGGCGACCACCGGCCCCAACCCGCCTGCTGCGCTGCACCGCATCTGGTGGAAGCAGCTGTCCGTGCTGGGCTCGACGATGGGCACCCCGGACGACTTCAAGGGCGCCTACGACCTCGTCGCCACCGGCAAGGCACCCGTCGTCGTCGACTCCCTCTTCCCCCTCGCCGAGGCACGTGCAGCGCACGAGCGCCTCGAGCGGCGCGAGCAGTTCGGGAAGATCGTGCTCACGATCCCCTGAGCGCGGGGTTCACAACCTGCGGCAATCGGCTCTATCGTGTGACGCGTGCCGAGCAGCAGGATGAAGCGCGCGAAGCCGAGGCGGCAGCTCTCCGTCTGGTCGTTCCTGCTCTGGCTCGTCGCGGCGCAGCTGGCGGCGCTGCTCGGCACGTTCGAGCTTGCACGTCTCTGGCTCTAGCCGGCGTGAATCGCGCAAAGAGCGGACGATTCCGGCGCGGCCGGTCTTGCCGTGGCCCGCGTCGGCGTCTAGGTTGCTGCTTGCACCGAGCACGGAGCGCGAGTAGGTCGAAGCCGCTCCCGGGGACTGTAGGAGGCGCCGCAAGGCGAAGCCCAAGGTTCGTGGGAGCAGTGGACGAAAGCGCCACCGGCTCGGTGAATTTTTTCCTCAGCGAACGGCCGGGCGACGCCGTTCGAGGAGCTGCCGCCCGACCGAAGGGCCGGTCTTCTTCGCCGTTGGAACAAGCGCATCACTCGGTGCTGCTGGGGTACCCGAAGTAGCCGCAGGCAAGGCAGACCGTCTTCTCGTCGCGCTGAGGCGGCGTCATCTTCTGTTCGCCGCAGTTCGGGCAGACGCGAAGCTCCTCAGGGTCCCACCACTGCATCAGGTGAGCCAGCGTGTCTTCGTCCATCGACGTTCGTCCTTCGTGAGACGTCGGTGTCAGTGTCGCACGCCGGCCGCGAAATGCACACCCGAGTTACGGGTTCGCAGGGCTTCTCGGGGACTCGGCGCGGGCCGTCGACGAAGCGCGGCACGTCCGGCGCCGAAGCTCGGGGACGGGTTTCGTTGTTGCCCTCAGGGACACCGTACGAGGCGCAGGCCTGGAGCCCCGATCGGATCCGCCTGCTGCATGGGGACAACCTGAGAGGGCGCCACACTCTCCCCGGCGCTCTCTCAGGCTTCCGGCAGAGCTCGTGCTGCTCTTCGGATCGGTGTCGGAACATCGGCCCCGAGAGGAGCTTCACGGCGCTTCGTCGTCGATGACCACACGAGCCGAAGCGTTCGCCGGGTCAGCGCCGAACGCTTCTGCGCCGAGCGCGTCTGCGCCGGCCTTCGTCAGATACCACCGGCCGGGTGTCGTGCCGCTGCCGTAGACCGTCGCCGGCCGCTCCCCACCGGTGGGCCAGAAGACGACCAGATGGGCGGCACTGAGCTCGCCGAACTCTCGGCCGTGGCCCCGGAACTGCGCCAGGGCTGCGCCCCACTCACCGATTGCGGTCAGGATCTCGCGGTGCTGCGGAGTCAACTCCATTCGGCATGGCGGTCCCCTGGACGCGTGACAGGGGAAACGTCGGAATCCGCTGAAACTCCGGCGTCACCGCTCCGGACGAGTCGCCGTTGCCGGTTCTGAAGCCACGCGCGGAGCCTCCGAGATACCCCGCCACGATCAAAACCGCAAAACGGGGTTCAGCGATTCGGAAGTCGCGGAATCACGCAACACGTGCGCACGGTCGCGGTCATGGTGGCGCTCATCTCCGTTGCTGCGGCGTCTTGGCTCCATTTCGGCCTCGAGGCTCGGTCTTTGACCGACGTCCGCTCAACCACGCCTCGGCACCTACCGGAGCGCCGAACGGCGATGGCGGTGCCGACGGTGCTGGTAACGGTGCATCGGAGGGCGGCATGGCAGGACGCCGCCGCAATCGTGCTGTTGATAGCCGGGATCGGGAC
>DASUAX010000087.1:0-4847 GCA_035763525.1 Gaiellaceae bacterium
CGGCATGGGGCGGTGGGGGACCTCCGAGCTCGTCTCACCCGCCCGTAACGTGGTGGGCGTCATGACGCACCTCGCGACGGCCGACTCCGACCCCGCGTTCGCACGCGAGCAGCTCCGGCGGTTCCTCGAGGCGACGGAGCCGCTCTCGTACCTTCCCCGCCACGCCGCGAACAGCGCGGCCGCGCTCCGGCTGCCGGAGTCGCGGCTCGACGCCGCCCGCTGCGGGATCGCGCTGTACGGCCTTTCGCCGTTCGGCGGCGATCCGGCCGACGACGGCCTCGAGCCCGTGCTCTCGTGGGCGAGCGAGCTCGCGCTCGTCAAGCTTCTCCGCGAGGGACAGTCGACCGGCTACGGCCGGCGCTTCGTCGCGGGCAGCGACACGTGGATCGGCATCGTCCCCGTCGGCTACGCGGACGGCTTCCGCCGCGACCTGACGGGCACGACGCTGCTCGTCGACGGCGAGCAGAGGCGCGTCGTCGGCACCGTCTCCATGGATGCGGTCGCGGTCGAGCTGCCGGGCGCGCTGCAGGCGGGGACACCGGTGACGATCGTCGGCCCCGGGCTCCCGCTCGAGCAGCACGCGCGCGTCGCCGGCACGATCACGTACGAGCTCGCGTGCGGGATCGACTCGTCGGCGGGCCGGGCGCGCAGGGTGGTGACGGGCCGTTGAGAAACGTCGAGCGGAGGGCGATGCTCCAGGCCGCCCGCGCCGAGGCGCTCTCCGCGCTCCTCGACGAGCTGCTGCCGCTCGAGGGCGACGAGCGCGTCCTCGACGTGGGGGCCGGCACCGGCGCGTTCGCCTTCGCAGTCGCGCCGCGCGTTCGCGAGGTGGTCGCGGTCGAGGCGGACGAGGAGCTCGCGGAACGGGCGCGCCGCGACGCGCCGCCGAACGTGGAGGTCGTCGTCGGAGACGGCGAGCGCCTGGAGCTCGAGCCGTTCTCGTTCGACCTCTGCGGATGTCTTCGCGTGCTCCATCACACGCGGCGTCCCGAGGTGATGGTCGCCGAGCTCGCCCGCATGACGCGCCCCGGCGGGACGATCCTCGTCGCCGACCAGCTCGCGCCCGTCGACCCGCTCGCCGCCTTCGAGCTGAACCGCTTCGAGCGCGCCCGCGACCCGTCGACGAGCCGGCTGCTCTCCGACGGCGACCTGCGCGCGCTCTTCGACGCCAACGGCCTCGTGCTCCGCCGCGAGCACGTCGTGCGCGAGCCGCGCGACCTCGAGAGCTACCTCGACCTCGCCGGGTGCGAGGGCTTCGAGCGGGAGCGGGCGAGAAGCCTCGCCCCTACGGGCTACGAGGCGGTCGTCGGCTGGTACGTGCTCGCGCGTTAGCGAGGAGCCCCGGCGCGAGCGCCTGCGCCCACGCGGCGGGCCGGTACCAGCGCGGGACGACGATCTCCCGTCGGTCGTGGTCGACGGCTTCGAGGATTCGCCGGGCGACGAGCTCGGGGCTCGCGATCAGCGGGTGCAGCACACGCGGCCAGCGCGTCCGCTGCGGGAATCCGGGCGTCTCGACGAAGCCGGGAAGGATCGTGTGCACGTGGATCCCGCGCGGCGCGAGCTCGACGGCGAGCGAGCGCGAGAGCGCGAGCTGAGCGTGCTTCGAGGCAGAGTACGGCCCGATCGCGACGACGCCGGCCACCGAGCAGACGTTGACGAGGTGCGAGCCACGTCGGAGCGCCGGCAGGAACGCGAGCGTCGTCCAGGCCGAGCCGAGGTAGTTCACGCGCATCACCTGCTCGATCCGCTGCGGCGCGACCGTGAGGTAATCGCCGCGCGCGCCGATTCCTGCGTTGCACACGAGCAGGTCGACCCAGGCATGGCGTTCGAGCACCCGCGCGGCGGCCGCCTCCACCGCCACGCGGTCGCCGACGTCGCACTCCTCGTGCTCGTCCGCCTTCGACGGCGAGCGCGAGAGACCGACGACGCGCGTGCCGCGCGCCTGCAGCAGGCGGACGAGCTCTGCCCCGATCCCCGAGGAGGCGCCGGTGACGACGGCTACTTGCAGACGCGCACGTCGCGGCCCGCTGCCGCTGTCCGGCCGGCCGCGTCCGTCACCGTCGCGGCCAGATGGTGCTTGCCCTTCTTCAGCTTCGCGGTGTTCCACGCGAGGGAGTAGATACCGGACGGCCCGCTCCTGTCGACCCCGATCCGCTTGCCGTCGACGGTGAACGACACCTTCGTGACCTTCTTGGTCGAGGCCGCGAGCGCGGTCACCTGGTCCTTCTTCAGCGTGCAGGACGCGGCCGGCGGCGACAGCCACGTGACGGTCGGCCCGTTCACGACGGTCAGCTTCGTCTGCTTGAACGTGGTGTTCGGGTAGATCTGGTCGCCCACGGTGTTGATGTTCTTCGCTTCCTGGTAATCGGACGCCTGGAGGACGAGCCGTGTCTTGCCGGCCTTGAACGCGGGCGCGGCCGTCGGGATGCCGAAGATCGCGATGCCGCTCGCCGGGTCGTACGCGGACGCGCCGACGAGCGCGCGGTTGTAGTTGATGACGAGCGAGAGCGGGTCGACGCCCGACTGCGCGTCCGCGACTTCCGCGACGATCAGCGGGCGGCCGGCGGTGATGCGGGTCGTCAGGATGCGCACGGCCGGCCCGGTCAGGTCGTTCACCCACGCGTTGAGGACGTACTTGCCCTTCTGCGGGCGGTTCGTGAACGGGTCCGCGCGCGAGTCGACCGCGACGTAGAACGTCTGCAGCCGCGGGAACTGCACGCCGGCGGCACCGACGTCGATGTTTGCGTCGAAGGTGAGCGCGTTCACGTCGGTCGGGATCCCCGCGTAGCCCTGCACGTCGTTCTCGTCCTTCGACCCGAGCACGAACGGGTCGATCAGCGAGCCCTGCGAGGCACCGACCACCGAGACGCCGAAGTTGACGATCGGCTGGTTCACCTCGTACGAGTAGAGCGTCTCGGCGCCGTCCTCGTTCATCGGCGCGCCGACGTAGTCCGGGGGTGGGCCGAACGGCTCGGCCGGGCAGCAGTAGACGGAGACGCGGCTCGTGCCTTTGGCCGTGTTGCCCGTCTGCAGCTTCTTGAGCGGAGTCACCGGCGCGTTTCGCAGCGCGGGCCGCTCGACCAGGAAGGCGTACGGGAGGCGGCGCCGGACGCCGTTCCCGGTCAGCACGATGAAGCCGTAGTTCGGCCCGGTGCCGGCGTCCGCCGCCGCCGACACCGTCACGGGCACGCCTGCGAACGCGCCCGGCGCGAGCGTCACCGAGCCGGGCACGCTGATCTGGACGCCGCCCGTCTGCGCCTGCGGCGCGAGCGTGACCGCCCAGGTGCCGGCACCGTCGCCGGCGTCGGAGACGGTGAAGAGCTGCGACCTGCGCTGGGCGCCGGTCGAGACGTCGATCCGCTGGAAGGAGAGCGACTGCGGGTCGGTGAAGATCCTCGGGTCGTCGGCCGCGAGCACGTTCGCGAGGCCGGAGCCCTCGAGCAGCACCGACGCCTCCTGCGTGCGGGCCGTGTCCTGCCAGGCGGCGGAGGCGGTGGACATGAGCGCCGACTTCACCTGGGGAGCTGTCCAGGTCGGGTGCCGTTGCAGGAGCAGAGCGGCCGCGCCCGCGACGTGCGGCGTCGCCATCGACGTGCCGGCGAAGACGGAGAACGTGGAGCCGGTGGTCGCGGGCGGGGTCGAGGAGAGCACGTCGAGGCCGGGCGCCGCGATGTCCGGCTTCAGGAACCAGCCGAAGTCGGTCGGCCCGGCGGACGAGAAGCTCGTGATCACGCCGCTGCGGCCGGTCTGGATCTCCTGGATCCCCGACGACACGCGCACGCGCGCCTGGCCGCCGCTAGTTGCCATGTACGCGCGCAGGTGCTGGCCGTCGAGGTCGGCGATCATCCCGGCCGGGATCGAGAGCTGGATCGGGATCGCGTTCGCCTCGCCGAACCGGTTGTCGACCAGGACGATGCCCTTCGCGCCTGCGAGCCGCGCCCGCTCCGCCTTCGAGGCGAACGTGCAGATCCCGCGCGAGACGAGCGCGATCCTGCCGGTGAGGGAGCCCTTCGGCAGCGTGCCGAGCCCCGTGTTCGGGTCGGTTGTCGCGCCGCAGAGGTGCGACTCGACCGGCTTCCCGTCGGTGCCCATGATCGAGCTCACGTCCACCATCGTCTGGTCGGCGGTCGACCACGCGGCCGGCAGGCGGGCGCCGCCGGCGCCCTGGATGGGGAGCGCGCCGAGCGACGGCGGGCCGCCGAGGACGGACAGCGCGGGCGCGAAGACGTGCGAGTTCGACGTGGCCGCCACCGAGATCGCGTCGGGCGCGACGCCGGGCGAGCCGGCGGTACCGAGGCCGAAGTCCTCGCGGTCGTTGCCGGCCGCGATCACGGGGACGACGCCGGCGAGCGAGACGTTGTGGATCGTCTCGAACATGGCGTCGTTCGCCGGGTCGGTCTGCGGGCCGCCGCCGGAGAAGTTGATCACGTTCATGCCGTCCGCGACCGCCGCCTCGAAGGCGTGCACGATCTCCGGCGTGTCCGCCTCGTGGCCGAGCGGCGTCGGCTCGGTGAAGACGCGGTAGTTGCCGATCCACGCCTTCGGCGCGACGCCCGACAGGTTCGCGACGGCGGGATGGTCGCCGCCGGCGGGCGCGTTCGTTCCCGCGTCGCCGGCCGCGATGCCGGCCACGTGCGTGCCGTGCGGCTCGGTCGGGTCGAATGCCTGGTTGCTCCGCTTGTCGCGGAACTGGCCGGGGAAGACGCGCGCGACGATCACCTTCGGCGTCGTCACGTGCGTGTCGCCCTTGGGGAAGCCGGGCGGGTAGCTGAAGCCCTTCGCGTCGAGGAACGGGCTCGTCGCGTCGACGCCCGTGTCGACGACCGCGATCTTCACGCCCTGCCCGC
>DASUAX010000088.1:0-23111 GCA_035763525.1 Gaiellaceae bacterium
CATGTCCAACGCCCTTCTGCCGCCTGTGAGTACGCGCGGCTTCAGGACGCATTCGTCTTCCGCTCGCGAGCAGCGCACTGCGGGACATGCACTGGAAGGGTCGTGAATGAGCATTACCGGCCACCCGCCGAACGAGTCACCAGGACGTGGCGCGGCCGTCGCGATCCGCCGCTACGTCAACGACGAGATCGCCCGAACGGCCATCCGCTTCGACCTGGACGACGGGGGCCGGTTCGAGTTCCTCTGCGAGTGCGGCGACCTGTCCTGCAACCGTCGCGTGAAGCTGACGCTGCCGGAGTACCGGGCCTCTGAGCCTGGTTCGATCGTCCGCAGCTGAGGAGCAGGAGGAGCGGCGGGTGGGCTCGAACCACAGACCTTCGGGCCAGGAGACTGTCGACGCGAAGCGTCGAGCGAACCGAGTCGAGCGAACCGAGTAGCGGCGGGTGGGCTCGAACCACCGACCTTCGGGTTATGAGTCCGACGCTCTAACCAGCTGAGCTACGCCGCCACGCGCCCTCGATTGTACCGACGTCCTGGCGGATCCCTAACCTCGGAGCCCGTGGAAGCGGAGAAGTGCTGGCGGTGCGGCGCGGTGATGGAGTGGCGCCACGGGACGTGGCAATGCGCCAGGTGCCGCTTCAAGCTCGGCTGCTGCGAGGGCGAGCCGCAGACGAGCTGCTCCACGGAGTCGCCGCTCGTGTCGGCTCGACACAAGCAATAGCGCACACAAAGTCCCGGGTCGCAGCTAGCCTCGGAAGCATGGCCGTGATCGAGGCGACCGACCTGCGCCGCACCTACCGGACGACGACCGGCGTCATCCGGCGCCGGCCGCTCGAGGTCGAGGCGGTGCGGGGCATCTCCTTCACCGTCGAGCAGGGCGAGCTCTTCGGCCTGCTCGGCCCGAACGGCGCCGGCAAGACGACCACGATCAAGATGCTGATCACGCTCCTTCTGCCGACGAGCGGCGGCGCGCGCGTGCTCGGGATGGACGTCGTCGACGAGGCCCGCGAGGTGCGGAAGCGGATCGGCTACGTGTTCGGCGGCGACCGGGGCCTTTACGAGCGCCTCTCGGCACGCGACAACCTCCGTTACTTCGCGGAGCTCTACGGCGTCTCCGGCAAGGCGCAGCGGAACCGCATCGACGAGGTGCTCGAGCTCGTCGGGCTGAAGGGCCGGGAGCAGGAGCGCGTCGAAGGCTACTCGCGCGGCATGCGGCAGCGGCTCCACATCGCGCGCGGGATCCTGCACGACCCGGAGGTCGTGTTCCTCGACGAGCCGACGATCGGCGTCGACCCTGTCGGCGCGCGCGAGCTGCGCCAGACGATCGCCGACCTGATCGCGGCCGGCAAGACCGTCCTGCTGACGACCCATTACATGTTCGAGGCGGACGCGCTCTGTGACCGCATCGCCGTGATCGCGAAGGGGGAGATCGTCGGCGAGGGCACTCCTGCCGCGCTGAAGGCCGGCGTTGCCGAAGGGCGCGTCACGGAGATCGAGGTGTTCGGCGTCGACGACGGCGTCCTCTCGCGCCTCCGCGTCGTGGACGGCGTCACGGCGGTGACCGTCGAGGAGCGCGACCAGAAGCAGCTGCTCGTCGTGCAGTGCGCGGCCGACCGCGAGTTGACGGCTCCGCTGCTCGCGCAGCTGGACGGCTTCGAGGTCGGCCGCGTCACCTCGCGCGAGCCGACGCTCGAGGACGCCTACGTCGCCCTCGTCGGCGCGGGCGAGTGACGTGCGCACGCTGCGCCTGATCGAAAGCGGGTTCCGGATGAACCTGAAGATGCTCGGCACGTCCAGCTTCTTCCTGCTCACGTCCGTCGTGCAGCCGATCATCTTCGCGACCGTCGCCTTCTACATGTTCCGCTCGGGCGGCCGGAACGGGACGCTCCTCTACGCGTCGCTCGGCGCCGGGATGATGGGCGTCTGGTCGACCACCCTGTTCGGCTCCGGCGGAATGATCCAGTGGCAGCGCTGGCAGGGGACGCTCGAGCTGGGCGCGGCCGCGCCGCCGGCGATGGCGCTCATCTACCTGCCGTTCTCGCTCGCGAACGCGTTCACCGGCATGTACGCGATGGCCGCGACGCTCGTCTGGGGCCGCCTGGTGTTCGGGATCCCGCTCCACTTCGCGCACCCGTGGCTGTTCGCGCTCTCGCTGCCCGCGACGGTGGTCGCGCTCGGCCTGATGGGGCTCGTGCTCGCGTCGACGTTCATCCTCTACCGCCACGCGAACGCACTCTCGAACCTGCTCGAGTACCCCGTCTGGATCGCCTCCGGCCTCGTCTTCTCGACCTCGCTCCTTCCCCAGTGGACGAGGCCGATCTCGTGGTGCCTGCCGCCGTACTGGGGCGTCCTCGCGATCCGTCACGCGGCGCTCGGCGGCGACGTCTGGGGCCCGCTCGGCATGGTGATCGTCCTCGGGCTCGCTTCGCTCGCGATCAGCAGCGTCACGTTCCGGTGGTTCGAGCACGCCGCCCGCGCCCGCGCGACCCTCTCGCTGACATGAAGCGGTGGCTGACCATCTTCTTCGTCGGCGGCTCGATCGCATACCGCGGGCTCTTCAACTGGATCCGCCCGGCGATGTACATCCCGACGATGCTGGGCAGCCCGCTCTTCCAGCTGATCTTCTTCACCAAGCTCGGCCAGTTCGCGCAGGCGCAGAGCCGCGACTTCTACATCGTCGGCAACTCGGTGCAGGTCTGCGCGATGTCGTCGGTGTACGGGATGACGATGGCGGTGGCGAACGAGCGCTGGTTCGGGACACTCGGGCCGCTGCTCGCGTCCCCCGCGAACCGCGCCGCCGTCTTCCTCGGGCGCGGCGTGCCGGTACTCGCCAACGGCCTGCTCGTCTCGGCGTTCACGTTCGTCGCCGGCGCGGTGCTGCTCGGCTTCCGTCCCGGGCTCGCCGCGGTGCCGGCGCTCGGGCTCGTCGTGGTCGTCACCGTCGTCTCTTGCACCGCGTTCGGGATGCTGCTCGGCTCGATCGGCCTGCGCGCGAAGGACTTCTTCTTCGCCGCGAACCTCGCGTACTTCCTGATGCTGCTCTTCTGCGGCGTGAACATCCCGCTCGACGAGCTGCCCGGCTGGATGAGCGCGATCGGCCGCTGCCTGCCGCTCACGCACGGGATCGCAGCGGCGCGCGAGGTCGCCGCGGGAGCGTCGCTCTCGCATGTCTCGGGACTCGTCCTGACGGAGCTCGGCGTCGCCGCCGCCTACGCCGCCGCCGGGCTCGCGCTCTTCCGCGTGCTCGAGCACGAATCGCGGCGATCCGCCGTGCTCGACGCGTACTAGATGACTGATTCCAAAGTCGAAGCACCCGCAGATGGGGGCCTGCACGCGGCGCATTGCGTCCGTCTCGCCCGGTGCCAAGGCCCACCGGCCTTGCCACCGGTCGAGCCGGCCACACTGCTTGGTGCATGCCCTCCCCGCGGGCACAGCACTTCGGAATCAACCATCTAGACGATCAACCTCTGTCTCAGCGCGAGCGCGACCGCCTCTGTGCGCGTGTCGGCGCCGAGCTTCTCCATCGTCTTGCGGATGTAGCCGCGCACCGTCTCGGCGGAGATGAAGAGCTCCCTCCCGATCTCGTCGTTCGAGAGGCCGTCCGCGAGCAGACGGAGCACGTCCCGCTCGCGCGCAGTCAGCTGCGGGGCCGTCGAAGGGCCGATCGCCGACGCTGCGAGCACCGGGTCGACGTAGGTCTTCCCGGCGGCGACCGTGCGCACCGCGCGCAGGAGGTCGTCGAGCGGCGCCTCCTTCAGCACGAAGCCGGCGACGCCCGCGTCGAGCGCCTCCGTCAGCACGGCCCGGTCGCCGTACCCGGTATAGAGCAGTACCGCCGTGCCGGGGGTGGAACGCTTCGCTCGCCGCGCCACCTCGAGCCCGTCGATCCCCGGCATGCGCACGTCGACGAGCGCGACCGCCGGCTGCCGCTCGGCGATCCGCGCGAGCGCCTCCTCCCCGTCTCCGGCGCGCGCCACCACCTCGATCCCCGAGCCGGCGAGGAACTCGGCCACCGCCTCGAGCACCGCCGGGTGGTCGTCGGCGACGAGGCACGTAACGGACGGCTCAGCGCCCAACGAGGATCCCCGTTTCGGGGGAGGGGTGCTTCACGCCTCTAGGGATAGCGGTTCGCGGGCGGCGCTGCCGATAGTGCGTCCATCCCCCTGCGAGCAGAGACGACTTGCGGCCCCATCAGACACTCGCCCACGAGATCAACAACCCGCTGTTCGCGATCCTCGGGCTGACCGAGCTCCTGCTCGCCGAGGCTGAAGAGGGATCGCGGCTGCGCCAGCGGCTCGAGCTGATCCACGGCTCGGCCCTCGAGATCAAGGAGATCGTCAGGGCTGCCCAGGAGAAGCAGGCGTGAGCCGCATCCTCGTCATCGACGACGAGCCGGTCGTGCGAATGCTCGTCGCCGAGATCCTCGAGGCGGCCGGCCACGACGTCGTCGTCGCGGAGAGCGCCGAGCAGGCGCTCGCGATCTTCGAGGCGGAGGAGCTCGAGCTCGTCGTCAGCGACGTCGTCATGCCGGGCCTCTCGGGACTCGAGCTACTCGGGACCGTCCGCGCCCAGCGGGCATCGCTGCCGGTCATCCTGATCACGGGCGCAGGCACGTACGAGACCCTGAGCCAGGCGCTGACGCGCGGTGCGGCCGGTCTCGTCACGAAGCCGTTCTCGCACGCGGAGCTGCAGTCGGCCGTCGCCGAGGCGCTCGAGCGGGCGAGCCGGAGCCGCGAGGAGCTGCGCGAGCGGCTGCTCGCGCCGACGCTGGCGAGCGCGCTCGCGAACGCGATCGAGGCGCGCGACTCCTACCTGCACGGCCACTGCGAGCGGCTCGCATCGCTCGCCGTCCGGATCGCCGAGGAGCTCGGGCTCGACCACGACGAGATCGAGACGCTGCGACTCGGCGCGATCCTCCACGACGTCGGCAAGATCGGCATCCCCGACCGCGTGCTGCTGAAGCCGGGGCCGCTCGACGAAGAGGAGCGTCGGATCGTCGAGACGCACCCCGAGATAGGCGACAAGCTGCTCGAGCCGCTCGACCTGCTCGCCGGCGCGCGGCCGATCGTCCGCCACCACCACGAGCGGTGGGACGGGAACGGCTACCCCGACCGTCTCGGCGGGCAGACGATCCCGCTCGCGGCTCGCATCGTCGCCGTCGCGGACTCGGTGGAGGTGATGTCGTCGCGGCAGCTGTACCGCAAGCCGCTCACGCCCGAGAGCATCGTCGAGGAGCTTCGCAACGAGCGGGGAAGGCAGTGGGACCCCGCGATCGTCGACGTGGCGCTCCAGCTGATCGAGACCGGCGAGCTCGTCCTCTCCACCGACGGCCTCCGCCTGCTCGAGCGGGTGCCCGCGTGACCGCCGTCCGCTGCCTCGTCGCCGACGACCATCCGGCGTTGACCGCAGCGATCTCGCAGCACCTCACCGCCGCGGGCTATTCGATCGTCGGCCCGGCCGCCGACGGCCGCCGGGCGGTCGACCTCGCCGCAAGGGAGCGCCCCGACGCCGCGGTGGTCGACTACCGGATGCCGAGGCTCGCCGGAGCCGAGCTCGTCGCGGCGATCGTGCGTGTCTCGCCCGAGACGACGCTATGCGTCTACACCGCGGAGGCGGACGAGGAGCTCGCGCGCGCCGTGATCGCCGCGGGCGCGTCGGCGGTCATGCTGAAGGAGTCGCCGCTCGCCGACCTCGCCCGCGCGCTCGAGGCGGCCCGCGGGGGCCGCGTTCAGCTCGACCCGGCCCTCCGCGGGGCCCGCCGCACCGGCGAGTTGACCGAGCGCGAGCTCGACGTCCTCCGGCTGCTCGCCGAGGGGCTGCCCCACCAGGAGATCGGGCGCCGGCTCGGCATCGGGTCGGAGACCGTGCGCACGCACCTCCGCAAGGCGAGCGAGCGGCTCGGCGCGTCGACGCGGACGCAAGCGGTGGCAACCGCGCTGCGCCTGGGGCTGATCTCGTGAACGCAGGACTGCGCCCCGAGCTCGAGGTCGCCGCGCTTTTCGGCGAGGTCGACGCCGTCATGCAGGGGATCGTCGACCGCCTGATGGCACTCCCCCGCGCCGACGGCGCGTCGCTCTCGACGATCGACGAGGAACGGGCGTACTTCCGCGTCTGCGCCGGAGCCGACCTGCCGCTGCAGGCGCGCACGTTCCGCCTCGAGGAGACGCTCGGCGCGGCGTGCCTCGAAGCGGGCGGCATCGCCGTCCTCCGCCGGACGACGGGGCCCGAGGTAGCGCGCTGCCTGACGCCGGGCGCGGCATCGATCGTGCTCGCCCCGCTCGAGTGGGACGGCCGCGTGCGCGGCATCCTCGGAGTGCGCAGCAGCTCGCTCGACTCGTTCGACGGGGCAGGCGTCGAGGAGATCCGCATGCTCGCCGCCGGTGCGTCGATCGCCCTCCGCAACGCGGAGATGATCGAGGTGCTCGCCGCGAGCGAGCAGAAGTACCGTGAGCTGCACGACCAGGCGGCCGACGCCGTGCTGGTCACCGATGCGGACGGTGCGATCGTCGACGCGAACGAGGCCGCGGCCGCGCTCCTCTGGCGGCCCGTCGACGAGCTGCGCAGCATGCACGCGCGGGAGCTCTTCTCGCCGGCCGAGCTGACGGCGGCCCCGCCGCGGCGCGACGAGCTGCAGCGCTCGGGCGAGCTCCGCTCCGAGCGCCCGTTCCTGCGCAGGGACGGCGCCGAGATCATGGTGGAGTACTCGTGCCGCGTGCTCGGCGACGGCCGCGTGCACACGTCGCTGCGCGACGTGACGCTGCGGAAGCGCAAGGAAGAGCGGCTGCGGACGAGCGTCGGCCGGCTGCACGCGATCGTGCAGACGCAGCAAGAGATCTCGGCGCTCGAGCTCGATCACGACGCGCTGATGGAGACGATCGTGCAGCGCGCGCAGCGCCTCTGCAGCGCCGACGGCGCCGCCATCCAGTGGTTCGAGGGCCACGAGTCCGTCTTCGCTCACTGCTCCGGGATCGCGTACTCGCACGTCGGGCTGCGCCTCGACCGCGCCTCGAGCCTCGCGGGCGTCGCCGCCCTGAACGGCGAGGTGGTGCACGCCGCCGACACCGAAACGCACCCCTGGGTGAGCCAGGACGCGCGGCGGCGGACGGGCGCTCGCTCCGTCGTCTGCGCGCCGCTGTACCGCGACGGCGAAGCGGTCGGCGCGCTCGCCGTCCTCGCCGGCACGCCGAACTCGTTCGACGAGCTCGCCGTCGAGACCGCTCGGCTGATGGCCGAGTTCGTGAGCGCGGTGCTCCGCAACACGGCAGAGCTCGAGCAGCGGCGCCTCTTCGTCGAGCAGCTGCGGACACAGGGCGAGCTGGTCGAGCACATGCAGACGGGGCTGTGGGTCTGGGCGGTCGAAGGGGCGACGCTACGCCTCGACTACGTGAACCGCGCCAGCGAGGAGGCAACGGGTCTCGCCGCCGACGACGTCGTCGGGTGCACGTTCGAGGAGGTGCTGCCCGCGGCGCCGCAGGCGCTGGCGGCACGGCTGATCGACGTCGCCGGCTCCGGCGAGCTGTTCGACGCCGGCGAGCTCGAGTACGCGGACGAGCGAATTGCCCCGAGCACGTTCGCGCTCAAGGCGTTCCCGCTCACGGCGGGCCGCGTCGCCGTCACGTTCGAGAACGTCACGGGTCGCAAGAAGCTCGAGAAGCAGCTCGGCCAGGCCCAGAAGATGGAGGCCGTCGGCCGGCTCGCGGGCGGCATCGCGCACGACTTCAACAATCTTCTGACCGCGATCTCCGGCTACAGCGAGTTCCTGATCTCGGGAACGGCCGATCCGCGTCTTCGCCGCCACGCCGAGGAGATCAAGCGGGCCGCCGGCCGCGCTGCCGGCCTGACCGGCCAGCTGCTCGCGTTCAGCCGGCGGCAGGTGCTGAACCCGCGCGTGCTCGACCTGAACGCGACGGTCGTCGACATGGACATGATGCTCCGTCGCGTGATCGGAGAGGACGTCGAGCTCGTGACGATGCTCGACCCCGGGCTCGCCCCGGTCCGCGCAGACCCGACGCAGCTCGAGCAGGTGATCCTCAACCTCGTCGTGAACGCTCGCGACGCGATGCCGGGCGGCGGCTCGATGACGGTCGAGACGGCGAACGTGACGGCCGACGATGGTGCGGCCTCGGTCGAGCTCCGGCTGACGGACACCGGGATCGGCATGGGGCCCGCCGAGCTGCAGCAGCTGTTCGACCCGTTCTTCACGACGAAGGAGGGCGGCACCGGCCTCGGGCTCGCGACCGTCTACGGGATCGTCGAGCAGAGCGGCGGCCGGATCGAGGTCGAGTCCTCGCCGGGCCTCGGCGCGTCGTTCCGCATCCTTCTTCCCGCGGCCGCCGATGCGGCCGACGCCGCTTCGGCCGAGCCGGAGGCGCCGGCGCCGGCGAGCGGCGAGGAGACGGTGCTGCTCGTCGAGGACGAGCCGATCGTGCGCAGGCTCGTCGCGGAGATCCTCGAGTCGAACGGCTACGCCGTGCTGCAGGCGGGCGACGGGCCGTCGGCGCTCGAGCTCCTGCGGCGACACACCGGCGACCTCGACCTGCTCCTCACCGACGTCGTCATGCCGGGGATGAGCGGCCCCGACGTGGCCGCCGCGGTCGCCACCATGCGACCGGGCACGGAGGTGCTCTACATCTCCGGTTACACGGACTCCGCGATCGATCACCACGGCGTTCTGGAGCCGGGCATCGCCTACCTGCCGAAGCCGTTCAGCGCCGACGACCTCGCTCGAAAAGTGCGCGAGGTGCTCGACGGCGTGACCGCGTAGGGCGGGAGCCACCAACCCGGTTCCCTCCGGGGAACCAGGTACGAATCTGCGGATGCTGCCGCCGCTCCTGCGCGAGAACGCGAACTTCCGCCGCTACTTCCTCGGCCAGGCGGTGTCGCTCATCGGCGACCAGATCTCCCTCGTCGCGCTGCCGCTGACGGCCGTGCTCGCGCTCCACGCGACGCCGGGGCAGATGGGCGCGCTGACGACGGTCGCCCTCGTCCCGAACCTGCTCTTCTCGCTTCACGCAGGCAGCTGGGTCGACCGGCGAGGCGACCGCCGCGGCGTGATGCTGCTCACCGACGTCGGCCGCGGGCTCTTCGTCGCGACGATCCCCGTCGCCTTCGCAATCGGGCATCTGACGTGGGTGCACCTCTACGTCGTCGCGTTCGCGACGGGAACGCTGTCCGTTTTCTTCTACGTCGCCTACGGCGGGTTCTTCCAGGCGGTGGTGCGGCGCGAGGACTACGTGGCCGCGAACTCCCTCAGCCACGGGACACGCGCGTTCTCGTTCTTCGCCGGGGCGAGCCTCGGCGGCGTGCTGGTTCAGGCGTTCCGCGGCCCCTACGCGCTCGTGGCGGACGCGTTCTCGTTCCTCTGGTCGGCGTACTTCCTCGCGCGGATCCGCGCCGACGACCCGCCGGCCGCGGGCGCCGCGCAGGGCGGCGTCCTCGCGGGCGCGCGCTGGATCCGCCGCAACGCGATCATCCGGGCCGAGCTGCTCGGGGTCGCGACGCTCAACCTCTTCAACTTCGTCTTCGCGGCGCTCTACCTCCTCTACATCACGCGCTTCCTGGACGTACGGCCTGCGATCGTCGGCGTCGTCCTCGGCAGCGCGTCGGTCGGCGCGCTGATCGGCTCGGCCGTGGCCGGCCGGCTCTCCCGCCGCTTCGGTGTCGGCCCGACGTTCCTCGCAGGCTGCTTCCTCTTCCCGGCGCCGCTCGTGCTCATCCCGGCGGCACGGGGGCCGCACGGGCTCGTGATCGCATTCCTCGTCGCTGCCGAGACGCTCTCCGGCTTCGGGCTGATGCTCCTCGACATCCTCGCGGGCGCGATCATGGCGGGCGTGATCCCGCAGCCGCTCCGCTCGCGCGTGTCCGGCGCGTTCATGCTCGTGAACAACGGCGTGCGTCCCGTCGGCACTGCACTCGGTGGGGTGCTCGGCACGTGGATCGGCGTCCGCACGACGCTCTGGATCGGCACCGTCGGCGCGCTCACCGGGCTCACCTTCCTCCTCCCGTCGCCGATCAGGTCGCTCCGCGACGTGCCGGAGGTCGATCCCGGCTGATGGTCGACCCGTTGGCGCTCTTCCACGAGTGGGTGGACGGGGACGAGATGGTGATCGCAACCGCGACGGCGGACGGGCGGCCGTCGGCACGCTGCCTGTTGCTCAAGTCGGCGGACGAGCGCGGCTTCACGTTCTTCACCGGCTACACCTCACGGAAGGGGCTGGAGCTCGAGGCGAACCCGCGTGCGGCGCTGCTCTTTCGCCGGCACGGCATCCAGGTCCGGGTCGAGGGAACGGTGACGCGCGTGCCTGCCGACGAGTCGGATGCCTACTGGCAGACGCGTCCGGCCGCCTCGCGCCGGAGCGCCGCGGCGTCACGGCAGTCGGAGCCGATCGCCTCGCGCGAGGAGCTCGAGGCGGCGGTCGCGGCGCAGCCCGAGGAGCCCGAGCGGCCGGACCGATGGGGCGGCTACCGGCTCGTTCCGGACACGTTCGAGTTCTGGCGGCACCGTGACGATCGTCTGCACGAGCGTCACCTGTTCAGGGCATGCGCGGAGGGCTGGGAAGAGCTACTGCTGCAACCGTGAAGGCGCTTGCCACCGCAGTGGCCGCGCTCGCGCTCGCGGCGGCGAGCACCGCAGCGACGCCCACGCCGCCGAAGCTGGGCGGGTGCCAGGTCTTCCCGGCCACGAACGCATGGAACCAGCGCGTCGATCGGCTGCCGGTCGCTCCGGGCTCGGCAACCTTGATCGCCTCGATCGGCCTCTCGAACGGGGTGCACGCCGACTTCGGCAGCGGGCTCTGGGACGGCTCCCGGATCGGCATCCCGTACGTGGTCGTGCACGGGAAGTCGACGCCGAAGTCGCGCGTCGGCTTCGAGTACGCCGACGAGAGCGACAAGGGCCCGTACCCGATCCCGGCGAACGTCCCGATCGAGGGTCAGCCTTCGCCCGCCCGCGACGGCGATCGCCACGCGCTGATTCTCGACCGCGACTCGTGCCGCCTCTACGAGCTCTACGCGCTGGAGCGCGTCGGCGGCCGCTGGCAGGCGGGCTCCGGCGCGATCTTCGACCTGCGCTCGAACGGATTGCGGCCCGCAGGCTGGACGTCTGCCGACGCGGCTGGGCTCCCGATCCTGCCGGGGCTCGCGCGCTGGGACGGCGACGCCGCGACCGGCGTCATCCGCCACGCGCTCCGTTTCACGGCCGAGCGCACGCGCCGCGCATACGTCTATCCCGCGCGTCACTACGCGTCCAGCTCGACCGATGCATCGCTCCCCCCGATGGGACTGCGCGTCCGCCTGAAGGCGAGCGTCGACATCTCGAAGCTGCCGCGGCAGGCGCGCATCGTCGCGCAGGCGATGAAGACGTACGGGATGATCCTCGCCGACAACGGCTCGAGCTGGTATGTCTCGGGCGCACCGAGCCCGCACTGGTCGAACGATCAGCTACACCGGCTCGGCTCGCTGCACGGCTCCGACTTCGAGGTCGTCGACACGACCTCTCTGCGGCCGTAGCGAGACCGTGAACGTCGTCCCGCCGGCACCGCTCTCGACGCCGACGCCGCCGCCCATCGCGGTCGCGAGCTGCTTCACGATCGCGAGGCCGAGCCCGCTCCCGACGGGACGGTCGCGGCCGACCTTGTCGTAGAGGTAGAAGCGCTCGAAGGCGCGCGGGACGTCCTCGGGCGCGATGCCGGGCCCCGTGTCGGCGACGACGAGGTTCGCGTCATGCGACGAAACGGTGACGGCGCCGCCCGCCGGAGTCTCCCGAAGCGCGTTCTCGACGAGGTTCGAGGCGATCTGAAGGATGCGGTCGCCGTCGCCCACGACCCACGACTCCTCGCCGGTCGCTGCGAGCTCGACCCCCAGGTCGCGCGCCTTCGCACCGTGGCGGTGCACGATCTCGCGCGCCACCTCGGCGAGATCGACGGGCTCCGAACGCATCGAGAACTCGGCGCGGTTCATGCGCGCGAGGTCGAGCAGGTCGCGCACGAGGCGCTCGAGCCGCTCGCCCTCGAGCGTGATCACGCGCGCGGCCTCGTCCGGCTCGAACGCTCCCTCGGCGAGGCCCTCGGCATAGCCGCGAATGGCGGTCAGCGGCGTCTTCAGCTCGTGGCTCACCGAGAGCAGGAAGTCGCGCTCCGCCTCGCGCGACGCGGCAAGCTGCTCCGCCATCTGGTTGAAGGCGTCGGCGAGCGCCGCGAGCTCCGTCGTGCCCTCGCGCGCGAGCGGCTCGTGCCGCTCGTCGGCGGCGAGCGACCGCGTCGCGTCCGCGACACGACGCAACGGGCGCACGATCGAGCGGGCGAGGAGAAAGGAGAGGACGGCGGCGATGCCGATGCCGGCCAGCGCGGCGAGCAGCAGATCGGCGAGGAACGGCCGCCACGCCGCCTCCTTCACCGACGCAGGACGAATGACGAGGAGGCCGAGGGAGGGCAGCGTGCGGTACGAGTACAGCTGCCGCTTGCCGTCGTACGACGTCTGCCCGTCGCTCGAGCGGTTCACGTCGGGGATCACACCCTCGAAGTACGGCCGCCGCTGGATCATGATCTGCACCGAGCCGAGCTGCTGGTTCCCGGTGCGGTAGGTGACGTGCTGCCGGCGGTCGAGCGCGCGGTCGTCCGCGATGCGCGCGAGAGCGCTCGCCTGCGACTGGTCGACCTGGCGCCTGGTGAGCACGGCGCCGATCGCGATCGTCAGCGCGAGCGTGAGCGCGAGAGCCGCCAGCGTCGCCGCGAACAGCCGCGCCCGAAGCGACCTCACTGTGCCGCTCCCGCGCCGTCCACGCCGGCGCCTCCGCTGCCGGTCGGCTCCGTCAAGCCTAGGCCGATGTCGCTTTGTAGCCGGCTCCGCGGAAGGTGCGGATCAGCTCGGGGCGGCCGAGCTTCCGCCGGAGCTGAGCGACGTGCACGTCGACCGTGCGGGTGCCGCCCGGGTATTCCTGCCCCCAGACGCGATCGAGCAGCAGGTCGCGCGAGACGACGACGCCGGCGTTGGCCATGAAGAAGGCGAGGAGCTCGAACTCCTTGGCCGTCAGCTCGATGGGCCGGCCGTCGACGGTGACGTCGTGCGACTCGCGATCGAGGACGACGTCGCCGAGCGAGAAGCGGTCGTGGCGCTCGTGCGGCTCGGTGCGCCGGAAGATGGCCTTCATCCGCGCGACGAGCTCGCGCGGCGAGAACGGCTTCGTCAGGTAGTCGTCGGCGCCGACCTCGAGGCCGACGACGCGGTCGGGCTCCTCGTCGCGGGCGGTCAGCATCAGGATCGGCACGTCGGAGCGCGAGCGGATCGCGCGGCACACGTCGAAGCCGTCGATGCCGGGAAGACCGATGTCGAGCAGCACCATCTTCACCGGGTGGCGCTCGAGCTCGACGAGCGCCTCCTCGCCCGAACGGATCCAGACGACGCGGTAGCCGCTCTTCTGCAGATAGCCGCGAACGAGCTCCCCGACCGAAGGCTCGTCCTCGACCACCAGGATCGTGCCGGCCATGAGCCCGAATCTAGCGGCGACGCAAGACGAGCACGCGAACAGCGGAGCCGGCGTCGATGATCATCGTCTCCACGTAGAAGCCGCGGCGCAGCGCGGGCATCGTGCGGCGGAGGGGGCCGCGGTAGGTGACGATCGTCGACGGCGCGAGTGGGATGGTCACGGAGTTGCCGTCCGACTCGCGTAGCTTCAGCTGCGTCGGCAGGGCCTGGGTGATGCGGCCGCGGTCGAGGATCAGCGTATGCGGGACGCCCTTGATCTTCACGTTGATCTCCGCGTGCGACCAGTTGCCGGGGAGGTTCGGGAACTGGGGCGGGCCGGAGGGCCGGACGTTGCGTGCTGCGGCGCCGGTCGCGGAGACCAGGGAGAGGGCGACGGCGAGCACGAGGAGCTTTCTCATTTGCGCATTGTCACCTCGTCCATGACGAGTGGGGTTGCGCGAACGTAAGCCCGCCGTAAAACAGAGAGGCCGCCGGCTCGTCGCCGGCGGCCTCGAACTCGTCCAAGCCTCGCGCTGTGGTCGGTGGGTCAGTTGGCACCTCAACCCGACCTCACCCGTCAATGTGCCTTCGACCTGCGCTCTCGGCTGGTAATCCTTGCGTTCCGACCGGACGGAGCCGGTCGCCCTTCTTCAACGTCCGTACCTGGCGCGGGGGTTCGCCCTCCCGTCCCCGAGTCCTTCCGGGCGGATGATGATGCGACTGATGCCGCTTCGCAACAGGGTGACGCCGCTGGGCGACATCGTCGCCGTGCGCGAGCGCGGCCTCGTGTACGGGAACCGTGGGTGCCTGCACGACCGCTCCGGGCAGATCGTGCGCCGTCAGGCGACACGCCGGTGGATCGCATGCCGGCTCTCCTTTCGCGGCTGGTACCGCACCGCGGTGCCGCAGCCGGGAAGGTTCACGGGGCTCTTCTTCCTCGACGACGCGACGGCGTTCGCCGCCGGGCATCGCCCGTGCGCGCTCTGCCGCCGCTCCGACTACGCCCGGGTGCTCTCGCTCACGGGTGCGGGCGGCGCCGACGAGCTCGACGCCCAGCTCGCGCACGAGCGCGACGGCGCGCGCCCGGCAGTCGAGCCGGCCTCGCTGCCGGACGGCTCGTTCGTCCTCGGGGACGGCGAGCCGCACCTCGTGCTCGGCGGCTCCCTCCGCCGCTGGAGCCCCGGCGGCTACGGTCCGCCCCTGCCCGCGCCCGCCTCCGCCGAGCTGATCACGCCGCCGACGCTCGTGCGCGTCCTCCGCGCCGGCTGGGACCCACTCGTCCCCTTCCTGCACCCCTCAGCCGCGTCCGAACGAGCCGCGCCCCCTCGCCAGACGACGTGACGGAAGCGCGACGAGCCGTCCACGGGCGGCTAGGACCGCGGTGGCCGGAAGATGGGACTGCGAGACCTGGCGGGTCGGGTTGGTGGGCGGAACCATGACGGGCCATGCGGCGCCTCGCCCCCCTGATCGTCGTCGTCGCCGCCCTGACGATCGCCGCCACCGTCCTGATCGCGTTCGTGGCAGCGACGTACGCCTCCGCCGGGCGCTCGCTCGCGCCCTTCCGCGGCACCGGCACCTGGGTCTCGATCTACGACGGGGCCGCGCTTCGCCACCCCGAGGCCGTCGTGCGACGGCTGCAGGCCCACGGGATCCACACGATCTTCCTGGAGACGTCGAACGACCGCCAGCGCCGCGGTGTCGCCCACCCCGTCGCGACCGCACGCTTCCTGCACGCGGCGCACCTCGCCGGGATCGACGTCGTCGGGTGGTACCTGCCGTCGTTCGTCTCGCCGCGGGGAGACGTCCGGCGCGCGCTCCAGGGAGCACGGTTCCGCTCACCCGAGGGGGACGGCTTCGACGCGTTCGCGCTCGACATCGAGTCGACGAAGGTGCGCTCGCTCCGACTTCGGACAGCTCGCGCCGTCGCGTTCGCGCGCGCCGTGCGCGCCGCGCTGCCGCCCCGGCTCGCGCTCGGCGCGATCACCATCGACCCCGTCGGCGCGACCTACTGGAAGGGCTATCCGTTCCGGGCGCTCGCCCGCAGCGTCGACATCTTCCTGCCGATGGAGTACTTCACGGCCCGCACGAGCGGCGCGCGCCGTGTGGCGGCGTATGCGGACGCGAACATGCGCGTCGTCCGCCGGCTCGCCGGCGACTCGCGCTTCCCCGTGCACCCGATCGGCGGCGAGGCACGCCACGCGTCGCTCGCCGAGCTGCGCGCGTTCCTGCACGCGTCGCGGAACGAGGTGGGCGTCTCGCTGTGGGAGTACGGCGAGACGAGCGGGCGCCAGCTGAAGACGCTCGCGGCCGGGCGCTGACCCGCTACCCGGACGGGGGACCGACGGTCGTGCGTGAGAGGCGCCGCGCGCGCCCCTCGCGAACCGCGATCGCGAGCGCCGAGTCGAACCGTCCCGGCCCCCAGCGCCGGCCGCGTGTCCGTGCCTCGAGCTCCCTGACCCGCATCGGGCCGCCCTCATCGAGCGCCGCTGCGATCGCGTCGATCTCGCGATCGCGGAGCGACGGGTGCGCGCGCCGGGTCGCGCCGGCGGTGCCGACCATCCCCGGCGAGTAGAACGTCTCGCCCCCACCGGGGCCCGGCCGAAAGCGCCGCGTGCGGTCGTGCTCCTCGCGCTCGCGCCAGCGCCGTTCGTCCTCGCTCTCCTCTCCCTCGCCCGGCAAGCCGCCCTCTTCCGCCTCCTCGGCGGTGAGCGGCCTGGCGATGTCTTCCAGCGACGCCTTCTCGGCCCTGACGCCGAGGAACAGCTCGGCGATCCCGCCGAGCGCCATCACGCCTGCGCCGATCAGGAACGCGACGGCCATCCAGCCACGGCTCGAGGTCGCGATCAGGCGGCCGAAGAGCAGCGGCCCGATGATGCCGCCGAGGCCGGTGCCGATCGCGTAGAAGAAGGCGATCGCGAGCGCGCGCGTCTCCATCGGGAAGACCTCGCTCACGGTCAGGTACGCGGCGCTCGCGCCGGCGGACGCGAGGAAGAACGTGCCGAAGATGAACGCCTGGAACGCCCACGGCGAGTGCAGGGTCTTGCCGAGGAAGAGAAACGCGAGCACCGTCGCGACGGCCGCCGAGCCGAGGTAGGTGCCGGCGATCATCGGGATCCGGCCGACGGTGTCGAACAACCGGCCGAGCAGGAACGGGCCGAGAAAGTTGCCGACCGCGAAGACGATGATGAAGACGGGGACGAACGACGACGAGACGCTGTAGAAGGTGCTGTAGAAGTCACCGAGGTTGAAGGTGACGCCGTTGTAGAGGAACGCCTGCCCGACGAACAGCGCGAGCCCGAGCACCGCGCGCCGGGGGTAGAGCTTGAACGCCGTGTGACCGATCGACCGGAACGGGATGACCTCGCGCTGGCGCACCCTGATCGTGTCCTCGACGTCCTCGAGCTTCTCCCCCTCGTCACGCTCGATCGCCTGCTCGATGTCGCCGACGATCCGCTCGGCCTCGTCCTCCCGACCGTGGATGAAGAGCCAGCGCGGGCTCTCCGGCACGTGGCGGCGAACGAGCATGATCGTCAGCCCCAGCACGGCGCCGAGGGCGAACGCGATGCGCCAGCCGATGTCCTTCGGGAACACCGAGCTGAGGAGGAACAGCGCGAGCGCGGAGCCGGCCGCGGAGCCGAGCCAGTACGAGCCGTTGATGATCAGATCGACGCGGCCGCGGACCCGGGCGGGGATCAGCTCGTCGATCGCCGAGTTGATCGCCGAGTACTCGCCGCCGATCCCGGCGCCGGTGAAGAACCGGCAGAGGTAGAAGTACCAGGGGACCCACGCGAACGCCGTCGCGACGGTGGCGAGGATGTAGACCGCCAGCGTCAGGATGAACAGCTTCTTCCGCCCGTACCGATCCGTCAGCTGGCCGAAGAAGAGCGCCCCGACGCACGCGCCGGCGACGTAGATCGCGGCGGCGACGCCGATGCCGCTCACACCGATCGAGATGCCGCTCCCCTTCTCGGTGAGACGGGACGCGATCGAGCCGACGATCGTCACCTCGAGCCCGTCGAGGATCCAGACGGTTCCGAGGCCGACCACGACCATCCAGTGGAAGCGCGACCACGGCAGGCGGTCGAGACGACCGGGAATGTTCGTCTCGATGACGCCCGTCTGAACGCTCACCCGCGCGTCGATACCCCCGGCCCCGACGCGTAATCATGTGCGACAACGTGCCGCTCGCCTGCCGCGTCTTCGGCCACCGCTACCGCTTCGCCGCCGAGGGCGCGACGATGCGCTGGGCCTGCGAGCGCTGCGGCGCACCCGGCGGCGAGAAGGCCTACGGCTCGGCCGCCGAGGCGCAGCGCTTCGCGCGGGCGTTCGACCGTGAGGACCGTGAGGATCTCGGCCGCCGCGCGCCGCTCGTCGCCGGGTTGGGACTGCGCGTGCTTCGCCTGCTGCGGCGACGCTGACAGAATCGAGCCGATGGACGTGGCGCCGGTCACCGTCGAGGAGCTCCAGCTCGCGACGCGCAACCACGGGATGCCCCTCGAGGCGCTGCGCTGGCCGGTGACGCCGGTCGGGCTCCACTACCTGCTGATCCACTACGACGTCCCGCTCGTCGACGAAGGGGCGTGGCGGCTCACCGTCGACGGCGAGGTCGAGGCGCCCGTCGAGCTCTCGCTCGACGAGCTGCGGGCGCTGCCTGCGCACGAGGTCGTCGCGACCTTCGAGTGCGCCGGCAACGGGCGCGCCCGCTTCGAGCCGAGGCCCGTCAGCCAGCCCTGGCTCCAGGAGGCCGTCGGCACCGGCCGCTGGCGCGGTGCACGGCTGCGCGACGTGCTCGCGCTCGCGCGCCCCGGCGAGCGCGCACTGGAGGTCGTCTTCACGGGGCTCGACCGCGGCGTCGAAGGGGGCGAGGAGCAGGACTACCGGCGCAGCCTCTCGCTCGGCGCGGCGCGCGACGACGACGTGCTGCTGGCGTACGAGCTGAACGGCGGCCCGCTGCCGCCCCAGCACGGCCATCCTCTCCGGCTGCTCGTGCCCGGCTGGTACGGCATGACGAACGTGAAGTGGCTCGCGCGGGTCACGGTCACGACCGAGCCCTTCACCGGCTACCAGCAGGCGCGCGGTTACCGGCTGCGCACGACCGACGAGGAGGAGGGCACGCCCGTCGAGCTCGTCCTTCCGCGCGCGCTGATGGTGCCGCCGGGCATCCCCGACTTCATGTCCCGCGACCGTGTCCTTCCGGCCGGCGCCGTCGCGATCGAGGGCCGTGCCTGGTCGGGGCACGGCGAGGTCGAGGAGGTCGAGGTGAGCACCGACGGCGGCGTCTCGTGGTCGGCGGCGCGGCTCGGCCCGAGCGATCTCGGCCGCTGGGCGTGGCGGCACTGGACGTACACCTGGGAGGCCGAGCCCGGCGAGCACGAGCTCGCGTGCCGGGCGCGCGACGCCGCCGGCAACGAGCAGCCGCTCGCGCCGGCGTGGAACGTCGGCGGCTACGCGAACAACGCCGTGCAGCGCGTCCGCGTAACCGTCCGTTAGTCGTCGAACGAGCCGAGCAGCTCGGTGAGCTGCGACCGGACCCGCGCGAGCTGCTCGTCCCGGCGCTCGAGTGTCTCCTCGAGCTCGTGGATCCGCGACTCGTACGCGTCCGACCGCTCGCGCAACTCGTTCTGCTGCTGCCGCACCGCCGCCGCCTGGGCAGCGAGCCGCTCCGCGACCGCCTCCGCCTCGTCGGCGAGGAGGGCGACCGCGTCGGAATCCATGGTCGTGTCCAAATCGACCTCCTCCGCTCGTTGGACGGGAAGTGGGGTGACGGGTGCGAGGACGACCTCCTCGTCGTCCTCCTCCGCCGCCGGGGGAAGCTCGGTGTCCGTGCCGCCGTCGTCGGGCTCGACCTCGGTGTCGTGCTCCGCCTCCTCCGGCTCGGTGATGCCGTCGGACGGCGAGAACTGCCCGCGGGCGCTTCGCAGCAGGTCGCTGCGCAGCCCGGCGTCGAGCGCGGACTTCGGGACGACGATGACGACGGTCTCCGGGCCGATCAGCTCGCGCAGCGCCTCGAGGCGCTGCTCGGTCGGCTCGGCGACGGCGACGACGACGTGGCCGCCTTCGATCCTCGTGGGCAGTGCCTCCAGGCGCTGGGCGTCCTCGCGCGAGAGCCGGGCCAGCGCGTTGCCGTCGAACCAGATCGCAGACCTCTCGACGTATTCGAGGTCCCACTGCTCGGCGAGCAGCTTCGCGACGTCGTCCTCGCTCGCGAGGCCGCGGCGGACGACGACCTCGCCGAGGCGCTCGCCGGTGCGGCTGCCCTCGTAGAGCGCGTCGTCGAGCTGGACCTGCGTGAGAAAGCCACCCTGGATGAGCAGCTGACCGAGGGGTACCCGCGTAGGGGCTTCCGCCCCTGCAAGTGCTTCCGAGCTCACTCGCTCATCCTCCACCGTCGAACTTTGGTTCACCCGATTCGCCTCCCCACCTTTTCGGCTGACCGGGCGCGGAGGCACGTCCCTCGAACGAGGGTGATCAGGTGTGGCGCCAGCGCTGCCGGCGACGCGTGCGGAGGAGCGCGCTCGAGAACGAGACGAGGATCATCACGCCGAGAGCGCCGCCGACGGCGACGCCGACGAGCTCGAGGGTGTGCCGTGAGGGCCCTTTCGGGTTCTGCGGCCGATAGACGTGCTGATTCAGCTCTTCGTCGTGTTTCGCGAGGCTGCTCGACGTGTTGTCGACGCGCTTGCCGAGCTCGTAGGCGCCGAAGCCGACGGCGAGCAGGATCCCCGCGATCAGGACCATGTCGATGAGGCGACGCATGCTTCGAGAGTAGACGCCTTGGAGGACGGTGCCTATGCCCCATTCAGGTGCGTCCGACGCGGGCGGTGTGGGCGACGGCACCGAGCCCGCAGGCGAGGAGGACGATCGCGAAGACGGCAGGCAGGGGCCCGTCGCCGCCTGCGGAGGAGCGGGTGGCACGGGATCCCGCGAGGGCGGTGCGCGGCGGGCGCTCCACCGGCGGCGCCGGACCGTCTTCCTCGTCCTTCTTCGTCGACGGTCGCTTCGGCATCGGATGCACCGCGAGCAGCTTGCGGAAGTCGGCCAGGGCGCCGAACCCGGTCGGCGCGACGCCGGGAAGCCGCACGGGCGGCAGGACATGGACCTGCTGCGGCAGCGGCCACGACCGCAGGTAACTGGTCGGGTCGACGGCGCCGTCGTAGCCGAGGTACAGCGTCGCGTTCGGATGCACTTCGAAGTGGAGATGCGAATCGGTGGTGAACGCATCGCCGGTGTTGCCGACGAAGCCGAGCACCTCGCCGCGCCGGACCTCGCCGTTGTCGCGCGCGAGGCGCGTGTAGCCCGAGAGGTGGGCGTAGTAGTAGGAGTTGCCTGCGCGATCGCGGAGCCAGAGCCGCCACCCGCCGACCTCGTTCCAGCCGACCGCGAAGACGGTGCCGTCTGCGACCGCGACGACGGGCGTGCCGAGCGGCGCGAACAGGTCGTCGCCGTGGTGCCACCCGCCCGGGACGTCGGAGCGGTCGCCGCCGTAGCTGTCGCCCCAGTCGGCGCCGCCCGTGACCGGGAAGACGTTCCCGCTCACCTGGAGCGGCGGCACGGTCGTGAGCGGCTCGCCCACGCGGGACCGCTTCGGCTTCGGCTTCCGCTTCGGCTTCGGCTTCGCGTGCTTGCGCGGCTTCGGCTGCGCGTGCTTCGTCCTCGTCTTGGGCTTCTGCGGCTTCGGCCTCTGCCTCGGCGCCGCCGCGGCGGGCGTTGTCGTCGTCGTGTGCGTGGTCGTCGACGGTGGTGCGGTCGTGGTGTGAGCGGTCGTCGTCGTGACGGGAGCCGGCGGCGCGGGCGGCGGCGCCGGCGCGCGGTCGGCGGCGGCGTAGCCGACGAGCAGGAGCGTGCCGGCCGGCAGCCCGGCGTGCGGCTTCACGAGACGTAACGAGAGTGCCGCCGCCCAGTGGCGGAGCGGGGCGAGCCGCGGCAACTCGAGCTGGGCGTCGATCGACAGGCTGCCCCAGTCGCCGAGCGCCACGGTCGCCCCGCGCACGGCCTCGGTCGCCGCACCGGCCACGTCGAGGCCCGGCGCCTTCGTCCGCAGGTGCCAGCCGGAGCCGTCGCCGCCCGCGGGAACGAGGTCGGCGGTGAGCCCGCTGCCGCGCAGCGTGCCGCCGAGCACGCTCCAGGCGCCGGCGGCGGCGTGCGTGCCGCCGGGCGCACCGGCCGCCACGCAGCCGGCGGCGCCTGCAGCTGCGTTCGTGAGATCGACGGAGTACTGGGCGTCGTGGTACGTCGTCGCCGCGGCCCCCTGCTTCGTCGCGGCGGAGACGGCCGGGCCGAGCGTCACCGGCGCGGTCGCATTCGGCTGCACGATCGCGACGAGGCCGGAGGCGACGCACGGAGCGGGCGTGGTGTCCGCACGCGCGAAGGCCGGCGCGACGAGCGTCGCGACCAGAGCGAGGAGCGCCGCTGCGACCCGCGTCACGCCACTCATGATGCCGCAGGAATCAGCCGTTCACGGGATGCGGGCGAGCGCATCGAGCACGCGCAGCGGCACGCGCGCGGCGCCTCTCACCTCGCCGGGCGAGCCCACGTCGCCGAGCAACAGCCGCTCGACGGAGCGCCAGAGAAGCCGCGTGCGCGCGACGCGCCAGCTCGTGCGCGGCCAGCGGTCGAGTGCGCGCTTCAGCTTCCACGACGCTCCGTGCAGGCGCCCGAGCGCAGCGTCGAGCCTCGCCGGGTACGCGTCGAGCGTCCCCGCGAGGATCGCCTCTGCCGCGAGCCTCGACGAGACGAAGCACTCGTACATCCCGTCGCCCGAGACGGGATCGATCAGCCCCGCGGCGTCGCCGACGAGGAGGGCCCGCTCGTTCGCCACACGTGTGCCCGGCCGGCGGAGCGGCAGCCGGTGACCGCGCAGCGCTTCGAGCTGCGACGGCTCGAGGCCGTGCGCCGTGCACACGCGCGCGAGGTGCTCCCGGATGCGCGGCCCCTCCTCCTGCCAGGCGCCGACGCCGACGTTGACGTGGTCGCCCTTCGGGAACACCCAGCCGTAGCCGCCGGGGATGTCGGCCAGCTCCACGACCGCACGGTGCGCGTACCGCTCGCGCGCGACCGTCCCGTAGGGGACGTTGCCCTCGTACGCGACGCCCTGGACGATGCCGCCGCCGAGGCCGAGTGTCTTCGCCGTCGTCCCGTTCGCGCCGTCGGCACCGACGACCACGTCGGCAGGGGCTTCGGCGGCGTCGACCGTCGTCCCCTCGCGTACCTCGACGCCGCGCTCGCGCGCCGCGTCGAGCAGGAACGCGTCGAGCCGCCGCCGCTGCGTCATCCGGATCACCGGCGACGCCGCGCGGCGGACGACCGCGTCGCCGAAGCGGAAGCGCAGCTCGACGACGTCGACCTCGTCCTCGACGACCGGTGAAGGGTCGACGGGGCACTGTGCGAAGGCGCGCGTCGTCAGCCCGCCGCCGCACGGCTTGTCGCGCGGGAAGGTCGCCCTGTCGACGAGGAGCACGCGCGCCCCGCCCTCCGCGAGCCGGATCGCCGTGGTCGATCCGGCAGGCCCGCCGCCGACCACGAGCACGTCGTAGCGCTGCACGGCCTCAGGCTACAATCCGCGCTCCCGGGGGTGTGCCCGAGCGGCCAAAGGGAACGGGCTGTAAACCCGTCGGCTCAGCCTACGGAGGTTCGAATCCTCCCGCCCCCAC
>DASUAX010000089.1:0-66962 GCA_035763525.1 Gaiellaceae bacterium
CCGCGCGTCCTCTTCAGCGCACCCGAGTGCAGGGCGGTCGTCATCGAGCTCGCTGCAGGCGAGGCGATGGGCGAGCACCACGTCCGCGAGCGCGCCGTCGTGCACGTGCATCACGGCCGCGTGACCGTCCAGGCCACCGGCGAGTCCGTCGAGTGCGGCGCGGGGACCGTCGTCACCTTCGATCCGGGCGAGCGGCACGCTGTCCATGCGCTCGAGGACTCGATGCTCCTGCTCGTGCTCGCGCCGTGGCCCGCTGCGGAGCACTACGTCGAGGGCGACGTCGGCAGCGCCCAGCACGTGCCGGCGAACGCGTCGGTCGAGCCGATGGGGACCCCGGGCAGGGAAGGCTAGGATGTGCGCCGCTCGGAGGGGTGTCCGAGCGGTCTAAGGAGCGCGACTGGAAATCGCGTACGTGCCGAAAGGTGCGTCGAGGGTTCAAATCCCTCTCCCTCCGCTTCGCCGAAAGCCCGCCTTTTGCGCGGGCTTTCGCTTCCAGGGCACTGCGGTACGATGCGCGCGCCCGGAGAAGTGGCCGAGTGGCTGAAGGCGGCGCCCTGCTAAGGCGTTAGGTGGGGAAATCCCTGCCTCGAGGGTTCGAATCCCTCCTTCTCCGCTGCCGGTGCAAATCACCCTTCTGGTTGATGCGCGGAGCAGAGACGATCGACGAGGATGCTCCTGCCGGCTCCCCCCTGACACTGTCCGGCGGACTGACGTGAACTGCGGCGATTCCCGCCCCTCCCCCGGGCGGGTTTCGTCTTTTCGGGAGCCCTTCCTCAGGAGTGGGTCGACGCGTAGACGAACGCGGCGACGTCCTGGATCTGCTTCGCGGACAGCTGCCCCTTGAAGGCCGGCATCGCGCCGCCGCCGTTCTCGACCTGGTGGACGACCGTGTCCTCGGCGGGCTTCAGCTGATCGAGGTCGGGCCCGACCTTGCCGCTCGCGTTCGCCGCCTTCAGCGTGTGGCAGCCGCTGCAGCCCGCGCTCGCGAAGACGGCCTTGCCGGCGGTCGCGTCGCCCCTGGTCGCGCCGGCCCCACCGCCGCTCGCGGTCGTCGTCGGCGCGGCAGTCGTCTGGCTCGGCAGCGGCTTGCTCACCGTCGCCGTGTGCGCCGGCGACTCGCTCGCCTCCGACCGCTCCTTCCCGAGCACGAGCACGGCCGCGAGCATCCCGACGAAGAAGAGGACGCACACCGTGACGTACAGCCCCATGTGCCTTCCCGGGAAGTTCGGGCTCCGTCGGGGAAGGACGAACGACGAGACGAGCGCGAAGACGATGAACGCGATCGCGACGGCGGCGAGGCCGATCTTGTGGCTCGTCTCGAGCGCGGCGACGACGAACTGGGCGTTCGCGAGCATCGGCCCGGAACCTACCGGAACGCGCTACGAGAGCGCTGCGTCGCCCGCGCGCGGCTCGTCGACGCCCGACCCGGGCGTGCCGACCGGCTCCGGCCTCGCCGGGCGCAGGTACAGCAACTCGTACAGCGAGGCCGCGATCACGCCGCCCGCGAACGGGCCGACGTACCAGATCCAGCCGTGCTCCCAGTGATTCCCGGCGAGCTGCGGCCCGAAAGCGCGCGCCGGGTTCATCGCGCCGCCCGTGAGGCCGTAGGCCATCAGGACGTCGAAGGCGATCACGAACCCGATCGCGAGCCCCGCGATCTGCTTGAAGGTGCCGCGCGGGTCGACGGCCGTCGCGAAGACGACCCAGACGAGGAAGAACGTGAGCACCGCCTCGATCACGACCGCCTGCCCGGAGCCGATGCCGGAGCCGAGCGCGGGGACGCCGAGCTTCGCCCCGTCCTCGACGCCCTGCGGCAGCACCCACTTGAGGAGCAGCGCCGCGAGGATCGCGCCCCCGAACTGCGCGACGAAGTAGACGACCGCGAGCGCCGCCGTGATCCGGCGCGTGACGAGGAACCCGAGCGTGACGGCGGGGTTGATGTGGCCGCCGGAGATCGGGCCTGCCGCGCAGACCATGACGGCGATCACGAGCCCGTTCGCGAAGGCGAGGTCGATCGGGGAGCGGGCATAGGCGGCGCCGCCTGCGGCGACGAAGATGAGGGCGAAGACCCCGACGAACTCAAGGGTCCCGCGGCGGAGGTAGTCGCGCTCGAGCATGCGCGAAGCGTAGGACCTCCGTCGGACGGACCGCGGAGAGCCTCAGATCATGAAGGCGCCGTTGTTGTGGTCGATCGCCTGGCCGGTGACGCCGAGCGCGTCGTCGGACAGCAGCCAGGCGACCGTGCCGGCGATCTCCTCCGGCTCGCTCATCCGCGCGAGCGGCACCTCCTGCTTCGCGATCTCCCACGCCTCGGCCTCGGTCAGGCCCTCCCACAGCGACAGCCCCAGTCGCGTCATGTCCGTGTTCACCCAGCCCGGGCAGACCGCGTTCACCTGGATCCGCCGCGGCGCGAGCTCGGCCGCGAGTGAGCGCACGAGGCCGAGCAGCCCCGCCTTCGACGCGCAGTAGCCGGTGTAGCGGGCGACGCCGATCCGCGCCAGGATCGACGACGTGACCACGATGCGGCCGCCGTCGGCGAGCAGGGGCTCGGCGGCGCGGGCGCACCAGTAGGTGCCGTAGAGGTTCGTGCCGACGATCTCGTCGAAGCGGTCCTCGTCGCCGGGGTCGTTCGCGCCGCCGATGCCCGCGTTCGCGACGAGCGCGTCGAGCGGCTCCGTGAACGCTGCCTGGACCGCCTCGCGATCGCGGATGTCGACGACGCGCGTCGCCGCGCCCGGAACGACGTCGCCCAGACCCGCCTCGTCGCGGTCGAGCAGTGTCAGCCGGGCGCCTTCCGCGGCGACCCGCTCCGCGATCGCGCGTCCGATCCCCCTGCCCGCCCCGGTGACGAGGACGTGCTTCCCCTCGAGCCGCTTCACACGGGCGAGTCTACGGCGGCGGCCCGCAGCGATGACCGCTCCGCGATCGCGGCTGCCGCGAACGCGACCACCGCGATCGTCTTCGCGCCGAGCACGACGACGAGCACCGAGCGCGGGTCGTAGCGCGAGAGCGCCCACCCGGCGAGCAGGAGGCCGACCGGCGAGGCGATGCACTGGAAGACGCCGAACGCGGCGACTCCCTGCGTGCGCACCTCCCTGGGCATGCGCAGCATCGTCAGCGCCTGGATCGGCGCGTTCACGTTCGACATCGCGAAGCCCGCCAGCGCCATCGCCGCGAACGGGACGGGCCACGGGGCGGGTACGGTGAGGATCCAGAGCGACGCGATCTGGAGCGCGAACGCAACCGTGCCCAGCGCGAGCGGGTCGTCGAACCGCCTGACCGTCCACATCGACACGAATGCTCCGACGAGCGCCCCGCCGCCGAGCGCGCCGAACAGCCAGCCGAGGATGCGCGGGTTCGCGTGGTAGTGCGTGACGACGAGCACCGGCAGGGATGCGAAGAGCAGCATCCAGCAGACGTCGATCAGCGTGAACGCCGGCGTCCAGATGCGGAGGAGCCGGTCGCGGAGGAGGAACCGGACGCCGGCGAGGGCGTCCGGACGCTCCTCCGTCTCGACCTGAGGCGGGTGGACGAAGAGCGCGAGCAGCACGAAGGAGAGGAGGTAGGAGGCGGCGTCCACGTAGAGCACGGGCGACGCGCCGATCAGCGAGATCAGCACGCCCGCGAGCGGCGGGCCGACGAAGATCGTCAGCCGGTTCGCGGCCTGGAAGAACGCCGTCGCCTGCGCGACGTCGGCCTGCTGCTCGCCGACGAGCTCCGGCACGACCGAGCGCTGCACCGAGAAGTACGGCGCGAGGAAGATGCCGCTCACCGCGACGAGCGCGAGCAGCGCGGGGAAGGGCAGGAGCCCCAGAGAGTGCAGCGCCGGGATCGACGCGAACAGCGGCGCCCGCAGAAGGTCGCAGACGAGCATCGTGCGCCGCGTCCCGACCCGCGACGCGATCGCGCCGCCCCAGAAGCCGAGCAGCGCGACCGGCAGCACCTCGGCGATGATCACCCACGTCATCCGCTGCGGTGAGCCGGTCGCGCGGAGCACGAACCACGGGATCGCGACCCAGGTCATCTGCGTGCCGGTCGACGAGATCACCTCGGCCGCGAGCAACGCGGCGAGGCGGGGGTCGCGCAGCATCCTCATCTGTCGGCGACCGCTCCGAAGGAGACGACGACGCGCCGCGTGCCGCGACGGTGCGGGCGGCCGCGGAACTCGTCGAGCAGCGATTCGAAGCGCTCGCCGAGCTCCTCCAGCTCGCGCGCGGTCAGCTCGAGCGTCGCGGCCGACGTCTGCGCCGCGCGCCGCCACGGCGCCGGCAGCTCGTGCTCGTTCCGGAGCGAGTCGCGCACGCGCTGCTGCTGTCGCGCGACGAGCTCGTCGCGGAGCACCGTCGCCTCGTGGCCGTCGGACGGGAACTCGATGCGCGCCGCAGTCGCCCGCCACGGGCGCTCGCGGCCGGCGCGGCCGCTTCCCTCCTCCACGAAGCCCCACCTGGCGAGGGCGCGCAGGTGGTAGCTGCACGAGGACGGGCTCTCGTCGACGAACTCGGCGCACTCCGTGGCCGTCGCCTGGTCGACCACGTGCAGGTGGTCGAGCAGGGCGAGGCGCGTGGGGTGCGCGAGCGCGCGCATGGCACGCGGGTCGGAGAGGGTGAGCGAGCTGTCGAAAGAGATCTTTCGAAACTACTCTTTCGAGAGCCAGGCGTCAAGCACCCGTTGCTCCTTCGCGCGATCGAGGCCCGCGTCCGTTCCGGCCGGCGCCTCGCCGCGCGCGACCCAGGCGAGCGTGTCGCGCACCGTTTCCTCGAGCGGGCGTGTCTCGAGCCCGGCGCCGAAGGCGGGCGAGGGATCGACCGAGAGCATCCCGGCGTACTCGGCGCTCGAGAGCCAGAGCGGGAGCTCCAGCCACTCGCCGACGTCGTGCGCGAGCAGGAAGTCGCCGTCGACCCAGACGAGCTCGGCGTCCGATCGCGCGACGCCGCGGCAGGTATCGAGCAGCGTCGCCCGGGTCACCGGTCGGTCGACCGCGTTGAAGGTCCCGGCGAGGCCGTCCTCGGCCGCGCGCACGATCCAGCCCGCGAGGTCGCGGGCATCGATCACCTGAGCGTCGGCGTCGGGCGGCGCGGGTGCGAGCACGCGGCCGCCGGCCGCGATCCGCTCGGGCCAGTACGTGAAGCGGCCGGTCGGGTCCCAGGGCCCGACGATCAGGCCCGGCCGCACCACGAATGCGTCGGGGAAGCGCTCGCGAACAACGTCCTCGCAATCGGCTTTCAGCTCGCCGTACGCCTCGCGCCACTCCTCCGTCGGCGCCTCGAGCTCGCGCACCGCGGAGCCCTCGGTCGGAGGCGTCGAGAGATCGGCGTAGACCG
Source organism: Gaiellaceae bacterium (assembly GCA_035763525.1). Taxonomy (GTDB): domain Bacteria; phylum Actinomycetota; class Thermoleophilia; order Gaiellales; family Gaiellaceae; genus PALSA-600. The sequence continues at coordinate 5,322 of DASUAX010000089.1, forward strand.
AGATCGACGAGACGAACGTGTAGTGCCCGACGTCTCCGAGCACGTCGATCGTCTCCCGGACGACGCGCGGCACGTAGCCGCTCGTGTCGAGGACCGCGTCGAACGAGCGGCCGGAGAGCGCGTCCAGGCCGCCGTCGCGGTCGCCGTGGAGCTTCTCGACGCCGGGGAAGAGCTCGGGCCGCGTACGGCCGCGGTTGAACGTGGTCACGTCGTGCCCGCGCGCGAGCGCGACGTCGACGGTGTGACGGCCGAGGAACTGCGTGCCGCCGAGGACGAGGATGCGCATTCGCCCACCGTACGGCAGCTAGAGTCGGCGGCGTGGCGCGTATCGAGATCCTCTATTGCCCCGTCTGAAGCGGCTATGACCGACGCGCCGCGAGTCTCGTGGCGGAGCTGAACGGACTCGAGCACGAGGCGGAGATGACCGAGGGCCGGCAGAGCCAGTTCGACGTGGTCGCCGACGGCCGGCTCGTGTTCTCGAAGCAGGCCGAGGGGCGGTTCCCGGAGCTGGCCGACCTGCTCGCGTCGTTGAAGTGATCCGCCATGCCGAGCCGCGTGACCATGCCGCGGTGATCGGCGTGATCGACGAGTGGTGGGGCGGACGGTCGATGGCGGCGATGCTGCCGAAGCTCTTCTTCGTCCACTTTCGCGAGACGTCGTTCGTCGCCGAGGAGGGCGGCCGTGTCACGGGGTTCCTGTGCGGGTTCCGCTCGCAGACGTTTCCCGAGGAGGCGTACATCCATTTCGTCGGCGTCGCGCCGGAGAAGCGCGGCGGCGGGCTCGGGCGCGAGCTGTACGAGCGGTTCTTCGCCGCGGTCGCCCCCCGTACGGTCGTCCGTGCCGTCACCTCGCCCGTCAACGAACGGTCGGTCGCGTTCCACCGCGCGCTCGGCTTCGAGGTCGAGCGTGTCGACGAGGACTACGACGGGCGCGGCGAGGCGCGCGTCCTCTTTCGCAAAGCGCTTCAAGAGGCTCCAGCCGGCGCGCGATCATTCGGTCAGAACCCCTAACGGGTGATGTTGCCTGCTCGGGCGGCGCGCCGATACGGCGTCCGTGGGTGCGCCCGTCTACCGGGGCACGTTCGACGCGCCGCAGGCCGAGCGGCTGCTCTGGCGTGCCGGCTTCGGGCCGCGGCCGGGCGAGGCGCAGGCGCTGGCAAGGCTCGGGCTCGACGGCGCCGTCCACTCGCTCCTCAACCCCGGCGTCGAGAAGCTCGTCGGCCCGAAGCCCCACGACGCGAAGGGCCGCCCGTTGGCCCCCGCCGACCGCTGGGGGCACGACCACTGCTGGTGGCTCGACCGCATGGTGCGCACGTCGCGGCCGCTCGTCGAACGCATGGCGCTCGTCTGGCACGACTGGTTCGCGACGTCGAACGCCGGCGTCGGCGACCAGAAGCTGATGCTCCAGCAGAACGAGCTCTTCCGGAAGCACGGGCTCGGCTCGTTCGAGCGGCTGCTCCTCTCCGTGACGGCGAACCCCGCGATGCTGCTGTGGCTCAACGGCACCGAGAACACGAAGGACGCGCCGAACGAGAACTACGGGCGCGAGATGATGGAGCTGTTCACGCTCGGCGCGAACCGCGGCGCCTACACCGAGCGCGACGTGCGCGAGCAGGCGCGGTCGCTGACCGGATGGACGAGCCGCTGGAGCCGCGGCCGCGGCGACTACGACTTCCACTTCGACGCGACGCGGCACGACCCGGGGACGAAGACGGTGTTCCGCCACTCGGGCCGCTACGCGTGGCGTGACGCGTGCCGGCTCTGCCTCTCGAACCCGAAGCACCCGTCGTTCTTCGTGCAGAAGCTCTGGGGCTACTTCGTCCCGGTGCCGCCCGACGCTGCGACGGCGCGGGCGCTCGAGGCGGCGTACACGCAGGGGCACGAGCTCAGGCCGGTGCTCGACATCGTCCTCAAGCACCCGGCGCTGTATACCGGGCCGCGCATGACGAAGCCGCCGGTCGTCCACACCGCCGGCCTGCTCCGGCGGATCGGCGCCGGCGTGACCACCGACTCGTGGGCCTGGATCGGCTCGCTCGCCGGGCAGCAGCTCTTCTACCCGCCGAACGTCGCCGGCTGGGACGACACGCGCTGGCTCGACACCGCCACCTTCCGCGGCCGGTGGATCGGCGTGGCTCAGCTCCTGAACGACCGCCGCCTCGACCCGTCGAAGGGGAAGGCGCCCGCCGACGCGCAGACGGTGCTGAAGCGCGCGCTCGCCTTCTGGCGCAACCCCGCGCTCTCCGACGCGACGCACCGCGCGCTGCTGCAGTTCGCGAAGGAGTCGCTGCACCAGGCGGGCTCGCAGCGCTGGAAGCAGGTGCAGTACCCGGTGCTCGTCGAGAACGCGCTTCGCCAGCTGATCGCCGTGTCCCCCGACCTGCAGACGTCATGAGTAGTCGCGTCGTGTGTGACGAGTGCACGCGCGCCGATCTGTTCAGGGCGGCGGCGGGGCAGGGGCTGCCGGCGGTCGAGGCGGGCATGCCGACGCCCGCGGGCACGGGCCTCACGCGACGAGGCTTCGTCGCGCGCTCCGTCGGGCTCGCGCTCACGGTGTACGGCGCGGGCCGGCTCGGGATCTTCGACGAGGGCATCGCCGCCGCGGCGAGCGGGCCGCAGCAGCCGATCCTCGTCACGGTGTTCCTGCAGGGCGGAGCCGACTCGCTGACGCTCCTCTCGCCGCAGGCCGACCCGCTCTACCGCAAGCTGCGGCCGAGCCTCGCGGTCAGCGGCGGCACGCCGTTCGCGGAGGATGCGAGTCTCTCGTGGCACCCGGCGCTCGCGCCGCTCGCGCAGCTCCACGCCGAGGGCAAGGTGAGCGTGCTGCCGGCCGTCGGCTACGACCACCCCGACCAGTCACATTTCACCTCCCGGCACTTCTGGGAGGTGGGCGCGACCGACCCGCGGCTCCTGACCGGCTGGCTCGGCCGCTATCTCGACGCCGTAGGGACGACGGACAATCCGCTGCAGGGGCTCTCGTTGACCGGGTCGCTCCAGCCGGCGCTCGCGACGGCGAAGGTGCCGGTCGCGGCGATCGACGGGCCGGGCGAGTACGACTTCTGGACGCCCGGCGTGTGGGGCGAGGTGCAGGACAGGATGCTCGACGCGATCGGCCACCTCGGCCGCACCGGCGGGCACGACGCCGCCATGCGCACCGTCGCGAACGTGACGGCGCAGGCCTCGACGCTGCGCAAGCAGCTCGCGCCCTTCGCCGGCGACAAGATCGCCGCGCCGGCCGTGACCTATCCGGCCGGCGACTCCTTCCCGCAGCGCCTGCAGGGCCTTGCCGCGATGATCGCCGCCGGCCTGCCGCTGCGCTGCGTCGCGCTCGAGGCGACCGGCGAGTACGACACGCATGCGTCGCAGGCATCGGCGCTCGGCCCGGCGCTGCAGACGACGGCCGCGTCCCTGTACGCGTTCCAGCGCGATCTCGAGGCCCGGGGCGTCGCCGACCGCGTCCTCACGCTCGTGTGGACCGAGTTCGGCCGCCGCGCGAAGGAGAACGGCTCCGGCGGCACCGACCACGGCGCGGCCGGAAGCGGCTTCCTGATCGGCACGCGCGCTGCCGGGACGCAGGTCGGCGAGTTCCCCGGGCTCGCCGGCGGCCTCGACGAGGACGGCAACCTGAAGGCGACCTCCGACTTCCGCGGCGTCTACGCCGGGCTGCTCGAGCAGTGGCTCTCGTTCGACGCGGAGCGCATCCTCCCACGCGCCTCGTCGTTTGCGCGGCCGACGCTCGTCAAGTGAAGGCTGCCTTCTTCGCAGCTGTCCTGCTCGCGCCGCTCGTCCACACGGCGACGCCGGCGCCCGCGCAGCTGCAGGTCGTCGCGCGCGAGTACTCGTTCACGCTCTCGCGCCTGCACGTGAAGGCAGGGCCCGCGGTGATCGAGCTCGCGAACTTCGGCCAGGACCCGCACGACCTCCGCCTGCAGCGCCGGGGCGCACGCCACATCGCCGGGCTGGGCGTCGTCGGGCCCGGAAAGCGGGCCGAGCTGTCGCTGAGGCTGCCGCCGGGGCGATACTCGCTCTGGTGCTCCGTCGCGAACCACCGGCAGCTCGGCATGCGCGCGACGCTCGTCGTCTCGAAGCGCTGAGCCTCGACGAGGTCGGCGACCCGCAGGGGGCGCCGGTCGTGTACCTGCACGGCGGCGGCGACTCGCGACTCTCGCGTCATCCGGACGACTCGATCGCCGCCGCGCTCGGGGTGCGGCTGCTCGCGGTCGACCGCTGCGGGCCGGCGCGACGGCTTCCCTCGCTGCGGGCCTGGGGGGAGGGGCTCGCGGCCGCGCTCCCGGTCGAGCGGTTCGGGGTCGTCGGGTGGTCGGCGGGTGGGCCGCACGCGCTCGCACTCGCGGCCGCTGCGCCGGAGCGGGTGACGCGCGTCGCGCTCGTCGGCTCGATGCCGCCGCCCGACCTGACGCGCCACCTTGCGCGCGAGGTGCGCGCGGTGATGCGTGTCGCGCGCGTCTCGCCGCGCCTCGCGGCGCGCTCGCTCGAGCGCTGGGGAAGGAAGCCGACGCCGCCGACGGGGCATCCGTCGACCGACGAGGCGTACGCGCGCGGACGGGTCGAGTCGTTTCGCCACGGCGGCCTGTGGCTCGCACGCGAGCTCGCCTACCTCGGGCGGCCCTGGGGGTTCGACGTGGCCGAGGTGACGGCGCCGGTGACGCTCTGGTGGGGCGAGCGCGACCGCGTCTGCCTGCCGCCGATCGCGGAGGCGTATCTCGAGCGGCTGCCGCGCGCCGAGCTGCGGCTCGTCGACGACACGCATCAGCTCCTCTTCACCCGCTGGGGCGAGATCCTCGCGGACGCGGCCGGTCGGGACGTGGCGGGGGACAGTCCCTGAACATGTCTGAAGGGGGCATGTCCAGGGACAGTCCCTGGACATGGCTCCAACAGTCAGCGTGGCGGCCTGAGCGCGGCGAACTCGTCCGTCACCTCGAGGCGCTGCGAGGCGAAGCGGAAGAGCGACGCTGGGCGGCCGCCGGTGCGGCCCGGCGCGCGGTGCCCCTCGACGCGCTCGAGCGCGCCTCGACGGAGCAGCACGCGCTGCAGGTTCGTCGCCGACACGTCGTGGCCGAGCGCCGCGCGGTACACGTCGCGGAGCTCCGAGATCGTGAACACCTCCGGCGCGAGCGCGAAGCCGAGGTTCGTGTACGAGAGCTTCGCGCGCAAACGCGCCTGCGCCACGGCGACGAGCTCGCGCTCGTCGGCCGGCAAGCGTGCGCTGATGCGGCGCCAGTCCGAGGGTGCGGCCGCGTCGGGTCGCACCAGCCCGAGGTACACCGTCGCAAGCGTCCCGTCGCGCAGCACACGCGTCTCGAGCTGCTCGACGTGCGCGAACGAGCCGACGTCGACCGCCCGCCCGAGCGCGGCCTCGAGCGGCTCGCGCGGCTCCCGCTCGACGCGTCGCACGAGCGTCGCGAGCTGCCCCTCGTGCACGCTCATCGCGACGGCGACGACGGCATGGGAAGTACAATCCCGCATAGGTTTTCGTCCCGCAGTCTAAAACCTGGGAGGTCTCGTGAAGCGTCTCATCTCGCTCGCCGTGCTCGCCGTCGCGATCGCGGCCGTCGCCGCCGGCTGCGGCTCGAGCAAGTCGGGCTCGGGGACGACCACCACGACCGCTACGACGACGTCGCAGGGCGGCGGCGGTGGGACGTTCAAGGTCGGCCTCTCCACCGACACCGGCGGCCTCAACGACCGCAGCTTCAACCACCTCGCCTACGTGGGCCTGCAGCAGGCGGGCAAGGAGCTCGGCGTGCAGACGCGAGTCGTCACCGCAGCCTCGCCGGCGGACTACATCCCGAACCTGACCGCGCTCGCGCGGCAGCACTACGACCTGATCATCGGCGTCGGCTTCACCGAGATCAACGCGATGAAGGCCGTCGCGAAGAACTTCCCCTCGAGCCACTTCGCGATCGTCGACGTGTCGAACGCCGACGAGGGCGGCCTGAAGAACGTCCAGGGCCTGCTCTTCAAGGAGCAGGAGGCGGGCTACCTCGCCGGCTACGCGGCCGGCCTCGCCGCCAAGGACCGCGGCGGCAACACGGTCTCGTCCGTCGGCGGGATGAAGCAGCCGCCGGTCGATCGCTACATCGCCGGCTACCAGGCGGGCGCGAAGGCGGCGTTCCCGGGCGTGCACACGCTCAACGGCTACTCGCAGGACTTCGAGAAGCAGGCGCTCTGCAAGGAGGTCGCGCTCAACCAGATCGCCGCCGGCTCCGTCGTCGTCTTCCAGGTCGCGGGCGGCTGCGGCCTCGGTGCGCTCGACGCGGCGAAGGGCAAGAACGTCTGGGGCGTCGGCGTCGACGCCGACCAGTCCTACCTCGGCGACTACATCCTCACCTCGGCGCTGAAGCGCGTCGACACCTCGGTCTTCGACGCGATCAAGGACGCCAAGGAAGGCAACTTCAAGGGCGGCACCGATACGATCTACGGCCTCGACGTGAACGGCGTAGGCATCGGCAAGTTCTCGCCGAAGACGCCGAAAGGCATTCCGGCCAAGGTCGCCCAGGTGAAGCAGGAGATCGCCTCCGGGAAGATCAAGAACATCCCGACGACGGTCAAGTAGCGGGCCGCGATTACGCTGGTCGGATGAGCCGCTCGGCAGGGATAGCGCTCGTCGCGGTCGCGGCGGCGCTCTGGGGCCTCGACGCCTGGATCCGCGCGCCGCTCGCGCAGACGACGGCGGTCGCGACGATCGTCTTCGGCGAGCACCTCGTGCTCGTGGTGCTGACGCTGCCGCTCCTCGCGGGCGCGACGGCGGCCGTCCTCCGGCTCGGCTGGCGGCACGTGCTCGCGGCGTTCGTCATCGGGGCAGGCTCGTCTGCGGTCGCGACGATCCTCTTCACGCAGGCGTTCGTCGACGGTCACGACTTCGTGACGCCGGTCGTGCTGCAGAAGGTGCAGCCGGTGATCGCGGTCGTCGCCGCCACCGTGGTGCTCGGCGAGCGCCCGCACGCCCGCTTCGCCGCGTACTTCGTCCCGGCCCTCGCGGGCGCCTGGCTGATCGGTGTCCCGCACCCGTTCCATCCGTCGGTGCACGGCCTGCGGCCGACGCTGTACGCGCTCGGGGCCGCCGCCCTCTGGGCGCTCGGCACCGTGCTTGGCCGGTACCTCGCCCGCGACCTGCGCTTCGAGCACGTGGCGACGCTCCGCTTCGCGTTCGGCCTGCCGGCGAGCGCCGTCGCGTTGCTCGTCCTCGGCACGCCGGCGTTCGCCTCCGGGCACGACACGCTCTGGATCGCAGTGCTCGCGTTCGTCACCGGCTTCCTCGCCCTCGGCCTCTACTACTACGGCCTGCGCTCCATCCCGGCCGTCGCCGCGACGCTCGCCGAGCTCGCCTTCCCGGTGAGCGCGATCCTGGTCGGCTACTTCAAGTTCGGGCAGGCGCTCTCCGGGTGGCAATGGATCGGCGTCGTGCTGACGAGCCTCGTCGTCGTGCTGCTGCCGGCGAAGCCGGTGGAGCGGACTGCGCTCGTGCCGGCAACAGCTCCCGCGTGATGTCGAGGCCGAGCGTGCTGCCGGGCGCCGCGCCCGCGTGGTGGATCCAGGACGCGGACGACGGCGACCGCTCGGCGCCGCTCGCGGCCGACCTGGACGTCGACGTGGCGATCGTCGGCGGCGGGTTCACCGGCCTCTGGACGGCGCTCGCGCTGCGCGCTCACGACGACCCGCCGCGCGTCGCGCTGCTCGAGGCCGAGTTCTGCGGCTGGGGGCCGAGCGGCCGCAACGGCGGCTTCTGCCACGGGTACTGGTCGTACCTGCCGACGCTGCGGGAGCTGTTCGGCGACGCGGCGGCTCTCGAGCTCTGCCGCGCCGGCGACCGGATCGTCCCGGGTATCCGCTCGTTCCTCGTCGATCGCGGCGAGGATGCGTGGCTGCGCGAGGGCGGGATGCTGCAGGTGTCGGCGACGCCTTCACAGGACGCGGCCGTCGACGCGCACGTCGCGGCCGCACGTGAGGTCGGTCATCCCGACGAGGCGGTGCTGCGCGAGTCGCCGGGCATCTCGCCGCGCTTCCGCCGCGCCGCCTTCTATCGCGACGGTGCGACGGTGCACCCGGCGCGGCTCGTGCGTGCGCTCCGTCGTGCGGCGCTCGCGGACGGCGTCGCCCTCTACGAGGGGACGCGCGCCCGGCTGCGATCCGACGGCACGCTCGAGGCGAACGGCCGCACCGTGCGCGCCCGCGACGTCGTCGTCGCGACGAACGCCGCCGGCGCGGAGTGGCGGCCGGTACGCGGTCGCCTCACCGTGTTCGGGAGCTACGTCGTGCTCACGGAGCCGGTCCCCGACCTGCTCGACGCGATCGGGTGGACGGGCGGGGAGGCGATCTACGACTCGCGGATGTTCCTGCACTACTTCCGCACGACGGAGGACGGTCGGGTGCTGATGGGCTCCGGGTCCGGCCCGATCGGCCGCGGCGCGCGCATCGACCGTCGCTTCACGCACGACGCGCCGACCGCAGCGCGGGCGGAGGAGGGCCTTCGCCGGCTGCTGCCCGCGCTCTCGGAGGCACGCGTCGAGGCGTCCTGGGGCGGGCCGATCGACGTCTCGGCCGACCACGTGCCGTTCATCGGCACCGTGCGGGGCACGCGCGTCCATTACGCCCTCGGCTTCTCCGGGCACGGCGTCGGGCCGTCGTGGCTCGCCGGCCGTGCGCTCGCGTCGCTCGCGCGCGGCGCGGAGGACGAGTGGACACGGCTCCCGCTCGTCGACCGCCGCGTCGCGACGGTGCCGCGAGAGCCGTTCCGGCATCTCGGCGGCTCTGCGATTCGCGCAGCGATCCTCGCGCTCGAGGAGGCGGAGGAGCACGGCCGCCGCCCGCCGCGCCCGGCGCGAGCGGTCGCCGCGGTGCCGCGCCTGCTCGGGATGCGCCTCGGCCAGCGCTAGCGGGAGCTCGTTGCGCTTTTGCACAGCCGACACGGCTGTCGGTTGACGAAATGCGCAGTCGTCGTGTAGAAACCCGCGCGTGCCGCTCCCCGACCCGACGCGTGGCCCCGTCACGCGGCCCCGGTCGCTCGACGCGACCGACCGCGCGATCATCGAGGCGCTGCAGTCGAACGGCCGGGCGTCCTTCCGCGGCGTCGCCTCGCGGATCGGCGTCGCCGAGGGGACGGTCAGGGCTCGCTATGCGCGACTCGTCGAGGACGGCATCCTCCAGGTCACCGGAGTCACGAACCCGCTCGGCCTCGGCTTCGAGGCGATGGCGATGATCGGGATCAAGACGACCGGGAGCCCGGAGCCGGTCGCGGACGCGATCGCGGGGTGGGAGGAGGCGAGCTACGTCGTCGTCACGGCCGGGAGCTTCGACGTGCTCGTCGAGGTCGTCTGCGTCGACCGCCGCCACCTGCTCGAGCTGACGACGCGGGCGCGCGCCACTCCCGGTGTGGCGACCACCGAGACGTTCCTCTACCTCGATCTCGCGAAGCAGGTCTTCGCCTGGGGCACGCACATGGACAACGGCGCCGCCGCATGACCGTAGGCTCGACGGAGCTCATCACCGGCGTAGGCTCGACGGAGCCGGCAAGGAGCGGAGGTTGCGGCTTTGCCGCCGCCGAGGCGGATGCAGAGCGGAGGCGGCGGCTTTGCCGCCGCCCGGAGCCGGAATCATGACCGTGCACGACGTGAGGCTCGAGAACGTCACGAAGCAGTTCGCCGACGTGACCGCGGTGGACGAGATGTCGCTCGACGTCGAGAGCGGCAAGTTCTACGCCTTCCTCGGGCCGTCGGGCTGCGGCAAGACGACCACGCTGCGGATGATCGGCGGCTTCGAGGAGCCGACGGAGGGGACGATCTACCTCGGCGACCGAACGGTCACGGGGCTGCCGCCGTACAAACGAGACGTCAACACCGTCTTCCAGAGCTACGCCCTCTTCCCGCATCTCACCGTCTTCGAGAACGTCGCCTTCGGCCTTCGCCGCAGGCGCGTCAAGAAGCAGCTGCTGCGTGGTCAGGTCGAGGAGATGCTGCGCATCGTCGGGCTCGAGGGCTACGGCGGGCGCCGCCCGAAGCAGCTCTCGGGAGGCCAGCAGCAGCGGGTCGCGCTCGCGAGGGCGCTCGTCAACCGCCCGCGCGTGCTGCTCCTCGACGAGCCGCTCGGGGCGCTCGACCTGAAGCTCCGCAAGGAGATGCAGCTCGAGCTGAAGCGCATCCAGCACGAGATGGGCTTCACGTTCATTCACGTGACGCACGACCAGGAGGAGGCCATGACGATGGCCGATCGCATCGTCGTCATGAACCGCGGCCGGATCGAGCAGCTCGGCGACCCTGCCGAGCTGTACGAACGGCCGCGCACGGCGTTCGTCGCGAGCTTCCTCGGCGTCTCGAACCTGCTCGGCGGCGTCGTGGCCGGGCCGGAGCTCGTGCGGCTCGAGAGCGGCCAGGAGCTGCGTGTCGCGGCCGGGGTGCTGAACGGGCATACGGGGCCCGTCTCGGTCGGCATCCGGCCGGAGAAGGTGAGGATCGGCGGCGACGGCGTGAACCGCCTCGCCGGGCAGATCGTCGAGCGGGCCTACGTCGGCGTCTCGACGCAGTACGTCGTCAAGACGGACGTCGGGCAGGTGAGCGTGTACGTGCAGGGAGCGGGCGAGCACGTGCCCGGCGAGCAGCTCCAGCTGTCGTTCGCGCCCGAGTCAGCATTCGTCGTTTCCAGATCGGAGGAGGATCGCCCATGAGCGAGACCCAGTTCACCCGGCAGGATCTACTGCGGCGCGCCGTCGCGGGCAGCGCGCTCCTCAGCGTCCCAGGCCTCCTCGCTGCCTGCGGCGGCGGCTCGAAGTCGGGCGCCGGCACGACGGCGGCCACCACGACGGGCGGCGGCGCGAAGACGCTGCCGAAGACGATCACGTTCTCGAACTGGCCGCTCTACATCGACGTCAACGAGAAGACGAAGACGCACCCGTCGCTCGTCCAGTTCCAGAAGCACTACGGCGTCAAGGTCAAGTACCTCGAGGACATCAACGACAACGACAGCTTCTTCGGGAAGATCGAAGGGCCGCTCTCGCAGGGGCAGTCGATCGGCCGCGACATCATCGTGCTCACCGACTCGTCCGGCCTGCCCGGCCGCATGATCGAGCTCGGCTGGCTCCAGAAGCTCGACAAGTCGGCGATCCCGAACTTCAAGAACCTGCAGCCGACGCTTCGCCACCCGAACTGGGACGAGAACCGCGACTACAGCTTGCCGTGGCAGTCGGGCATGACCGGCATCGGCTACGACCCGAAGCTGACGGGCGGCGACGTCACGTCCCTGAAGGAGCTCCTCACCAACCCGAAGCTGAAAGGGAAGGTGACGATGCTGACGGAGATGGCCGACTCGGTCGGCGCGGTCATGCTGATGAACGGCGACGACCCTTCGCACGTCACCGATGCGTCCTTCAACAAGGCGATCGACACGATGAAGAAGGCGGTCTCGTCGGGTCAGATCCGTCAGTTCACCGGCAACGACTACGCGCCGCTGCTCGCGAAGGGCGACATCCACGCGTGCCTCGCGTGGTCGGGCGACATGGTGCAGCTGCAGGCGGACCACCCGGGGCTCAAGTGGGTGCTGCCGGACACCGGCGGCATGATCTGGACCGACCAGATGCTGATCCCGAAGGGCGGCAACGCGTATGCCGCCTCCGTGGTCATGAACTGGTTCTACCGCCCGCAGATCGCGGCGGAGGTCGAGGACTACGTCAACTACATCTGCCCGGTCGTCGGCGCCGACAAGGTGCTCGAGAAGACGGACCCGGCGATCGCGAAGAACCCGCTCATCTTCCCGACGAAGGCGATGCTGGCGAACACGCACCAGTTCGACGCGAAGGCGCTCAACAACCAGAAGTACAAGAAGGCGTTCCAGGCGCTCATCGCCGGCTGAGGGCAGCGACGTTGCGCCTGCTGCACCGTCAGAAGGGAGCGATCCCGTACATGCTGCTCGCGCCGGGCATGGCGTGGCTGCTCGTCTTCTTCGTGGTGCCGATGTGGTACCTCGCGAAGATGTCGCTGTCGTCGGGGCTGTTCCCCCTGTTCAACTTCGGTTGGGCGTGGGGGAACTTCCACGACGCGATCAGCCTGTACCAGACGCAGTTCGTCCGCTCCGGTCAGTACGCGGCGATCGCGACGGCGATTGCGCTCGTCGTCTCGTATCCGCTCGCCTACTGGATCGCATTTCGCGGCGGCCGCTGGAAGAACCTCTTCCTGCTGCTCGTGATCGCGCCGTTCTTCGTCACGTACCTGATCCGCACGCTCGCGTGGCAGACCATCCTCGCCGACAACGGCGTGATCGTGAAGACGCTGCAGCACGTCGGCATCCTCGGGTCCGACGGGCGCCTGCTCGCAACCTCGGCGGCGGTGATCGCGGGCATCACCTACAACTTCCTGCCGTTCATGGTGCTCCCGCTCTACGTGAGCCTGGAGCAGATCGACCAGCGGCTCATCGAGGCGGCCGAGGACCTGTACGCGTCGAAGCCGCGCGCGTTCCTGCGCGTGACGTTCCCTCTCTCCCTGCCGGGCGTCTTCGCCGGCGTGCTCCTGACGTTCATCCCGGCGGCCGGCGACTTCATCAACGCGCAGCTGCTCGGCACGCCGCGCCAGTACATGATCGGGAACGTCATCCAGTCGGAGTTCCTCGCCGTGCGCGACTACCCGACCGCGGCGGCGCTTTCGTTCGTGCTGATGGCGGCGATCCTCGTGCTCGTCCTCGTCTTCGCGCGGATTCTCGGCACCGAGCGACTGACGGTGTCGCACGTATGAGGCGTAGACCCGCCGGAGCCGAGCAAAGAGCGCGGTCGGCTTTGCCGGCGCCGGAGCGGGCTTTCAGGTGGGTGCGGCGTCATGTCCTGACCGCGTACGCGGCGCTCGCGCTCGCGTACCTGTTCCTGCCGATCGCGATCGTCGTCGCCTTCTCGTTCAACAATCCGAAGGGCCGCTTCAACTTCACGTGGGCGGGCTTCACGTGGAAGAACTGGGAGAACCCGTTCGCGTTCCCGGGCATCGGCCCCGCGCTTCGCGTCAGCATCGAGCTCGCCCTCCTCTCGTCGCTGATCGCGACGATCCTCGGGACGCTCATCGCGCTCGCGCTCGTCCGCTATCGCTTCCGCGGCAGCGCGACCACCAACATGCTCATCTTCATCCCGATGACGACGCCCGAGGTGGTGATGGGCGCCTCGCTGCTGACGCTGTTCGTCAACTGGCGCATCGCGCAGGGCTTCGGGACGATCCTGATCGCACACATCCTCTTCAACATCAGCTACGTCGTCGTCACCGTGCGCGCGCGGCTCGTCGGGTTCGACCGCCACCTCGAGGAGGCGGCGATGGATCTCGGCGCCAACGAGTGGGTGACGTTCTTGCGCGTGACGCTGCCGCTGATCATGCCGGGCATCCTCGCGGCGGGGTTGCTCGCGTTCGCGCTCTCGATCGACGACTTCGTGATCACGTACTTCAACGCCGGCGCGACGACGACGTTCCCGCTCTTCGTGTGGGGCGCGGCGCGCGTGGCGACCCCGCCGCAGATCAACGTGATCGGGACGGCGATCTTCGTGATCGCCGTCAGCGGGATGCTCGCGAACATCCTCTTCCAGAACTACCGCGCACGGAAAGGAGTGCTCGTATGACCTTCGACTTCCAGCAGGCGGCCCGGGACCACCTCTGGCTGCATTTCACCCGCATGGGCACGTACGGACGCGCCGACGTGCCGATCATCGTGCGCGGCGAGGGGTGCTATCTCGAGGACGCGAACGGGAAGCGGTACCTCGACGCCCTGGCGGGGCTGTTCGCCGTCCAGATCGGCTACTCGCACGGCGAGGAGATCGGGCAGGCGGCGCTCGAGCAGATGAAGGAGCTGCCCTTCTACACGAACTGGTCGTACGCGCATCCGCGCGCGATCGAGCTCGCGCACGAGGTCGCGCAGCTCGCGCCGGGCGACCTGAACAGGGTGTTCTTCGTCTCGGGCGGCTCGGAGGCCGTCGAGGCGGCCTGGAAGCTCGCGCGCCAGTGGCACCTGGCGCGCGGCGAGCGCCGCTGGAAGGCGATCGCGCGGCGCACCGCGTACCACGGCACGACGATGGGCGCGCTCTCGATCAACGGCATCCCCGCGCTCAAGAACACGTTCGAGCCGCTCGTCCCGGAGACGTTGCACGTCCGCAACACGAACCGCTACCACCGGCCGCCCGAGGAGACGGAGGAGGAGTTCACGGCGTTCCTCCTCGACGACCTCGAGCAGGCGATCCTCGCCGCGGGGCCGGCGACGGTGGCGATGGTGATCATGGAGCCGGTGCAGAACGCCGGCGGCTCGTTCACGCCCCCGGCCGGCTATTTCCAGGGCGTGCACGAGATCTGCGACCGGTACGGGATCCTGCTCTGCGCCGACGAGGTGATCACGGGCTTCGGGCGCGTCGGCGACTGGTTCGCGTCGGAGACGTACGACATCCGCCCCGACCTCGTCACGTGCGCGAAGGGGCTTTCCTCGGCCTACGCCGCGATCGGCGCAGTGCTCGCGACCGACCGCGTCTTCGAGCCGTTCCTGGACGAGAAGGCGATGTACACGCACGGGATGACCTTCGGCGGCCATCCGGTGATGTGTGCGATCGCGCTCAAGAACATCGAGATCATGAAGCGCGAGCGGGTGCTCGAGAACGTGCGCGAGAACGAGTCGTACTTCCGCGGCGCGCTCGAGCAGTTGAAGGAGCTCGACATCGTCGGCGACGTGCGCGGGACGGGCTACTTCTACGCGGTCGAGCTCGTGCGCGACAGGGAGACACGCGAGACCTTCACCGAGGCGGAGAGCGAGACGCTCCTGCGCGGCTTCCTCTCGCCGAGGCTCTTCGAGCGCGGCCTCATCTGCCGCGCCGACGACCGTGGTGACCCGGTCGTGCAGATCTCGCCGCCGCTCGTCGCGGGCCGTGCGGAGATCGACGAGCTGACCGGGACGCTCGGCGACGTGCTCGCCGAGGCGCAGGAGCGTGTGGACGTCCGTCACGTGGAGACGGCGACGCGCACGCCCGGACAGCGCGTTCCGTGAGGATCCTCGTCGTCGGCACGGGCGGCGTCGGCTCCGCGGTCGCGCCGATCGCGGCGCGGCGCGGGTTCTTCGAGCGGATGGTCTTCGCCGACCTCGACCCGGCGCGGCCGCAGGCGCTCGTCGCGCGGCTCGGCGACGACCGCTTCGGTGCGGCGCAGCTGGATGCCTCCGACGCGCCGGCGGTCGCGGGCCTCGCCCGCGCGGAGCGCTGCGACGTGATCCTGAACGCGGCCGACCCGCGCTTCAACCCGCCGATCTTCGCCGCCGCGCTCGAGGCCGGCTGCACGTACCTCGACATGGCGATGACGCTCTCCGACCGGGACGGGACGAAGCTCGGCGACCTGCAATTCGCCCAGGACGACGAGTGGCGGGCGCGGGGGCAACTCGCGCTCGTCGGCATCGGCGTCGAGCCGGGCCTCTCCGACGTGTTCGCCCGCTACGCAGCCGACCATCTCTTCTCGGCGATCGACGAGGTCGGAGTCCGCGACGGTGCGAACCTGGTCGTCGAGGGCTACGCGTTCGCGCCGACCTTCTCGATCTGGACGACGATCGAGGAGTGCCTCAACCCACCGGTGATCTGGGAGCGGGAGCGCGGCTGGTACACGACCGAGCCCTTCTCGGAGCCCGAGGTGTTCGACTTCCCGGAAGGGATCGGAGAGGTCGAGTGCGTGAACGTCGAGCACGAGGAAGTGCTGCTCGTGCCGCGCTTCATCGACTGCAACCGTGTCACGTTCAAGTACGGCCTCGGCGAGGAGTTCATCGACGTGCTGAAGACGCTGCACAAGCTGAACCTCGACTCGACCGATCCGGTGTCGGTGCGCGGCGTGCAGGTGGCGCCCCGCGACGTGCTCGCCGCCGCGCTGCCCGACCCGGCGACGCTCGGCGACCGGATGCGCGGGCTCACCTGCGCGGGCACCTTCGTGACGGGGACGGGGAACGACGGCGCCCCGAAGGCGACCTACCTGTACCACGTCGTCTCGAACGAGGAGTCGATGGCGCGCGACGGGGCGCAGGCGGTCGTGTGGCAGACCGCCGTCAACCCGGTCGTCGCGCTCGAGCTGATCGCGGAGGGCGCCTGGTCCGGTGAGGGCGTGCTCGGTCCCGAGGCGTTCGACGCGGTGCCGTTCCTCGACCTGCTCGCGGAGCACGGCGCGCCGCACGGCATCGACGAGCGCACGCCGTGACGCTCCCGGGCCTGGCCGCTTGAGCCGGCGAGTGTGGTCAGACCAAAGTTCACGAAAGTGCAACAAGCCGCTTCGCTACGACGACAGACGCAACGGGAGACGATCCGAGAATGGTCAGACCGTTGAACGAGCGCGCGCAGGCGCTGCTCGAGCGGGAGCTGCGCCGCTTCGCCGAGACGCACCCGCGCTCGCGCGCGCTCTCCGAGCGTGCGCACGCGTCGCTGCTCGGGGGCGTGCCGATGCACTGGATGCTCCGCTGGGCTGGCGGCTTCCCCGTCTACGCCGCGCAGGCGCGGGGCGCCCGCTTCCGCGACGTCGACGGGATCGAGTACGTCGACCTCTGTCTCGGCGACACGGGCGCAATGACCGGTCATTCGCCCGAGCCCGTCGCGCGCGCCGTCTCCGAGCAGCTCGCCCGCGGGATCACGCTGATGCTGCCGAGCGAGGACGCGCTCTGGGTCGGCGAGGAGCTGACGCGCCGCTTCGGCCCGACGCGCTGGCAGTTCGCGCTCACGGCGACCGACGCGAACCGCTTCGCGCTGCGCCTCGCGCGGCACGTCACCGGCCGGCCGAAGGTGCTCGTCTTCAACTGGTGCTACCACGGCACCGTCGACGAGACGTTCGCGACGCTCGAGCGCGGCGCCGTCGTCGCGCGCGCGGGCAACCTCGGCCCGCCGGTACCGCTCGACGAGACGACACGCGTCGTCGAGTGGAACGACGTCGAAGCGCTCGAGCGCGAGCTCGCGCACGGCGACGTCGCCTGCGTGTTGACGGAGCCCGTGCTGACGAACGTCGGCATCGTGCATCCGGAGCCGGGCTTTCACGACGCGCTGCGCGCGCTGACCCGCGAGCAGGGCACGCTGCTCGTGATCGACGAGACGCACACGCTCTGTGCCGGGCCCGGCGGTTACACGGCGGCACGGGCTCTCGAACCGGACGTTGTCACGGTCGGCAAGGCGATCGGCGGCGGCATCCCCTCGGCCGCCTACGGCTTCACCGACGACGTCGCGGCGAGGATCGACGCGTCGATCGCCGTCGACGACTCGGACGTCGGCGGCGTCGGCGGCACGCTCGCCGCCAACGTCGTCTCGCTCGTCGCGATGCGCGCAACGCTGTCGGAGGTGCTGACTGAAGCGGCGTTCGCCCAGATGATCGCGCTCGGCGAGCGGTTCGAGACCGCCGTTGCCTCGGTGATCGCCGACCGGTCGCTGCCCTGGCACGTGACGAGGTTGGGCTGCCGGGCCGAGTACCTGTTCCGCTCGGGCCCGCCGCGCACGGGGAGCGAGGCGGCGACCGGCATCGACCACGTGCTCGACCGGCTGATCCACCTCTACGCCCTCAACCGCGGCGTCCTGCTGACGCCGTTCCACAACATGGCGCTGATGTCGCCGGCGACGACCGACGCGGACGTCGACCGTCACACCGAGGTCTTCGCCGCGGCCGTCGCCGAGCTGGTCGGCTGAGCGTCAGAGCGCCGTCTCGAGGTGGGCGCGCGCGACGCCCGCGGCGACGGCGGCCTCCGCGACCGCGCGTGCGACGGCCGGCGCCACCTCACGGTCGAAGACGCTCGGAACGACGTAGTCACCGGCGAGCTCGTCGGGCGCGATCACGCCGGCGAGCGCGCGGGCGGCGGCGATCTGCATCTCCTGCGTGATCGTGCGCGCGCGGATGTCGAGGGCGCCGCGGAACACGCCCGGAAATGCGAGCACGTTGTTGATCTGGTTCGGGTAGTCCGAGCGTCCGGTGGCGATCACGGCGGCGAGCTCCTCGATTTCCTCCGGGTCGATCTCGCTGCGCGGGTTCGCGAGCGCGAACACGATCGGGTCTCGCGCCATCCGCTCGACGCCGACGCGCGAGATCGCACCCGGGACGGAGAGGCCGATGAAGACGTCGGCGCCGTCCAGCACCTCGTCCGCTTCGCCCTGCACGTTCCCGGGATTCGTCAGCTCGGCGTACTCCAGCTTCGGCCCTGACAGGCCTGGGCGGCCGCGGTAGAGCGCCCCGTGCTCGTCGCAGCCGACGATGGTGCGGGCGCCTGCGGCGAGCAGGATCTTGGTGACGGCGGTCCCGGCGGCACCGCAGCCGGTGGTGACGATCCGGACGTCCTCGAGCCGCTTGTCGACGATGCGGAGCGCGTTCAGCAGCGCTGCGAGGACGCAGATCGCCGTCCCGTGCTGGTCGTCGTGGAAGACCGGGATGTCGAGGTCGGCCTGCAGCCGCTCCTCGATCTCGAAGCAGCGGGGGGCGGCGATGTCCTCGAGGTTGATGCCGCCGAAGCCCGCGGCGATCGCCTTCACGACCGCGACGATCTCGTCGGTGTCCCGTGTCGAGAGGACGATCGGGAACGCGTCGACGCCGCCGAACTCCTTGAACAGCATCGCCTTTCCCTCCATCACCGGCAGCGCCGCCTCCGGGCCGATGTCTCCGAGCCCGAGGACGGCCGAGCCGTCGGTGACGACGGCGACCATGTGCTGCTTCGCCGTCAGCGTCCACACCTTCGCGGGGTCCTCCGCGATCGCGCGCGAGACGCGGGCGACGCCCGGCGTATAGGCCATCGAGAGGTCGTCGCGGGTCTTCACGGGCGCGCGGGGAACGACCTCGATCTTGCCGCCGAGGTGCATCAGGAACGTGCGGTCGGAGACCTGGAGGACCTCGACGCCGTCGACGTGCTGAACGCTCTCGACCACGCGGTCGAGATGCTCCGCGTCGGAGGCGAGCACGGTCACGTCTCGCACCTTCGTCCCCTTCTCGACGCGCACGATGTCGATCGCGCCGAGCGAGGCGCCTGCCTCGCCGATCGCCGCCGCGAAACGGGCGAACGAGCCTGGCGAGTCGTCGAGGCGCGTGCGCAGGGTGGCGCTGAAGGAGGCAGACGGGTGCATGACGCCAGCGTAGGCTGCCATGCATGGACGTCCTCGTGTGCGACGTCGGCCCGCGCGACGGCCTCCAGAACGAGTCGGGCACCCTGCCGCCGGCGATGCGGGCGGAGCTCGTGTCCCGCCTCGCCGGCGCCCGGCTGCCGCGGATCGAGGCGGTCTCGTTCGTCCGTGGCGACCGCGTGCCGCAGATGTCCGGCGCCGAGGAGGTCGTCGCCGCCGCGCGCCGCTCCGACGCCGAGTTGTCGGGTCTCGTCCTGAACGAGCGCGGCTACGAGCGCTTCGCGCGCACGTCGCTCGACCGCGTCAACTGCACGCTCGCCGCCACGGAGACGTTCAACGAGCGAAACGGCAACGCGACGCTCGGCGAGGCCGTCCGTCGCGTGCAGGCGATCGTCGCGGCTGCCGATCGACCGGCGACGGTGACGATCTCGTGCGCGTTCGGCTGCCCGTTCGAGGGCGAGGTCGACCCGGGCGCGGTGGCCGACCTCTGCGAGCGGCTCGACGGTGCCGACGAGATCGTCCTCGCCGACACGATCGGCGTCGCGACGCCGCACCGCGCGCGCCGGCTCGTCGAGCGGGTCTCGATCCTCGGCCCGCGGGTCGGCGCGCACCTCCACAACACGCGCAACACCGGGTATGCCTCGGCGTGGGGGGCGCTCGACGGCGGCGCGTCGGTGCTCGACGCGTCGGTCGGCGGGCTCGGCGGCTGCCCGTTCTCGCCGAACGCGACCGGCAACATCGCGACGGAGGACCTCGTGTGGCAGCTCGAGCGCGACGGTGTGCGGACCGGCGTCGACGTCGACGCGCTCGTCGAGGTCTCCCGCTGGCTCGAGAACGTGCTCGGCCGCCGCCTCGAGGGCTACCTGTACCGCGCTGCGCGCTGGCCGTGATCGGCAGCCGCCCCTACGAGCCGGGCGATCTGCGCCTGATGCTCGGCCTGCTCTCGGAGTCGTGGCCGGACGTGCGGCACGGCGTCGGCTATGCGTTCATGGCACAGCGGCTCCCGCACGACGACTGGGAGGCGCGGCTGTGGCTCGACGGCGACACGCTCGTCGCGTGGGCGTGGGCAACCGGGTGGCGCAGCCCACGCGGGCTCTCGTACGAGCTGCGGCCGGGCTACGAGGAGCTGCTGGACGAGCTCGTCGTGTGGGGCAGGCCGGAGGTGACGACGGTGCGGAGCGGCGACGAGCGGTCGGCCGCCGTCCTTCGCGGGCACGGGCTCGAGCACGACCCGGCCGCGCCGTGGATCCGCTGGAACGCGCGGCCGCTCGGCGAGATCGAGGAGGCGGTCGTCCCGGCGGGCTACCGCCTCTCGACCATGGCCGAGTACGGCGACTTCGCGTCGCGCTCCGCTGCGCACCGGTCGGCGTTTGCGCCCTCGCGCTTCACCGACGAGGTGTACGAGACGGTGCGGCGTGAGGCGCCCTGGCGCGCGGAGCTCGACTGCGTGGTGGTCGATCCAGCCGGCGGGGTGGCGGCGTACGCGCTCGCGTGGCTCGACGAGCCGAATCGCGTCGGCGAGCTGGAGCCGGTCGGGGTGCGGACCGACGAGCAGCGTCGCGGCCTCGGCCGGGCGGTGTGCCTGCACGCGCTCCGGCAGCTGCGCTCGGCCGGTGCCGGGACGGCGCTCGTCGGCTCGCGCGGCGACGACGACTACCCCGCGCCGCGGGCGCTCTACGAGTCGATCGGCTTCCGCGAGGCCTGGCGGCACCTGCCGTTCACGCGAGCGCGGTAGCGAAGGCGGCGAGCGAGCGCTCCACGTCGTCCTCGGTCGTCTCCCAGCTCGACACGGAGAGGCGGACGGCGAAGCGGCCGTCCCAGGACGTGCCGCCGAGCCAGGCCTCGCCGCCCTCCTGCACGTTCCGCACGAACCGCTCGGTCGCCTCGTCGGAGTCGAAGCGGAACAGGACCTGGTTCAGGACGACCTCGTTCAGCACCTCGGCGCCGAGGCGCTCGAGCCCGGCGGCGAACGTGCGCGCGTGCTCGCAGCAGCGCTCGACGAGCTCGCGGATCCCGCTGCGGCCGAGCGAGCGGATCGCCGCGTAGACGGGGACGCTGCGCGCTCGGCGGGAGTGCTCGGGGTTCCAGTCCATCGCATCGCGGGTCGCGGCGTCGAAGACGAGGTACGGCGCGCGCGCCGAGAAGGCACCGCTGTGCGACTCGGGGTGCGCGGTGAAGGCGACGCCGCAGTCGTACGGCGAGTTCAGCCATTTATGGAGATCCGTTGCCCAGGAGTCGGCGTGCTCCACGCCCGTGAGGAGCGGCTGCAGGCGCGGGGACACCGCTGCCCAGAGCCCGAAGGCGCCGTCGACGTGCAGCCAGGCAGCGGGTGCGGCCTCACGGATCGCGGCGAAGTCGTCGAAGGCGCCGGTGGAGACCTCACCCGCCTGCGCGCAGACGATCGTCGGCTCGTCGCCGACCCGCAGCTCGGATGCGCGCAGCCGCCCCTGGTCGTCCGCCGGGACGACGTCGGTCGGCGCTCCCAGCCCGAGCATGCGCAGCGCGCGGTCGATCGTGCCGTGCCGCTTCTCGCCGACGACGACGCGCACGCGCGGGGCGCCCGCCACCCCGTCGCGCTCGACGTCCCAGCCGGCAGCGCGGAGCACGTGGTGCCGCGCCGCGGCGAGCGCCGTGAAGTTCGCCATCTGGCCGCTCGTGACGAACCCGAACGACACCGTGCGGGGGAGGCCGAGCAGCTCCACGAGCCATGCCCCGGCCACCTCCTCGGCGACTGCCGCAGCAGGGGCGGCGACGTACAGCCCGGCGTTCTGGTCCCAGGCCGTCGTCAGCACGTCGGCCGCGAGCGCCGCGGGCAGCGTGCCGCCGATCACGAAGCCGAAGAAGCGCCCGCCCGCGGTCGCCATCAGCCCCGGCTCGGATGCCGCCGCGAGTGCACGTGTGACGGCGGCGGCATCGGTGGGCCCCTCGGGCAGCCGCCCGCCCAGAGCCGCGTGCAGCTCGTCGGCGGACGCCGTGGGCGCGACCGGCCGCGTCGGGAGCGAGTCGCGGAAGTCGGCTCCCAGCTCCGCTGCGAGCCGGAGCAGGTCGCGCGCCTCGCTCACGCCGCCGCCTTCGGGATCAGGAACGACCGCTCGAACTCGCAGACGGTCTCGTCGCGCTGGTTCACGCCGCGCGTCCGCACCTCGACGATCCCCTGGGCCGGCCGCGAACGCGACTCGCGTGCCGACAGCACCTCAGTCTCCGTTCGGATCGTGTCGCCGACGAAGACGGGGCGGGGGAGCCGGATCTCGCGCCAGCCGAGGTTGACGCCGCCCGCCTGCGTCGTGTCCGGCACCGAGAGCCCGAGCACGAGGGCGAGCGTGAAGGTGGAGTTGACGAGCGGCTTGCCCCACTCGCTGGCGCGGGCCGCCTCCGCGTTGAAATGCAGCTCGTTCGTGTTCATCGCGAGCATGGTGAAGAGGAGGTTGTCGGTCTCGGTGACCGTCCGCCCGACGGCCGACCGGTAGACGTCGCCGACGGTGAACTGCTCGAACCGCCTCATGGTCGTGGATCATCCCAGGGTGTTCCACTCCGCGTTCGACCTCCTCTCGAGCCCGCCGGAGGCCTACGTGATCGTCTGGGCGCTCGCGCTCGGCGACGCCGTCCTGCCGGTGCTGCCGAGCGAGACCGCGCTGATCACGGCCGGGCTCCTCTCGGTCGTCGGCGACCTGTCGCTCGGCTGGGTGATCCTCGCCGGTGCGCTCGGCGCCTACTGTGGCGACACGATCTCGTACTGCCTCGGCCGCTTCGTCGGCCAGCCGTTCCGGCGACGGTTCATGAAGGGCGAGCGCGCGACCAAGGCTCTCGACTGGGCGAAAGGGCAGCTCGACGAGCGCGGCGGGCTCGTGCTCGTCGTCGCGCGCTACGTCCCCGGCGGCCGGACGGCGGCGACCTTCTCGTGCGGGATCACGCACTACCCGTACGCGAAGTTCGCCGGGTTCGACGCGCTCGCGGCGATCTCGTGGGCGGTCTACGCGTCGGCGCTCGGCTACTTCGGGGGCCGCTTCTTCCGCGACCACGCGTGGGCCGCGCTGCTGATCGCGTTCGCGATCGCCGGGCTGCTCACGCTCGCCGTCGAGGGGGTCAGGAGGCTACGGAACCGGTGAACAGGCTCGCGCAGGAGACGTCGCCGTACCTGCTCCAGCACGCCGCCAACCCCGTCGACTGGTACCCGTGGGGCGTGGAGGCGCTCGCGCGCGCCCGTGCGGAGGACAGGCCGATCCTGCTCTCGATCGGCTACGCCGCCTGCCACTGGTGCCACGTGATGGAGCGCGAGTCGTTCGAGGACGCGGCGACGGCGCGAGTGATGAACGAGCGCTTCGTCTGCATCAAGGTCGACCGTGAGGAGCGGCCCGACCTCGACTCGGTCTACATGGACGCCGTCGTCGCGCTGACCGGCAGCGGCGGTTGGCCGACGACGGTGTTCCTGACGCCCGAGGGCGAGCCGTTCTTCGGCGGCACCTACTTCCCGCCGGAGCCGCGCCACGGCCTGCCCGCGTTCACGCAGCTGCTCCATGCGGTCGCGGACGCCTGGGAAGGGCGCCGCGCGGACGTGCTGCGCACCGGCGCGAACCTCGTCGAGCACATCCGCTCGTCGTCGCGGCTTCAGCCGTCGAGCGAGCCGCTCGCGGAGGAGATCCTCGCCGAGGCGGAGCGCAACCTGCGCGCCGTCTTCGACCCGACATGGGGCGGCTTCGGGCGCGCGCCGAAGTTCCCGCCTGCGCCGGTGCTCGAGCTGCTCCTGCGCCGCCGCGAGGAAGAGATGACGCGGCGCACGCTCGACGCGATGGCGGCGGGCGGCCTGCACGACCTCGTCGGCGGCGGCTTCCACCGCTACTCCGTCGACACGAAATGGCTCGTGCCGCACTTCGAGAAGATGCTGTACGACAACGCGCTGCTCGCCTCCGTCTACCAGCACGCGGCGAGACGATTCGGCGAGGAGCGTTATCGCGCGGTCGCGGAGCGGACGCTCGACTACCTGCTGCGCGAGCTCGCGCTGCCGGATGGTGGGCTCGCCTCGGCGCAGGACGCCGACACCGACGGCATCGAGGGGCTCACGTTCACCTGGGCGCCGGGGGAAGGCGCGCCTGAGGAGCTCTGCGAGGAGTTCGAAGACGGCCGCTTCGTCCTCCGCGGCGAGCTCGACGACGAGACACGGACGCGGCTGCTCGCGATCCGCGCGGAACGGCCGCAGCCGCTTCGCGACGACAAGGCGATCGCTTCCTGGAACGGGCTCGCGCTCGCCGCGCTCGCGCACGGCGGTCGTGTGGAGCCGGGCGTGCGGCTCGCGGAGTTCCTGCTCGGCCCGCTCTCGACGCCCGACGGCCGCCTGCACCGCACGTGGCGGGACGGCACCGCGAAGGGAACCGGCTATCTCGAGGACTACGCCGACGTCGCGTACGGGCTGATGGAGCTCCACGTCGCCGACGGCGACCCGCGCTGGCTGCTCGAGGCGCACCGGCTCGCGCTGCTCGCGGTCGAGCTCTTCGCGGACGACGAGGCGGGAGGCTTCTTCCAGTCGCCGGCCGGCGGCGAGCGGCTCGTCGCGCGCAAGAAGGAGGTGGACGACCACCCGACGCCGAGCGGCAACGCGATGCTCGCGTACGTCCTCCTGCGGCTCGCCCGCCTCTGGGGCGACGACGAGCTCGAGCGGCGCGGCGCCTCCGTGCTGCGCCTCGTCCGCGACGCGCTACCGCGCGCGCCGACGTCGTTCGGGTGGATGCTCGTGGCACTGCACCAGTACCTCGCGCCGCACCGCGAGCTCGCGATCGCCGGCGACCCCTCGGCGGCGGTGGCGCGCCGCGCGCTCGCCGGGGCGGCGGCGACGGACGTCGTCGCGTTCGGCCCGGCCGAGGGGATCCCCCTGCTCGAGGGGCGGAGCGAGGTCGACGGCAAGACCGCCGTCTATGTGTGTGAGCGCTTCGCCTGCTCGCTGCCGCTCACCTGACGTACGTGCGCCGGCGGCGGCCGCTCGTGGCGACCTCGTGTCGCTCCGCCGTCGTCGGCTCGTCTGCGGCCCGCTCGTCCATGCGGCCGTCGTCGCGCGCTACACGCCTGCGGCCGAACGGCTCGAGCACGCCGGCGAGCGTCGCGCCGATGCCGAACGCGAGCACGCCGAGCCACGTGCCGACCGAGCGGACGACGTCGAGGATGCCCATGTCGCCCGACCAGGAGCGGACGTGCACGGCGAGCCAGCTCGAGTTCGGCTGCATCGCGACGATCACCCAGCCGGCGACGATCAGCACCGGCAGGAAGCCCAGCAGGAGCATGGCCGGCGGGTGCCCGCCCGTGCCGCGGAGCTGCGACAGGCCGAACACGAGGCCCGCGGCGGCGACGATGCAGTAGGCGGCCCAGAAGCCGCCGCTCGTCGTGCGGTCGACGTGGGCGGCGGCAACCCAGAGCAGGACGCCCGCGGCCGCCGCCCCGAGCAGGGTCGCAGGTGCACGGTTCACACCACTCAGGATCATCGTTTCCCTCCTTTCCAGTGGAACGGAGATCCGCCGACTAGAGTTGCGGCCGTGGCGCTGCTCTCGGTGCGGGACGTCACCCGCCGCTTCGGCGGCATCGTGGCGATCGACGGGGTCTCGCTCGACGTCGAAGCCGGGAAGATCGTCGGGCTGATCGGGCCGAACGGCGCCGGCAAGACGACGCTGTTCAACGTGATCACGCGGCTCTACAAGCCGGATTCCGGCGAGCTGGACTTCGACGGCCGGAGCCTCCTGCGGACCCCGCCCCACCGCGTCGTGAGCCGGGGGATCGCACGCACGTTCCAGAACGTCGAGCTCTTCCGCACCATGACCGTGCTCGACAACGTCCTCGTGGGCGGGCACACGCGTACCCGGCCGTTCCGGAGCCGCGGCGCCGAGGCCCGCGCCCTCGAGATCCTCGACTACGTCGGCATCGCGGGTGTCGCGCGCCGGCCCGCGGCGGGGCTTCCGTTCGGGACGCTGAAGCGCGTCGAGCTCGCGCGGGCGCTCGTCGCGGAGCCGCGGTTGCTGCTCCTCGACGAGCCGGCGGGCGGGCTCAACCACGAGGAGGTGTCGGAGCTCGGCACCTTCCTGCGGAAGCTGCGCCACGACTTCGAGCTCACCGTGCTCCTCGTCGAGCATCACATGGGGCTCGTGATGGGCATCGCCGACCGGATCCACGTGCTCGACTTCGGGCGCAAGATCGCCGAGGGCTCGCCGGAAGAGGTGCAGCGCGACCCCGCCGTGATCGAGGCGTACCTCGGCGCGGACACCGCCGCAGCGTGAGCGTTGGCGGTCCGTGACGCGCGCCCTCGAGTGGGAGGGGTGCCTGAACGTGAGGGACCTCGGTGGGGTCGCGCTCGAGGGCGGCGGCGAGACGCGCTTCGGCTCGCTGATCCGCTCCGACAACGTGCGCCGGCTGACCGACGCGGGCTGGCGCTCGCTGGCCGGTCACGCCGTGACGCGCATCGTCGACCTTCGGTGGTCCGAGGAGCTCGCTGAGGACCCGCCGCGCGACCTCGACGTCGAGGTTGTGCACGTCTCGCTTCTCGGCGAGCTCGACCCGGATTTCCAGGACGACGTCTTCGACTACATGGCGGCCGACGACCCGGCGGGCTACTGGGCGACGGCGTATGGGCGCATCGTCGACCGGCACGCAGCCAACTTCGCGCGGGCGCTCGGTGCGATCGCCGATGCGGGGGAAGGAGCGGTCGTCTTCCACTGCGCGGGCGGCAAGGACCGCACCGGCCTCGTCGCCGCCCTCCTCCTGCGGCTCGCAGGCGTCTCGATCGACGAGATCGCGCACGACTACTCCCTGACGGCCGAGGCGCGTGCGCGCGGCGCGGACGCCTGGGTCCAGG
Source organism: Gaiellaceae bacterium (assembly GCA_035763525.1). GTDB lineage: Bacteria > Actinomycetota > Thermoleophilia > Gaiellales > Gaiellaceae > PALSA-600. Next base: position 32,209 of record DASUAX010000089.1, read on the forward strand.
CGGCGCCGGACGACCGGGAACGGGCCCGTCGCCTCTTCATGCAGAACACGCCGGCCGAGGCGATGCGCCGGGTGCTCGGCCGGCTCGAGCAGGAGCACGGGAGCGTCGAGGGGTACCTGCGCGCCGCGGGGCTCGACGACGAGCGGCTCGAGCGGCTCCGCGGGCGGCTCCGTCCGGCCTGAGTCGCGGCAGGAGCGCGGGCGTACGGGACGAATGGTCCTGCTCCGTGACCCGTCTCGCCGTCATCGCGGCAGTCGCGGCTCTCGCCGCGCCCGCAAGCGCGCTCGCAGGCGTCAACCCGCAGATCGCCGGGTTGCAGGTCGCGCTGCGCGCGCACGGGCTCTACCTCGCGCAGATCGACGGCATCGCCGGCCCTCGCACGACCGCCGCCGTCCATGCGTTCCAGCGCAAGCACGGGCTCCCCGTCGGGCTCGCCGACACGCGCACTCGGGTTGCGCTCGGCCCCCTCGGCCGCCCGCTCTTCGGGTCGCGCGTGCTGCGTCACGGCGACTTCGGGCTGGACGTCGCGGTCCTGCAGTTCCTGCTCACGCGCAACGGGGTCTACACGGGCGCGCTCGACGGCTACTTCGGCAAGGAGACGGCCGCGGCGCTCCGCCGCTACCAGAAGACGATGCGGCTGCAGGCGGACGCGGTGGTCGGGCCGCGCACGCTGACCACGATCGTCCACCGCGACAAGGTGCCGGTGCGCGCAGGAGTGACGGCGTCGCCGGTCGCGGCGCCGCTCGCGGTTCACGTCGTCAAGGTGGGGGACACGCTGACCGCGATCGCCTCGCGGGCCGGGACGACGATCGCGGCGATCGCCGCGCTGAACAAGATCGACCCGGCGAGGCCGATCGTGATCGGGCAGCGGCTGAAGCTGCCCTCCCGGTCGGCGGCGCTCGAGCCGGCGCAGAGCGACGTGCGCGCGAGGCTCGACGCATGGTCGTCGCGGCTCGGCGTCGACCAGCACCTGGTGCGCGCGCTCGCCTGGATGGAGTCCGGGTACCAGACGAGGATCGTCTCGTCGGCGGGTGCGCGCGGGGTCCTGCAGACGCTGCCGACGACACGGAAGTACGTCGAGACGGTGCTTGCGGGGCGTGCGATCCCCCGGACGGTCGACGGTGACATCGAGGTCGGCATCCTCTACCTGCGCCACCTGCTGCAGGCTTTCAAGGGCAACGAGAGCCTCGCGCTCGCGGGCTGGTACCAGGGCGAGCGGGCTGTTCGCGAGCACGGCGTGTACAACGTGTCGAAGCCGTTCGTCGCGAACGTCCTCGCGCTCCGAACGCGCATGTAGATGACACGGCCCCTGATCGTCGCCCTCGCGCTCGCCGTCCTCGCGCCGGCGGCGCTCGCGGCGTACAGGGGGCCGGAGCCGTTACGGCCCCACGTGCCGACCGCGGGCGAGCAGCGGCGGGCGATCGCCGAGGTGTCGGCGCGCGGCGAGTCGGTGTCGTGCGGCGGCGGCCGCGGCGACGCGGTTGCCCTCACGTTCGACGACGGGCCCGGGCCGTACACGGCTCGGATTCTCGGCGTGCTGCGCCGATACGGAGCGCACGCGACGTTCTTCGTGGTCGGAAACAGGCTCGCGTACTGGCCCGAGGCGGCGCGAGACGAGGCACGGCTCGGCGACGTCGGCAACCACACGTGGTCGCACCCGGCGCTGACGCGGCTCCCGCGCTGGCTCGTGTGGCTCGAGTTGATGCGCACGCAGTACGCGGTCGACGAGGACGTGGGCACGAAGCCGCGCCTCTTCCGGACGCCGTACGCGCTGTACTCGCCGGCCACGAACGCGGTCGTCCGCAAGCTCGGGCTGCTGCAGGTGTTCTGGGACGTGGACGCGCGCGACGACGTCCGGAACGCGAAGGTGGCGGCGATCGTCCGGAACGTCGAGCGGGGGCTCCGTCCAGGCGCGATCGTCCTCATGCACGACATCCACCCGTGGACGCTCGCGGCGCTCCCGCGCGTGCTCGCGGTGATCGGGCAGCACGGCCTCCGCACGGTGTCGGTGGGCGAGCTGCTCGCGCTCGACCCGCCCGCTCCCCGCCAGCGCTGCCCGTACGGGCCGGTCCCCGCCGGCCCCTGATCGTCCGGTTGCCGGCGTAGCGTCGGATCCGTGGCTTCACGGGACCCGCTGCGGCATCTGACGCAGCACGAGCACTTGCGCGGCGCGTTCGGGAACGACGCGTTCGGCCGCATCGCCGAGCGCTGCGCGCGCTTCTTCGGGACGCCGCAGTACATCGTCGGCCAGTCGGCGATCGTCGTCGCCTGGGTGATCGTGAACGCGATCGCCTGGTCGCTCCGCTGGGACCCCTACCCCTTCATCCTCCTCAACCTCGCGTTCTCGACACAGGCTGCCTACGCGGCGCCGCTCATCCTGCTCGCCCAGACGCGCCAGGCGGCGCGCGACCAGCTGCACGCCGAGTCGTCCGCGAGGCACGCACAGGAGCTCGCCGAACGGCAGGAGCGGCTGCTCGAGGAGAACACGCGGCTCACGCAGGAGGTCCACCGGCTCTCCGCCGAGATCCATGCGCGCATCGTCGACGCGGCGTAGCATCGGCCCGGTGCGGGCGCTTGCCCTTGTCGCGGCCTTCGCCGTCGTGCCCGCTGCGCTCGCAGCGCCGCTCCCGGGTGTGAAGACGCCGTCGCGCAACATCTCCTGCTTCGTCGTCCCGATCAAGCCGACGACCCGGAGCGACCTGCTTTGCGACGTCCATCGGGCGTCGTACCTCCGCAAGGTCCAGAACACGTGCATGGCGCGCGTCTCCCTCGACTGGCACGGGTTCAGCCTGCCGCAAGCCGGCCGGGCGAGCCTCGTCTGCTCGGGCGGGATCCTCTACGACATCGGCCGCGACACGCCGACCTACACCGTGCTCGGTTACGGCCGCGCGTGGCACTCGCACGGCTTCACCTGCCGCTCGCGCACGACCGGCCTCACGTGCACGAACGGCCACGGCCACGGGCTCTTCCTCTCGCGCCAGTCGTACCGTCTCTGGTGAGACTCAGTCGAGCTGAGCGAACGCCTGCTCGAACACCGCGCGGGGCTGGGCGCCCGGCACGATCAGCCGCCGGTCGAGCAGGAACGCCGGGATCCCGGTGACCCCGATCGACTGCGCCTGCGCCGTCAGGCCGTGCACGCGGTCGCGGTAGTCGTCGCTCCCGAGCACGCGCTCGACGTCGTCGCCCGGCAGGTCGGAGAGAAGCCGCCGCAGCTCGTCGTGGTCGCCGATATCGGCGCCGTCGCGCCAGTAGGCGTCCATCAGGCGGTCGTGCACCTCCTCGTGCCGGCCGAGGTCGCGTGCGAGCTCCGTCAGCCGCAGAGCGTCGAGCGTGCGCGGGACGACCTCGGGGTTCGGCGCGTAGTCGAGCCCCTCCTCCGCGAATCGCCCGCGCAGGCCCACATGGAAGCGGTCGCCGTAGCGGGCGAGAAGGTCGGCGCGGGGAAGGCCGCCCGGCGGGTATTCCGGGTGCAGGTCGAACGGGAGCCACGTCACCTCGGCGTCGAACTCGCGCCGGAGCCACTCGGCCAGGGGCTGGCCGAGGCGGCAGAACGGTCAGATGTAGTCCGACCAGACGAGCACGTCGTGCGCGGCCACGACTACACCTCCAGCGCGAGCAGGTCGTCGAGCGTCTCTCGTCGGCGGATCAGCCGCGCCTCGCCGTCTCCGACGAGCACCGCCGCCGGCCGCGGCACCGCGTTGTAGGTCGACGCCATCGCGAGCGTGTACGCGCCGGTCACCGGCACCGCCAGGATGTCCCCGCGCTCGGGCCGCGGCAGCTCGACGCGCTCGATCAGCACGTCGCCGGACTCGCAGTGCTTGCCTGCGACGGCGTACGCGCCGTCGGGGTCGGCCTCCGCCCTCGTCGCGACCAGCGCCGCGTAGCGCGCGTTGTACATCGCGGGCCGCGGGTTGTCGGACATGCCGCCGTCGACCGTGACGTACGTCGTCGCCGCGCTCGCACGCTTCACTCCACCGACGGTGTAGAGCGTGACTCCCGCGCGCGACACGAGCGAGCGTCCCGGCTCGAGCACGAGCTCCGGCTCGGGGAGCCCCTGCAGCTGCCAGGCGCGCCGCAACTCGCCGGTCAGCCCGCCGACGAACTCCTCGACGGTGAACGCCGGCTCCTCGAGCACGTGCCGGACGCCGAGCCCGCCGCCGAGATCCACGACGCGGGGCGTCCACCCGTGCTCCGCGCGCAGGCGCGCCGCGAACTGCGCGACCCAGTCGACCGTCATCAGCGACGCGCCGAAGTGCATGAGCTGCGAGCCCACGTGCACGTGCAGCCCCTCGCAGTCGGGCAACCGGCCGACGAGCTCGACGGCGTCCTCCGGCGGCAGCCCGAACTTGGAGCCGTGATGGGCGGTCTTCACCGCCTCGTGCGTGTCCGCCTCGATCCCGGGCGTCACGCGCACCAGGAAGCGCGTGACGCCGGCGTCACGCGCCCGGTCGAGCTCCTCGAGCGAGTCGAGCACGACGAGCGCGGTCGCTTCTGCAGCGGCGCGCAGCAGTGCGTCCTCCTTGTTGTTCCCGTGGACGACGACCCTCTCTCCGGTGAGGCCGGCGCGAAGGGCGAACTCGAGCTCGCCGGACGTCGAGACGTCGGCCCCGAGCCCCTCCTCGGCGAACAGGCGCAGCACCGCGACGGAGGGAAACGCCTTCGTCCCGTAGACCACGAGTGCCCCCGGAGCGGCGGCGCGGTAGGCGCGTGCCTGGCTCCGCAGCGTCTCCTCGTCGTAGACGAGGAGCGGCGTTCCGAACTCGCCGGCGAGCTCGGACGCGCGTACGCCGCCGAGGAGGAGCTCGCCGTCCTCGACCGCCGTGCCGTCCGGGAAGAGGTCCTTCGTCGTCGCCACGTCAGGCATTGTGGCCGACGCTCATGTTCCGTCGACTCGCGGACCTCACGGACCGCCGGCCGCGCACCATTCTCGCAGCCGCGTTCGCGCTCGCCGTCGTCTCCGCCGCGCTCGGCGCCGCGACGCCGCGCCACCTGAGCTCGAGCGACGACGACTTCCAGGACAAGAGCGCCGAGAGCTTCCGGACGCTCCGGTTCCTCGCACGCGAGACGGGCGTCGTGCCCGGGCCGTCGATCGTCGTGGCGGTGCCGCACGAGGGCGTCCGCGTCACCGTCGCGCGCCTCCGTGGCGACCCGGCAATCGCCCGCGTCCGGACGCTCGGGACTCGGGCAGGCCGCGTGATCGTCGGTGGCTACCTGCGCGAGGGAAGCCGCTCCGGGGCAGCGGCGCGACGCCTGCAGCGGGTGCTTCCCGGCGTCGTCGGCGGCCCGGCCGTCGCCAGCGAGCAGGTGCGGACGCAGTCCGAGCGCGACCTCTTCCGTGCCGAGCTGATCGCCTTCCCGCTCCTCGCGCTCCTCGGCATCTGGATCTTCCGCAGCGTGGTCGCCGCGGTGCTTCCGCTCACCGCCGGGATCATGTCGATCGCGACGACGCTCGCCCTCCTCCGCGGCGCGAACACGTTCGCCCCGATCTCCGTCTTCGCGCTCAACCTCGTCACGGGCGCCGGCCTGGGGCTCGCGATCGACTACAGCCTGCTGCTCGTGTCGCGCTACCGCGAGGAGCTCGCGCGGGTCGGGCCGGGTCGCGAGGCGCTGCGGACGACGCTCGAGACGGCGGGACGCACGGTTGCCTTCAGCGCCGTCACCGTCGCGGCGGCGTTCGCGTCGCTGCTCGTCTTCCCGCTCGGGTTCCTGCGCTCGATGGCGATCGGCGGGATCATCGTCGCGCCTTTCGCCGGGCTCGTCGCGCTGACGGTCGTCCCCGCGCTGTTCGCGCTGCTCGGCACGCGGATCGACGCGCTCTCGATCCGGCGCAGACCGGCGGCCGGCCAGGGAGGCTGGTACCGCTTCGCGCACGCGGTCATGCGCCGGCCGCTGCCGATCGCGATCGCGACGGCGGCGGTGCTGGTGGCGCTCGGGCTGCCGTTCCTCGGTGTGCGGTTCACCGCGGTGACGGCCGCCGTGCTCCCGCAGAGCGCGAGCGCACGACAGGTGCAGGAGCTCGTCGGCGGGTCCTCGTCGATGCACGTGCTCGCTCCCTCGCCGTCCGTCGCTGCGACCATCCGGGCACTGCCCGACGTCGCCTCCGTCGGCGTGCCGCGCCCGGTGGGCTCGCAATGGACGTTCGATGTCGTGCCGCGAACCGGCGACCTGGCTCCCCGGACGAAGGAGCTCGTCCGGCGGCTCCGGGCGATGCCCGGAGTCTCCGTCGGCGGGCTCACCGCGTGGTACCTCGACACGTCGCGCTCGCTCGTTCGCCACCTGCCGCTCGCGCTCACCGTCCTCGGCCTCGCCGTCGTGGCGCTGCTCTACCTCGTGACGCGATCGGTGATCCTGCCGGTCAAGGCCGTGATCATGAATGCGCTCAGCCTCTCGGCCGCGTTCGGGATCCTCGTCTGGATCTTTCAGGACGGGCGCCTCGAGGGCCTGCTGCGCTACCGGAGCGAGGGCGCGCTCGAGTTGACGCAGCCGGTGCTCCTGTTCGCGATCGCCTTCGGGCTCGCCACCGACTACGGCGTCTTCCTGCTCTCACGGATCCGCGAGGCCCACGAGGACGGGCTCGAGAACCGCGAGGCGGTCGCGCTCGGCCTCGAGCGCACGGGCCGGGTGGTCACTGCAGCCGCACTGCTCTTCTGCGTCGCCGTCGGCGCGTTCGCGACGTCCTCGATCGTGCTCGTGAAGCAGATCGGCGTCGGCATCGCCGCCGCGGTCGCGATCGACGCGTCACTCGTGCGCGCGCTGCTCGTGCCGAGCCTGATGGCGCTCCTCGGCGATTGGAACTGGTGGCGTCCGGGCAGGCGACGTGGCTAGAATGCGGACGATGAGTCTGCTCCTTTCGTAGCGCAGGGAATCCCGCGGCGACGCCGCGCCGGTTCCCCACGGGCCTCTCCTCTCGAGAGGCCTTTTCATTTCAGGGACGGTTTTCGATGGACGGATACGACGCACACGAGATCGAGAAGAAGTGGCAGGCGGTCTGGGAGGCCGAGCAGGCTTTCCACGCGCGCGACCCGGAAGCGGGAGACGACCGGCCGCGCTTCTACCAGCTCGAGATGCTGCCGTATCCGTCCGGGCACCTGCACATGGGGCACGTCCTCAACTACACGCTCGGCGACGTGGTCACGCACTTCCGCCGTCGCAGCGGGCACGAGGTGCTCCGCCCGATGGGGTTCGACTCCTTCGGCCTGCCGGCCGAGAACGCCGCGATCCGCGAGGGCGGGAACCCGCTCGAGATCATCGAGCGGAACATCGCCTCCATCTCGAATCAGATGCGTCGCATGGGCTGGGCGATCGACTGGCAGCGCGTGGTGTCGGCGCACGAGCCGACCTACTACCACTGGACGCAGTGGCTGTTCCTGCGGTTCCTGGAACGCGGCCTGATCTACCGCAAGGAGGCACCTGTCAACTGGTGCCCGAACGACCAGACCGTGCTCGCGAACGAGCACGTCGTCGACGGGCGCTGCTGGCGCTGCGGCGCGGTCGTCGAGGCGCGGAACATGGCACAGTGGTTCTTCAAGATCACCGCGTACGCCGACCAGCTGCTCGACGACCTCGCGACGATCGACTGGCCCGAGCGCACGAAGAAGATCCAGACCAACTGGATCGGCCGCTCCGAGGGCGCCGAGGTCCTGTTCCGGGTCGACGAGCTCGACCTGGACATCCCCGTCTTCACGACGCGTCCCGACACGCTGTTTGGCGCGACGTTCTTCGTCGTCGCCCCCGAGTCCCCCCTCGTCGAGACGCTGGTCGCAGGCACGGAGCACGCCGACGAGGTCCGCGCTTACGCTCGGGTGGCGGCGGCCCGTCCGACGGAGGAGCGGGAGCAGCGCGAGAAGACCGGCATCTTCACGGGTCGGCACGCCACGAACCCGGTGAGCGGCGAGCGGATCCCGATCTGGGTCGCCGACTACGTCCTGATGGAGTACGGAACGGGTGCGATCATGGCCGTTCCCGCGCACGACGAGCGGGACGCCGAGTTCGCCCGCGCGTACGGGCTGCCGGTCGTGACGGTCGTGGGGGAGGACGGAAGGCTCGTCAACTCCGGCGCCTTCGACGGCCGGCCGGCGGCCGAGGCGAAGGGTGAGATCGTCTCGTGGCTGTCCGAGAGCGGTCACGCGAAGCCCGGCATCAACTACCGCCTCCGGGACTGGAGCTTCTCGCGGCAGCGCTACTGGGGCGCGCCGATCCCGGTCGTCTACTGCGACTCGTGCGGGATCGTGCCGGTGCCCGACGGCGAGCTGCCGGTGCTGCTGCCGGAGGTGGACGACTACCGCCCGAAGGGGAAGCCGCCCCTCGCCTCCAACGAGGAGTTCATGAACGTCGCGTGCCCCTCGTGCGGCGGGCCGGGACGACGCGAGGCCGACACGATGGACACGTTCGTCGACTCGTCCTGGTACTTCCTCCGCTACTGCGATCCGCACAACGGCGACGCGCCGTTCGAGCGGGCGAAGGTCGACGCGTGGCTGCCGATCGACCAGTACATCGGCGGCATCGACCACGCGAAGGGGCACCTGCTGTATTCGCGCTTCTTCGTCAAGGCCATGAACGACTGGGACATGCTCGGCTTCCGGGAGCCGTTCCAGCGGCTCTTCCACCAGGGCTGGGTGAGGCTCGACGGGAAGAAGATGTCCAAGTCCCAGGCGGGTGTCTCGCCGGACGAGCTGATCGACCAGTTCGGCGCCGACGCGATCCGCATCTACATCCTCTTCCAGGGGCCTGCCGACCAGGACATCGACTGGACGCCCGACGGCATCGACGCGATGGTGCGCTTCATCCGCCGGTTGTGGCGCGTGGTGCACGAGGCGGCCGCGCGTCCTCCCGCGGAGGGTGCGGTCGACACGCCGCTTGCCCGGAAGGCGCACGAGACGATCGCCAGGGTCACCGACGACATCGACCGGCGCTTCGTGTTCAACACGCCGATCGCGGCGGTGATGGAGCTCGTGAACGAGCTGTCGAAGGTGCCGGAGGATGCGGCGGCGCGCTTCGCGGCCGAGACGGCCGTCTCGCTGCTGCAGCCGTACGCGCCGCACGTCTGCGAGGAGCTGTGGGGCGTCCTCGGGCATTCGCGCCTGTGGGAGGCGTCCTGGCCGGTCGCCGAGGAGTCGATGCTCGTGCGCGAGGAGATCGAGCTCGTCCTGCAGGTGAACGGCAAGGTGCGCGACCGCGTGCGCGTGCCGGCCGGGCTGTCGGAGGAGGAGCTGGTCGCCCGCGCCCGCGCCTCGGAGAGGGTCCAGGCGCACCTGAACGGCGGCGAGGAGCGCCGGGTCGTGGTCGTCCCGGACAAGCTCGTCAACATCGTCGTCTGAGTTTTCACACTCCTGGCACGAAGCCGTCTCCCACGCGTGACGGTTCGCCCGGCACGCTCGAGACGTGGAGACGCTCCCCTTCCATGTCTCGACCCGCCGGCTGCTCGCCGCCCTCTTGCTCGTGGTCGCGCTCGTCGCGGTGGCGGTTCGTCACCTGCACGCGCGCGGTGCGCCGGCGGCGCTTGCCGTCGAGCCCATTCGCGCCGCTGCGAAGCCGCTCGCCGGTGGCCGCGTCCGTGCGCGCGCCGCCCCGACGCTCGTCGTCGACGTCGAGGGCGCCGTCCGGCGACCCGGGCTCGTGCGGCTTGCGACCGGCGCACGCGTCGCCGACGCGGTCGAGCGCGCGGGCGGCGTCACGCGGCTTGCCGACCGCGCTGCCGTCAACCTGGCTGCGCCCGTCTCGGACGGGCAGCAGGTGCTCGTCCCGCGACGTGGCCCCGCCGGCTCGGTGGCCGGCGGCGCGGGCACGGCGGCCGGGGCGGGAGCCGCCGGCGCCGCCGCGGGGCCGATCTCGCTCAGCTCGGCCACCGCCGAGCAGCTCGACACGCTGCCGGGCGTCGGGCCGGTGACCGCCCAGAAGATCCTCGACTACCGCACCCAGCACGGCGCCTTCCACTCCGTGGAGGAGCTCGACGCGATTCCGGGCATCGGCCCCGCGCGGCTCGCCGATCTGAAGGGGCTGGTCGTCCCCTGACGCGCCTCCTGCCGGCGCACCTCGTCGCGCTCGCGTGCGTCTGCGGTCTGGCGGCTGCCGACGCGACGCGCATGCGGGGCGCGGCGTCGGCCGCGCCCGTGGCTCTGCTCGTCGCGATCATCGGGTGGCTGTGCGCTCCGGAAGGCTGGAGGCGAATCGCCGTCGTGGCTGCGGTCGTGCTTTCCGGCGCGTGGTGGTGGGGAAGCGTGCGGCTCGACGCGCTCGACCGGGGCGCCCTCTCCTCACGCATCGGCACCGCCGACCGGTTCGTCGCCGTCACCACGGCCGAGGCGCGGCCTGGTCGCTTCGACCAGCGCCAGCGGGCCGAGGTGCGCGGCGAGCCGGTCGAGCTGAAGCTCCGGCCGGGGAGGTCGCCGCCTCAGGGCGCTCGCCTGAGCGTGCTCGCCGTCGTCCAGGCGCCTCGCGGCGCGAAGGACGGTTTCGACGAGCGGACGTGGTTGCGTCGCCAGGGCGTGCATGTCGTCCTCGGCGTCGACGAGTGGCACGTCGTCGGGCGTCGCGGCGGGCTCGGAGGCGTCGCCGACCGGCTTCGCAGCCGGCTGCGGGGCACGTCCGCGCCCGGGCTGACAGGAGAACGGCGCGCGCTCGTCGAGGGTGTGCTGCTCGGCGACGACGCCGGGCTGTCGGACGGTCTCAAGCAGGCGTTCAGGCGCTCGGGCCTCTATCACCTGCTGGCGGTGTCCGGCCAGAACGTCGTCCTGCTCGCGGCCGGGGTGCTGGGGCTCTTCCTCGTGGCCGGCATCGGCCGCGTGTACGCGCACGTCGTCACGCTCGCGGCGATCGGAGCCTACGTGCTCGCCGTCGGCCCGCAGCCGTCGGTGATCCGCGCCGCCGTCGCGGGGGCGGCCGTCTCCGTCGCGTGGCTCGCCGGTCGCCTGCGCGATGCCTGGCACGTGCTGCTGCTCGCGGCATGCGTGCTGCTCACCTGGAACCCCTACACCCTCTTCGATGCCGGCTTCCAGCTGTCGTTCGCGGCAGTCGTCGCGATCTTCGTCGTCGGAGGGCCGCTGCGCCGCGAGCTCGAGGGGTACCCGATGCCGGCGTGGCTGCGCACGGCTCTCGCGATCTCGGTCGCGTGCACCGTCGTGACTGCGCCGCTTCTCTGGCTTCAGTTCGGCCGCGTCCCGCTCTACGGCGTCGCCGCGAACGCGCTCGTCGAGCCGGTGATGCCGTTGCTGCTCGGACTGGCGTTCGCCGCCGCCGCCGTCGATCCGTTCGCGCCATGGCTCGCCGTCGAGCTCGCGTGGCTGAACGGCTGGGTGGCTGCATACGTGGCAGCGTGTGCTCGCGTGGTGTCGGCGCTGCCGGCGGCGCAGGCCTCCGGCAGCGGCGCCGCCCTCTCGGCCGCGGCCGCGCTTGCGTCGGTGGCCTTCCTCTGGCGCCGCATCCGGCGGCCGTATCCTTGACGGCGTGGCAGACGAGCTGAAGCCCGCCTACCTGATCGCCGGCGGCGACCGGCCGAAGGTCGATCGCGCCGTCGCGCGGCTGCGCGCGCGGTTCGAGCCCGACGCGGTCGAACTCCACGATGCGACGGAGACGACCGGTGACGATGCGGTCGCTGCCTGCAACTCGCTCGGGCTGTTCGGAGCGGGCAACCGGCTCGTCGTGATCGAGAACGTCGAGGCATGGAAGGCCGCCGACGCGAAGGCGGTCGCCGGGTACCTGCGCTCGCCGACGCCCGGCACGACGGTCGCGCTCGTCGGCGGCGAGCTGAAGAAGGACGCCCCGCTCGCGAAGGCGGTCGCGGGGTCGGGCGACGTGCTGATCTGGGACGTGCAGACGAAGGCGATCCACCGCTGGATCGCCGACCAGTTCAAGCTGCACGCGACGCCGGTCGAGGCGGAGGCGTGCCGTCGCCTCTCGGAGCTCGTCGGCGAAGACCTCTACGAGCTCGCCGGCGAGGTCGAGAAGCTCGCGACCTGGGCCCGGGGCGACGAGGTGACGGAGACGGACGTCGAGGCGCTCGTTGCGCCGCGTGCCGGGTCGCCGCCGTGGAACCTGACCGATGCCTGGGGCGCCCGTGACGTCGGCGGCGTCCTGCGCGCCGCCGAGCGGATGCTCGACCGCACGGGCGATCCCCCGTCGCGGACGATTCCGCGGCTCGTCGGCAGCCTCACGAACCATCTCCGCCGGGCACGAGCAGCCCATCGCCTCGAAGCCGGGGGCGTCTCTCCGGCCGACGCCGCGGCGAGGCTCGGGATGAAGCCGTACCCGGTGCAGAAGCTCTACGGACAGATCCGGAACTACAGCGCGGCAGAGATCGACGCGGCGCTGATCCGGCTCGCGCAGCTCGACCATGCCCTGAAAGGCGGCTCGCGGCTCGCCGGGGAGCTCGAGCTCGAACGCGCGCTCGTCGAGATCACGCAGCCGCTCGTCGCGGCCTGACCCGGGATTACTAGGAGTCGGCGCCCGCGCCGGCCGCGAGCTTCGCCGCCTGCGACTTCTTCCGCGCCGCGGTGTTCCTGTGCAGGGCGCCGCGGGCGACTGCGCGGTCGATCAGCTTGACGAGGCTCCGGTGCTCCGCCTCGACCGCTGCGCCGTCGCCGCCTTCGGCAGCGGTCGCGAGGCGCTTCGTCAGCGTCTTCACCTGGGACCGGTAGCGCAGGTTCTCGAGCCGCTCCTCGGCGGCGACGCGCACGCGCTTCTTCTGCTGCTTGATATTCGGCATCTCGCAAGAACGCCCGCTCGAGCGGGCGCGATCAGGGTACCAGAGTAACGTTCGCGCCGGTGGCCGACGACGCGACGACGACCGGTCTCGGCGAGACCGAGGACCCGGGCGCCACCCCGACCGCGGAACGCCCGACGCGCCGGCTCGCCCGCACGACCGCGATCTTCTCGCTCGCCACCGGGCTCTCGCGCATCCTCGGCCTCGTCCGGGAGATCGTCGCCAAGAGCTACTTCGGCGTCACGGGCCCGGTCAACGCGTTCGAGATGGCGTTCCTCGTCCCGAACACGATCCGTGCGCTCGTCGCGGACGCGGCGCTCTCGTCGGCGTTCGTGCCGGTGTTCAGCGACCTGATCGAGAAGGGCGAGAGGAAACGTGCCTGGCGCGTCGCGTCGAGCCTCTTCTGGCTGACGCTGCTCGGCCTCGGCGGCGTCACAGCGCTCTTCATCGTCGTCTCGCCGTGGGTGATGCCGCTGTTCTATCCGCGCGACCACGACCTGCTCGTCGGCCTCTCGCAGGTGCTGTTCCCGATCGTCGCGCTGCTCGGCGTGTCGGGGATCGTCGTCGGGATCCTCAACACCTACGACGAGTTCTCGATCCCTGCGCTGACACCCGTCGCGTGGAACCTCGTGATCATCGGCGGCCTCGTCCTCGGCATCCCGCACGCGCAGGGAACGGACCACAAGCTCTACGTCTACGCCGTCGCGATCCTCGCCGGAACGTTCGTGCAGGTGCTGCTGCCCATCCCGTGGCTGCGCGGCAAGGACGGCCGCCTGCAGATGGTGATCGACTGGCGCGACCCGGCCGTGCGCCAGGTGTTCAGGCTGATGCTGCCGGTCACGCTCGGGCTCGGCCTGATCAACATCAACGCTCTGATCGACGGGACGATCGGCAGCTGGCTCGTGAGCAGCAACGCGCCCGCCTCGATCACGGCCGCGTTCCGCGTCTACATGCTGCCGCAGGGAATGTTCTCGGTCGCGGTCGCGACCGTGCTCTTTCCGTCGCTCGCCCGCTTCGCCTCGCGCGGAGACCTGGCGGGCTTCCGCGACACGACGGCGCTCGGGCTCCGGCAGATCTCCTTCCTGCTCGTTCCCGCGAGCGTCGTCTCGGCGGTGCTCGCGGAGCCGATCATCCGGCTCATCTACCAGCGAAACGCGTTCACGCCCTCGCAGACGCCGGTCGTCGCGGCCTGCCTCGCTGCGTTCAGTGCAGGGCTGACCTTCAACGGCACGATGCTGATGCTCAACCGCGCGTTCTTCAGCCTCCAGGAGAACTGGGTGCCGACGGTGGTGGCGCTCGCCAACCTGATCGTGAACGGGGTTCTCGACGTCGCCTTCTCGCCGCTCGGCATCTGGGGGATCCCGCTCGCGACCTCGGTCGTCAATCTCGCGGGCACCGTCGCGCTCGTCGTGTTGCTGCGCCGCCGGCTCGGGCGGCTCGAGCTCTCGGAGGTGATGCGGTCCTTCGGCCGCGTCGCCGTCGCCTCCGCGTTCGCGGGCGCGCTCGCGTTCGCCGTCTGGTGGCCGCTCGACGACGCGGTCGGGCGGTCGTTCGGCGGCCAGATCGTCTCGCTCCTGCCCGCGCTCGGCGCCGCCACGGCGGGCTACCTGATCGCCTGCCGCGCGCTCGGAGTACGCGAGATGCAGGCGCTACTCTCCCTGCGAAGCCGCGTCCGGCGCGGCTAGGCGCCCATGGACCAGCAGCTCATCCGCAACTTCTCGATCATCGCGCACATCGACCACGGCAAGTCGACGCTCGCCGACCGCATCCTCCAGCTCACGGACACGGTCTCGGCCCGAGAGATGCGTGACCAGCTCCTCGACTCGATGGAGCTCGAGCGCGAGCGCGGCATCACGATCAAGGCGCAGGCCGTTCGTGTGCAGTGGAAGGGGCACGAGCTCAACCTGATCGACACGCCGGGCCACGTCGACTTCACCTATGAGGTGTCGCGGTCGCTGCAGGCGTGCGAGGGCGCGCTGCTCGTCGTCGACGCCGCCCAGGGGATCGAGGCACAGACGCTCGCGAATGCGTATCTCGCGATCGAGAACGATCTCGAGATCGTTCCTGTCGTGAACAAGATCGACCTGCCGCAGGCGGATCCCGACGGAGCGTCGGCGGAGGTCGCGGACCTGATCGGCGACGCCGCCGACAACGTGCTCCGGATCTCTGCGAAGACGGGCCAGGGGGTCGACGCGGTGCTCGATGCGATCGTCGAGCGGATCCCGCCGCCGGCGGGCGATCCCGCCGGCCCGCCACGAGCGCTCATCTTCGACTCGTCCTACGACCAGTACCGGGGCGTGGTCGCGTTCGTCCGCGTCGTCGACGGCGTCCTCCGCGCGCGCGAGCAGCTGCGAGCGATGGCGCTCGGGACGCGCTTCGAGGCACACGAGATCGGCTTCATGTCGCCGGCGATGCGCCCGGTGCAGGAGCTGCGGGCAGGTGAGGTGGGCTACGTCGTCACCGGTCTGAAGGACGTGTCGGAGCTGCGGGTCGGCGACACGCTCACCGACGAGAAACGACCCGCCGCAACGCCGCTCCCGGGGTACAAGGACGTGAAGCCGATGGTGTTCGCCGGGCTCTTCCCGACGGACTCGGACGACTACCCCGAGCTCCGCGACGCGCTCGAGAAGCTGAAGCTGAACGACGCGGCCCTCTTCTACGAGCCGGAGACGTCGCAGGCGCTCGGCTTCGGGTTTCGCTGCGGCTTCCTCGGGCTCCTGCACATGGAGATCGTCCGCGAGCGGCTCGAGCGCGAGTTCGATCTCGACCTGCTCGTGACCGCGCCGAACGTCGCCTATCGGGTCAAGCCGCTGAACGAGGAGTGGGTCGAGGTGCACACGCCGGCCGACCTGCCCGACTCGTTCGACGAGGTCGAGGAGCCGTACATCCGCGCCTCGATCATCGTTCCGAAGGAATACGTCGGCGCGGTCATGGAGCTGTGCAACGACCGTCGCGGCAAGTTCGACCACCTCGAGTACCTGTCGGAGCAGCGAGTCCACCTGACCTACGAGCTGCCCCTCGGCGAGATCGTGCTGGACTTCTACGACCAGCTGAAGTCGCGCACGCGCGGCTACGCGAGCTTCGACTACGACCTCGCCGGCTTCCGGGCGGGCAACCTTGCCCGCGTCGACATCCTCGTCGCCGGCGAGCCAGTCGACGCGCTCTCGCTGATCGTGCACCGCGACTTCGCGTACGAGCGCGGGAAGATGCTGGTCGAGAAGCTGCGCGAGGAGATCCCGCGCCAGATGTTCGACGTCGCGATCCAGGCGGCGATCGGCGCACGGATCATCGCGCGCGAGACGGTGAAGGCGCGGCGCAAGGACGTGCTCGCGAAGTGCTACGGCGGCGACATCACGCGGAAGCGGAAGCTGCTCGAGAAGCAGAAGGCCGGCAAGAAGCGGATGAAGCAGGTCGGCGGCGTCGAGGTGCCGCAGGAGGCGTTCCTCGCCGTGCTCAACCTGAACGACGCGGCGAGGCGCTGATGGCGCTCGAGCTGCGGGCCGCGTGCGAGCGCTGCGGGGCGCCGCTCCCTCCCGACAGCGAGGACGCGCGCATCTGCTCGTTCGAGTGCACGTTCTGCGCCCCGTGCGCCGACGAGCTCGGCGCGTGCCCCAACTGCGGCGGCGAGTTGCTGCGGCGGCCGCGGCGCAGCTCGTCATGAGCACGACCGGCGCGCGCCACCTCTACGTGCACCTGCCGTTCTGCGCCTCCCGCTGCGGCTACTGCGACTTCGTCACCGTCGTCGGACGCGACGGCGAGCACCGGCGCTACGTCACCGCGCTCCTCCGCGAGCTCGAGCTCGAGCGCGACCTGCTCGCGCCCCGGCTCGAGACGCTCTACCTGGGCGGCGGCACCCCGACGCTCACCCGGCCGGACGAGCTCGAGCGGCTCCTCACCTCTCTGCCCGCCGCGCACGAGGTCACGATCGAGGCCAATCCGGAGACCGTGACGCGCGATCTCGCGGCTCTTCTCGTGCAAAACGGTGTCGATCGTGTGTCAATAGGCGCACAAAGCTTCCACATGCACCTTCTGGACGTGCTGGACCGCCGTTCGCGGCCCGAGGGCGTCCGCCGGGCCGTGCACCGTCTTCGGGATGCCGGGATCGGCAACATCTCCATCGACCTCATCTACGGCGTCCCGGGCCAGGAGCCCGCCCACCTCGAGCGCGACCTCGCCGAGGCCCTTGCGCTCGAGCCCGAGCACGTCTCCGCGTACGAGCTGGAGGCGAAGCCGGGCACTCGCTTCACGCACGCACACGGCGCGGAGCTCGAGCGCCAGGCGGATGCGATGGAGTCGTACTTCGAGCGCGTCGTCGAGACGCTGACCGCCGCCGGCTACCGCTGGTACGAGACGGCCAACTTCTGCCGTCGTCCCGAGCACGCGGACGGGCGCGACCTGCGAGCGCGGCACAACCTCGGCTACTGGCTCGGGCACGACTACCTCGGGCTCGGCGTGGGCGCAGTCAGCACAATCGAGAACAGGCGCTGGCGGAACGCCCCGTCGCTCGCCCGGTACACGTCGGCCCTGGAGGCGGGGGAGCGGCCTGCGCGCGAGCTGGAGGAGCTGCCACCGCCCGTCCGGGCGAGCGAGCGGCTGATGCTCGGCCTGCGGCTGGACGAGCCGCTCGTGCTCGAGGGGCTGGAGGACGCGCTCGACGAGCCGGAGCTCGACCGGCTTGCGGACGCCGGCCTCGCCGTCCGGAACGGCGGGACGCTCGCCCTCACCCGGCGCGGTCGCTTCCTCGGCGGCGGCGTGACCGCACGGCTGCTGGCCTGAGGCTCGGCCTACCATGGGAGGGATGCAGATCCTTCTCTCGGAGAGGCAGCGCGACATCCTCCGGCTCGTGGTCGAGGAGTACGTCTCGACCGGGCAGCCGCTGGGCTCGAAGACGCTCGTGGAGCGAGCGGGCCTCGTCGTGTCGCCGTCGACCGTCCGCTCGGAGCTGGCGGAGCTCGAGCGGCTCGGGCTGCTCATGCATCCGCACACCTCGGCCGGGCGCGTTCCGACGGAGTCGGGGTACCGGCTCTACGTCGACGAGCTGCTCACCCGGCCGGAGACCCGCGGCGAGGCGTTCGCGCTCGGGCTGCCGGCGGCGCGGGCCGAGGTCGAGGAGGCGCTGCAGGCGACGACGGAGATGCTGTCGCAGGTGACGCGCCTGCTCGCGCTCGTCTCGGCGCCCCCGCTCGAGGCGGCGACGGTGAAGCACGTGGAGGTGCTGCTCCTGCAGCCGGAGATCGTCCTCGTCGTCGTGATCGCCTCGACAGGCAGCGTCACCGACCTGCGCTTCGCATTCCCGGAGCCGGTCGACCCGGGCCTCGTCACGTGGGCGGCCGAGTACCTCGACGAGCGCGTCAGCGGTGCCCGGATCGGTTCCCGCGCGATGAAGCTCGCCTTCGACGAGCCGAGCCTCCGCCCGCGCGAGCGTGCCTTCCTGCAGGCGATCCGCAGCGCCTTCGAGCAGGCGGCGGACGAGAACCGGCAGCTCTTCGTCGGCGGCACGGCCGGCCTCCTCGAGGACATGCGCGCCGAGGAGATCGGCGCATACCGGAGCCTGATGGAGGCGCTCGAGAAGCGCGCCGCGCTCCTCGACGTCCTCGCGCAGCGGCTCGACCCCCGGCGCCCGTTCGCGCGGGTCGGCGAGGAGCTCGAGCAGCCCGGGCTGCACCAGCTCGCGCTCGTGGGCGCCACGTACGGCATCGCCCATCGCACGCTCGGCGCCGTCAGCCTGCTCGGCCCGCTTCGCATGGACTACGAGAAGGCGCTCCGCTCGGTCCGCGCCGCGGCGTCGGAGCTCTCGCGGTTCGTCGAGGAAGCGTACGGTGACGACCGCTGATGGCGACCGACCGGGACTACTACGAGATCCTCGGCATCGACCGCGGCGCCGACGACCGGACGATCAAGAAGGCGTTCCGCGGTCTCGCCCGCAACCTCCACCCGGACGTCTCGAACGAGCCGGACGCCGAGGCGCGCTTCCGCGAGGTGACCGAGGCGTACGAGGTGCTCTCGAGCTCGGAGACGCGCACGCTCTACGACCGCTACGGTCACGCCGGCCTTCGCTCCGGCGGCTTCACACCGACCCAGTTCGACCTCGGGGGGCTCGGTGACCTGTTCGCGGCGTTCTTCGGCGACGACCTGTTCGGCGGGATGCGCGGCGGCGGCACCCGGCGCGGCGCCGACGTCGCCGCGGAGGTGGAGATCGAGCTCGTCGAGGCCGCGCGCGGCGCAACCGTCCAGGTCCCGTTCGAGGTCGCGGTCGCGTGCGCACGCTGCGGCGGCGACGGCCTCGAGCCGGGCACGACTCCACTTCGCTGCGACCGCTGCGGCGGGAGCGGTCGCCTGCAGCAGGTGTCGCGCAGCGTCTTCGGCGAGTTCGTGCGCACGGCCGCGTGCCCGGCGTGCGGCGGCCGCGGTGTCGTCGTCGAGCATCCGTGCTCGGAGTGCGACGGCGCGGGTCGGACGGTCGAGCGCGAGCCCGTCGACGTCGACGTGCCCGCGGGGATCCACGACGGGCAGCGCATCCGCCTCTCCGGCAAGGGGCACGCAGGCGCGCACGGCGGTCGCGCCGGCGACGCATACGTGCTCGTGCACGTGAAGCCGGACCCGCGGTTCGTGCGCGAGGGGAACGACATCTACTCGCAGGTCGACCTGACGATCGTGCAGGCGGCGCTCGGCATGACGGTCGCGGTCGAGACGCTCGACGGGCCGACGGAGCTCGAGATCGAGCCCGGAGCGCAGCCGGGTGAGGTGCGGGTCCTGCGGGGCATGGGGATGCCGGTGCTCCAGGGGTTCGGCCGAGGCGACCACCGCGTGCTCGTGAACGTCTCGGTGCCGCGGCGCTTGAACGACGAGCAACGCCGCCTGCTCGAGGCGTTCGACGAGGCGAGCGACGAGCACACTTACCGCCACGACGAGAGCTTTTTCGACAAGCTGAAGAGCGCGTTCCGCTGAGCCGCCTTCGCCGCGTCGCGATCGAGGTGGGCCACGAGCGGGCGGAGGAGGCCCGCGCGACGATGCTCGAGCTCTTCCCGGACGGATTCGAGGAGGTCGACCGGCCGGAGGGAGTCGAGCTCGCCGCGTACACAGATGCGGCGGGCGAGGAGCGGGTGTGGGCGTTCTTCGGAGGAGCGCGCGCGGCCGACGTCGACGGCGGCTGGGAGGACAAGTGGCGCGCCTTCCACCGCCCGGCGCGCGTCGGCCGCCTGTGGGTCGGCCCGCCGTGGGAGCGGCCCGATCCCGGCCTGGTCGCGGTCGTCGTCGACCCGGGGCGCGCCTTCGGCACCGGCTCGCACCCGACGACGCTCCTCTGCCTCGAGGCGCTGCAGGAGCTCGAGCCGTCGTCGCTGCTCGACGTCGGCTGCGGGTCGGGAGTGCTCTCGATCGCGGCGGCTCTGCTCGGCTTCGACCCGGTGCTCGGCGTCGACGTCGAGGGGCCGTCGATCGAGGCGACCCGCGTCAACGCGGAAGCCAACGGGGTCGTCGTCGAGGCGCGGCTCGTCGCGCCGGACGAGCCGCTCCCGCACGCCGGCGTCGCGGTCGCGAACATCTCCCTCGAAGCCGTGGAAGGGTTACCCGGACGGATCGATGCCGGCATGCTCGTCACCTCCGGTTACTTCGCCTCGGAACACCCCGTCCTCGCCGGCTACGAGCACGTCCACCGACGTACCCGCGACGGCTGGGCGTGCGATGTCCATCGCCGCGCCGAGTAGGCACGCACTACGATCCGCGCCGTGGCGACGTTCAGCGTCGACTTTCTCGGCTGCAAGGTCTCGCACGTAGACGCGCACGAGGTGCGCGAGGCTCTCCTGCGCGACGGGCACACCGAGCGGCAGGGCGGCGACGTCGCCGTCATCAGCACCTGCTGCGTCACGAACGAGGCCTTCGCGAAGAGCCGGAAGGCGGCGGCGAGAGCGGCCCGCACACACGGCCGCGTCTACCTCACCGGCTGCGGTGCGAACCTGCGCAGCGACGCGTTCGGCGGCCTGCCCGCCAACGTCACGGTCGTCGCGAAGCGTCCGGAGGAGACGGCCGCGTACGTCGCCGGGGATGTCGGCGCGATCGGCTGCGTGCAGGCGGATGCTCGCATCGACCGCGTTCGTGCGTTCGTCAAGATCCAGGACGGCTGCTCGTTCTCGTGCAACTTCTGCGTCATCCCGCTCGTCCGCGGCAGCTCGCGCAGCCGCAGCGCCGGAGCCGTGCTCGGCGAGATTCGCCGGCGCGTCGCGCAGGGCCACCGCGAGGTCGTCCTCACCGGGATCAACCTCGGCTGCTTCCGTGACCGCGCCCTCGGCTACGACCTGCCGCGCCTCGTCCGTGAGGCGGGCGTGACCCCCGGGCTCGAGCGGCTTCGGCTCAGCTCGATCGAGATCAACCACGTGAGCGAGGCGCTCGTCGCGGCCCTCCGCGAGACGCCGACGGCGAGCAGGCACCTGCACGTCCCGCTGCAGTCCGGCGACGACGGCGTGCTGCGGGCGATGCGCCGCCGCTACACCGTCGACACGTACCTCCGCCGGCTCGCGCCCATCGCGGGCGAGTTCAACCTGACGAGCGACGTGATCGTCGGCTTCCCGGCCGAGGACGAGGCCGCTTTCGAGTCGACGCTGCGCACCGTGGAGCGCGCGGGGATCTCGAAGGTGCACGTCTTCCCCTACTCGCCGCGGCCGGGCACGGTCACGGCCGCCGACGACCCCGTGCCGCCGCGTGCGAAGAAGGAGCGAGGCGCCCGCCTGCGCGCGCTCTCGCACGAGCTCTGCGTCGCGCGGTGGCAGCGAAAGGACGAGGACGTGGTCCTCGTCGACCGCCCCGGCCGCGGGTACGGCGACGACTACACGCCGTGGCTCGTCGACGCACCGGTCGGCGAGCTCGTGCGCGTCCGCGCCGAGCGCGTGACGGAGGAGGGGATACTTGCCCGAGCCGCGTGAGGACTGCCTGTTCTGCAAGCTCGTGCGCGAGGGAGACCACGTTCGCGCCGCCGACGGGTTCGTCGCGATCGCGGACATCCACCCTCAGGCGCCGACCCACCTGCTCGTCCTGCCCGAGCGTCACGTCGACACGTTCCGCGACGTGGCCGAGTTCCCGCCGGAAGAGGCGGCGCGCATGCTGGCGTTCGTGGCCGACACCGCGGCAGAATCGGGCTTGACGGACTACCGCGTGGTCGTCAACGTCGGCCCCGGTGGTGGGCAGACCGTGTTCCACCTCCACTGGCACATCCTCGGCGGCCGCCCGATGGGAGAGAAGCTGTGACGCTGATAACCGAGCTCGAGCAGGAGGTGAAGGACGCGATGCGCGCAGGCGACGCGCCGCGCCGCGACGCGCTTCGCCTCATCCTCTCGAGCCTCAAGTCGGCGGAGAAGGACCTGCTGCGGCCGCTCACCGAGGACGAGGAGCTGCAGGTGCTCCAGCGCGAGCGCAAGAAGCGGATCGAGGCGGCCGAGGCGTTCAGGGGCGGCGGTCGCGAGGCGCAGGCCGAGAAGGAGGAGGTCGAGCTCGCGGTCCTCGAGGAGTTCATGCCGGAGCCGCTCACCGAGGAGGAGCTCGAGCAGATCCTCGACGACGCCATCGCCGAGAACGGGGCGACGAGCATGCGCGACATGGGCCGCGTGATGAAGGACGTCATGCCGCAGATCGCGGGCAGGGCCGACGGCACCGCCGTCAGCCAGATGCTGCGCGAGAAGCTCGCGTGATCCGCCCGATCGACCTCGGCGCCTACGAAGGCTACGAGTACGAGGGCGACCCTGACCGCACCGCGATCATCCTGCCGGGGGCGATGCTCGGCGGGATGCCGGTCAACGCCTTCGTCGCGCGGCCGCTCTGGCTCGCGGGCTGGCGCATCGTGCAGGTGTGGGCCGACGCGCGCCACGTCGAGGAGCGAGAGCGCTGGCCGCTCGAGCTCGCCGAGGCCGCGCTCGGCTACGCGCGCGACGCCGCCTTGATCAGCGGCAAGTCCGCAGGCTCGCTCGCGGCGCCGTTCGCCGCCGAGCACCGCTTGCCCGCGATCTGGACGACGCCGCTCCTCGGGCATCGCCGGTGCGCCGACGGTCTGCGGGCGCGCACCGCGCCCGCGCTCCTGGTCGGCGGCACGGCCGACGAGTCGTGGGACGGCGACCTCGCGCGCGAGCTCGGGGACGAGGTCGTCGAGCTCGAGGGCGCCGATCACGGGCTCGGCCGGATCGGTGATCTCGCGGAGCTCGAGCGCGCGGTCTCCGCGTTCTCAGGCCGCCTGCGGGCCTGAGGCGACGAAGTCCCGGCGCCGGATCAGCGCCAGGGCCACGACCGCGCCGGCTGCGGCGACTCCCGTGCCGACGAGCAGGATGTCGTGCAGGCCGTGCACGAACGCCGCCGGCGTCCGAGCGTTCCCGGTCTTCGCCGAGAAGATCGCGCCCAGCGCCGCGATGCCCGTTGCGATCCCGATCTGGCGGAACGTGTTGTTGATGCCCGAGGCCATCCCGGCGCGCTCGACGCGCACCGTCGACACCGCCGTCGTCGCGAGCGGCGCGTTCACGAGCCCGATCCCGACGCCGCCGATCAGGAACCCGGGAAGCAGCACCGTCCAGTGTGAGCTCGTCGTGACGCGGCTCATCGTCCACATCGCGACCGCGTTCAGCGCGAGCCCTGTCCCGATCAGCGCGCGGATGGGAACGCGCGCGCTCAGCCGCCCCGCGAGCGGCGCCGCGAAGAACGAGAGGACCGACAGGGGGAGGAAGCGAACCCCCGTCTCGAGCGCGGACAGGTGGAGGATGTCCTGGAGGTACAGGGTCAGGTACAGGAACATCGAGAACATCGACGCCGAGATCGCGAACGCGGTCGCCTGGGCGCCGACGAAGGCCGGGCGGCGGAAGAGCGCGAGGTCGATCATCGTGTGCCCGCCCCGCGCCTGCGATGCGACGAACACGATCAGCGCGACCGCTGCGACCGCGAACAGCGCCAGGATGAGGGCGCTGGCCCAGCCGTGGGCGTTCCCCTCGATCAGCGCCAGGATCAGGCAGAAGAGGCCGATCGTGAACGTGACGAGACCGAACGGGTCGAGCCTGCTGTGCTCCGGGTCCTTCGACTCGTGCAGTTGGCGAACACCGAGCGCGATTGCGGCGACCCCGATCGGGATGTTGACGAAGAAGATCCACCGCCACGAGATCCACGACGTCAGGGCGCCGCCCGCAAGCGGTCCGATCGCGACCGCCGCGCCGATCACCGCGCCCCAGAGGCCGAATGCCGTGCCGCGCTCCTTGCCGTGGAACTCCTGCGAGAGCAGGGCGAGCGCGGTGGCGAACATCATGGCGCCGCCGATCCCCTGCAGGCCGCGGGCGATGATCAGGAAGAGCGGGTCGAACGCGGCGCCGCAGGCTGCGGAGGCGGCCGTGAAGAGCACGATCCCGAGCAGGAACAGGCGCTTGCGCCCGAACAGGTCGGCGAGCGCTCCTGCGGTGAGGACGCACGTCGCCAGTGCGAGCGCATAGGCATCGACGACCCACTGCAGCTGCGAGAACGACGCCGTCAGCGCATGCTGGATCGGCGGCAGCGCGACGTTCACGATCGTGATGTCGAGCAGCAACATGAAGGTCGCCGTGCAGACGGCGACCAGCGTCCACCACTTCCTCGCCACCGGGGCAACCTACACTGGGCGCGTGGAGCAAACGCTCTCGGTTTCCAACGCGGTGGCCGCCGAGCTCGCGGGGATCTCGGACGGTGTTCTCGACGCGCTCAAGGAGCGCCTCGCGTGCAACGTCCGCCTGCGCGGGAACCAGCTGACGCTCGAGGGCGACGAGCAGCACGTGGAGAATGCCCGCGCCGTGATCGACGAGCTCGTCGAGCTGGTCGAGGGCGGGCACCAGATCGGCTCCCATACGGTCGACGCGGTGCTCGGCACGCTCGAGGCGGGCCAGGACGTGCGCGAGGTGTTCGACGCGGTCGTCTGGCGGCACCGCGGCAAGAAGATCTCCCCGAAGACGGTGACGCAGAAGCGGTACGTCGACTCGATTCGCCGCTCCACGGTCACGTTCGGGATCGGCCCGGCAGGCACCGGGAAGACGTACCTCGCGATGGCTTTGGCGGTCGCCGCCCTGCACGAGCGAGAGGTGCAGCGGATCATCCTGACGCGCCCCGCCGTCGAGGCGGGCGAGCGGCTCGGGTTCCTGCCCGGCGACCTGATGGCGAAGGTCGACCCGTACCTGCGCCCGCTCTTCGACGCCCTCTACGACATGCTCGACCCCGACAAGGCGAACGCGTACATCGAGCGCGGCACGATCGAGGTGGCGCCGCTCGCCTTCATGCGCGGCCGCGCGCAGCCTTTGACGAGCGGCGTGTTGACGCCCGACGGCTTCCGACCCATCGGCGGCCTTCGCGTCGGTGATCTCGTGACCGGCTCGGACGGCCGGCCGACACCGGTGCTCGGCGTCTACCCGCAGGGGCGCAAGGAGGTCTTCCGGCTACGGACGCAGGACGGCGCCTCGACCCTTTGTTGCGGAGAGCACCTGTGGCAGATGGTGGACGGAAGCGTGCTCGAGACAGATGAGCTGCGGGACGGCCTGCGCCGCGGGGCGCAGTACGAGCTGCCGTTGCTCTCGGCGCCGGTCGAGTTCGATTCCACGCACGTCCCGATCGATCGCCGCGCGCGTGGCGGCGCCGTGGCGACGATCACCCCGTCGGTCATGCGGAAGGAATCTCTGCGGGCCGCGCCCGTCGAGAGGATCGCGCTCCTCCAGGGGCTCCTCGACGGGGCCGGACGGGCGTCGGTCGGGTCGGCAGCCATGCGCGAACAGGTCGTCTACCTGGCGCGCTCGCTCGGAGGCGTCGCGACGTTCGAGACGGTGTCTGACGCCAAGGGTGTCAGACACCTGGTGGACGTTCGGCTGCCCGGCGCGGGTTCGCCGCCGAAGCGGTTCGTCGACTCGATCGAGCCGGCAGGCGAGGCGGAGACGGTCTGCATCCAGGTCGCTGCGGCCGACTCGCTCTATGTGACCGATGATTTCCTCGTCACGCACAACACCCTGAACGACAGCTTCATCATCCTGGACGAGGCGCAGAACACCTCGCCGGAGCAGATGCAGATGTTCCTGACGCGGCTCGGATTCGGGTCGAAGATCGTCGTCACCGGTGACATCACGCAGATCGACCTGCCGCGCGAGTCGCGCTCCGGGCTCGTGCACGTGCGCGACGTGCTGCTAGACGTCGAGGGAATCCAGTTCGTCGAGTTCGGACACAAGGACGTGGTGCGTCACAAGCTCGTACAGCGCATCGTCGAGGCCTACAAGGAGCACACGGACGAGCGCAACACATGAGCGTAGGCTCGACGGAGCTCATCCAGGAGCGGAGGTGCCGGCTTTGCCGGTGCCGGAGCGGGACATGATCTCGGTGGAGGTCTCGAACCGGAGCGGGGTGGAGGTCGACGAGGCGGGAGCGGTCGAGCTCGCCGGACGCGTCCTTCACGCCGAGGGCGTC
The DNA here is from genome assembly GCA_035763525.1 of Gaiellaceae bacterium. GTDB lineage: Bacteria > Actinomycetota > Thermoleophilia > Gaiellales > Gaiellaceae > PALSA-600. Next base: position 58,337 of record DASUAX010000089.1, read on the forward strand.
GGCGACGGCGAGCTCGGCATCGCGTTCGTCGGCCGGGAGGAAATGCGCGGGCTCAAGCGTGACCACCTCGGGGTCGACGAGACGACCGACGTGCTCTCGTTTCCGATCGACGGCCGCGACGAGCTGCCCGATGGAGTGCCGCGCGCACTCGGCGACGTCGTCCTCTGCCCGCAGGTCGTCGGCGACGAGTGGCGCTGGCCGCTCGCGCACGGCCTCCTACACCTGCTCGGCTACGACCACGGCGAGGAGATGAGCGCACGTGAGGAGGAGCTCCTCGCATGACGGCGCGGCGCGCGCCGACGATCATCGACTCGTTCAACTTCGCGTTCGAGGGGATCATCCACGTTCTCCGCACGCAGCGGAACCTGCGGATCCACTTCGCGATCGCGTTCGTCGTGCTGGTCGCGGCGCTGGTCGTGAACGTGACCAAGCTGGAGCTGATCGCGCTCCTCATCTCGGTCACGTTCGTGCTGATCGCCGAGATGCTGAACAGCGCGCTCGAGGCTGCGATCGACATCGCCACCACGTCGTTCGACCCGATGGCGAAGCTCGCGAAGGACATCGCCGCAGGCGCCGTCCTGATCGCCGCTGTCAACGCGGTCGCCGTCGGCTACCTCGTCTTCGCCGGCAAGGTCGCCGACCGCTCGGCGCACCTGCTCGACCGGCTGCGCGACGCGCCTGCGGAATTGACGCTCGTCGCGCTCGTGCTCACGCTCATCGTCGTGATCGCGACGAAGGCGTTCACGGGCCGCGGCACGCCGCTGCGGGGCGGCGTCCCCTCCGGGCACGCGGCGCTCGCCTTCGCCGGCTGGATGGCGGCCACGTACATCGCCGGGAACGATCACCGCTTCCTCGTCTCGTCGATCGCGCTGATCATGGCGCTGCTCGTCGCGCAGACGCGCGTCGAGTCGGGCATCCACTCGGCGCTGGAGGTCACCTACGGCGCGCTCGTCGGCACGCTCGCCACCCTCGTCGTCTTCCAGGTGTTCTCGTGAGCCGCGAGCTCGTCGAGAAGGCGGAGCAGGCGGCCGAGAACTCGTACTCGCCCTACTCGGGCTACGCGGTCGGTGCGGTCGTGCGCACGAACGACGGGCGCGAGTTCGCGGGCGTGAACGTCGAGAACGCGGCCTACCCGCTGACGCAGTGTGCCGAGAAGACTGCGATCGGCACCGCGGCCGCGGCCGGCTACCGCCCGGGGGACATCGCCGCCGTCGGCATCAACGCATCGCCGTGCGGCGGCTGCCGCCAGTGGCTGTACGAGTGGCGGGTGCCGGAGGTGTCGTTCCGTCGTGCCGACGGCACGATCGCGACGTACGAGGCCGCCGAGCTGCTGCCCGACACCTGGGATCTCCCCGGATGAGGTCGGGCTTCGTCGCCGTCGCCGGCCGGCCGAACGTCGGCAAGTCGACGCTCGTCAACGCGCTCACCGGCGCGAAGGTCGCGATCGTCTCCGACAAGCCGCACACGACCCGCCACCAGATCCGCGGCGTGTACACGAGCGACGACGCGCAGCTCGTCCTCGTCGACCTGCCCGGCTGGCAGAAGCCCATCGACACGCTCACGGAGCGGATGCAGGAGCGGGTCGACGAGGCGATCGCGGCCGACGTCGACGCCGTCCTGCTCGTCGTCAACGCGCGTGAGCGCGTCGGCGCCGGCGACCGCTTCGTCGCGCGAAGGGTCTTCGGTCTCGGTGTCCCCGTCGTGATCGCGCTGAACAAGGTCGACCGGCTGAAGCCCGGGCACATCGCGACGCAGATGAAGACGGCGGCGGCGCTCGGCGACTTCCACGCGCTCCACCCCGTGAGCGCGAAGACGGGCGACGGGATCGACGAGCTGCGCGGCGACCTGATCTCGCTGCTCCCCGAGGGGCCGCAGTACTACCCGCCCGACACCGACACCGACATGCCGCTCGAGGCGCGAATCGCGGAGCTCGTGCGCGAGCAGGCGCTGCGCCTCACGAAGGAGGAGGTGCCGCACGCCGTGACGGCCGAGGTGGTCGAGATCGACGACCGCCGCGTGCACGTCCGGCTCTACACCGAGACCGAGAGTCAGAAGCAGATCCTGATCGGGAAGGGTGGGACGATGGTGCGCGAGATCGGGCGCGGCGCCCGGCCGCACGTCGAGGCGCTGCTCGGGTATCCCGTCTACCTGCAGCTCCAGGTGAAAAGTTCGCCCAAGTGGAGAAGGAACGAGACGATGCTGGAGCGGCTGGGGCTGTAGGGCACGGTGGCGACGCTGAGACGCGAGGGCGACGAGGTCGTCCTGAAGCTGAACGACCTGGAGAAGGCGGGCGCGCTCCACGGCGACGTGCGGGTGCCTGCGGCGTCCGTGCGCGCGGTGCGCGTCTCGACGACGCCGTTCCGCGACCTGCGCGGGATCCGCGCCCCCGGCACCGGCGTCCCCGGCGCGGTCGCGCTCGGGACGTGGCGCTACCGCGGCGGCAAGGACTTCGCCGCGCTCTACCGCGGCGGCCCCGCGGTGATCGTGGAGCTTGACGGCGCCGAGTTCGGGCGCCTGCTCGTCTCGGCGCACGACGCCGCCGACGTCGCGGCGGCGCTGAACGAAGCGCCGTAGGGTCGCAGCATGTGGCGCGCGACCGTGGCCGCGGCTCTGCTCGCCGCCGCTGCCGCGGCGTGCGGCGCCCCCAGGGCCCGACCGCCGGCGCCCGTCGAGCAGTGGCAGGCGAACGCGCGGCAGGTGGTCGAGCAGCTCCGCGGCGACGTCGCGACGGCGGCGATCGGCGGCACGACCCGGTCCGCCGCCGCGAAGGCGCTGCGCGACGTCTCGGACCTGTACGGCCTCCTCGTCGCGTACTCGGACCTGGGCGGCTGCCGCGCGATGGTCGGGACGATCGGTGCGCCGGCGCGGGTCGTCGCGGCCTTCGACCCCGTCTGCGCGCACCTCCAGCGTGCCGCCCGCCTCTTCGCGGTCGCGGCACGCCGGAACGACCCGGCCGCGCTCGTACGCGCCGGTCAGGAAGTGGGGCTCGCGCAGCCGCACCTCGTGCGCGCCATGCTTGCGATCGGGCAGGCTCAGCCGGGCGCACGCGGCGAGAAGTAGCGTTTCAGCCAGATCGCGAGCCCGTCGAGCCCTGGGAAGAGCACGCGCTCGGTGATGTTCGCCTGGTCGAGCTTGTCGCGCACCTCCCACTTGAGCTCCGCCGGGAGGACGATGCGTCGCGAGAGCTCGGGATGGCGTCCCAGCCAGTCGTCCATCCGCGCGTGCGGCGACGGCATCAGCGAGAAGAGCGCGTACTGGTTGACGATCCGGTCGTCCAGCGCCGGCGGCTCGAAGAAGACGACGAAGTCCTCGCCCAGCCGGTCGAACTCCGGCAGGCTCGCCGCCGCATCGCGCAGGAGCTCCGCGGAGAGCGCGTTCATCCCCTGCTCGTCGACGGCGGCGCGGAGCCGGTCGGGGAGCAGCCGGTTCGTCTTCACGAAGTTCACCATCCAGATCGCGCCGTCCCGGTCATACTCGCGCGGGAACGCGGTTGCGAAGTGGAGCGCGACGTACGGCGAGTAGGTCCAGTCGAGCAGGCGTGTCGAGAGCCCGTGGTGCTTCGCGAGCGCCAGCCAGTGCCAGAGCGAGTCGACCGGCACATCCGACGCTCGAGCGTACTTGCGGAAGTTGCGGAGGAGGTGCGGCTCGACCGACGCGTAGTCGCCGCCCAGGCGCTGGAGCGAGGTGGCGAGGCTCGCGTCGCGCGAAGCCTCGCCCCGGAACACGAAGTCGGAGCGATGCCTGCCGAGGCGCTCGTGCCACGACTCGGCGAAGAGCAGCTCGTGCAGGTGTGTCCAGGATTCGGCGCGGATCTCGTCCATCGGCAGGTTGGCGACTACGCTAGGAACGTGATCTGCCCTGCCTGCGGGAGCGACAACCCCGACGGCAAGCGCTTCTGCGGCGACTGCGGCACGGCGCTCGCGTCGGTGTGCCCGGCGTGCGGCGGCGTCAGCTCGCCGGACAAGCGGTTCTGCGGCGACTGCGGCGCCCCGCTCGGCGCCCCGGCCTCCGCTGCCGCGCCGCCGGCGCCACGCGAGACTCCCGTCGCCGAGCGCCGCCACGTCACGGTGCTCTTCGCCGATCTCGTCGGCTTCACTCCCCTCTCCGAGGCGCGTGACGCCGAGGAGGTGCGAGAGCTGCTTTCCCGCTACTTCGACACCGCCCGACGGCTGATCGAGCTCTACGGCGGCACGGTCGAGAAGTTCATCGGCGACGCCGTGATGGCCGTGTGGGGAACGCCGGTCGCGACGGAGGACGACGCGGAGCGGGCGGTGCGGGCCGGTCTCGACCTCGCCGCCGCGGTGACCGCCCTCGGCGACGACGTCGGCGTGCCCGACCTGCGCGCACGGGTCGGTGTGCTCACGGGCGAGGCGGCGGTGACGCTCGGCGCGGCGGGCGAGGGCATGGTTGCGGGCGACCTCGTCAACACCGCCGCGCGCATCCAGGCCGTCGCGCAGCCGGGAACGGTGCTCGTGGGGGAGGCGACGCGCCGTGCGGCCGAGCGCACGGTGGTCTTCGAGGACGCAGGGAGGCACGAGCTGAAGGGCAAGTCCGAGCCGGTCGGCCTCTGGCGTGCCCGGCGCGTCGTCGCCGGCGCACGCGGCCAGCTGAAGTCGACGGGGCTCGAGCCGCCCTTCGTCGGCCGCGAGCGCGAGCTTCGCCTCGTCAAGGAGCTCTTCCATGCGAGCGCCGACGAGCGCAAGGCGCACCTCGTCTCCGTCACCGGCATCGCGGGGATCGGCAAGTCGCGGCTCGCCTGGGAGTTCTACAAGTACTTCGACGGGATCGCGCAGACCTCGTGGTGGCACCGGGGCCGCTGCCTCTCCTACGGCGAAGGCGTCACCTACTGGGCGCTTGCGGACATGGTGCGCATGCGCTGCCGGATTGCCGAGGACGAGACCGAGGAGACGGGCCTGGAGAAGCTGCGCGCGACGGTCGCCGAGCACATGCTCGACCCGGACGAGCGCACCTTCGTCGAGCCGCGGCTCGCGCAGCTCCTCGGTTTCGGGGACGGCGAGCAGGCAGAGCGCCAGCAGCTGTTCGCGGCCTGGCGCCTGTTCTTCGAGCGCCTGTCGGACGTGTACCCGGTGGTGATGGTGTTCGAGGATCTGCAATGGGCCGACGAGAGCCTGCTGGACTTCGTCGAGTACCTGCTCGAGTGGTCGCGCAACCACCCGATCTTCGTCGTCACGCTCGCGCGGCCGGAGCTCGCGCAGCGCCGGCCGACGTGGGGAGCCGGCCAGCGTGCGTATACCTCGATCTATCTCGAGCCGCTGTCCCGGGATGCCATGGTCGAGCTGCTCGACGGGCTCGTCCCCGGCATGCCGGCGAAGCTCGTGGAGCAGATACTCGACCGCGCCGAAGGCGTGCCGCTCTACGCCGTCGAGACGGTGCGGATGCTGCTCGACCGCGGCCTCGTCGCCGAGGACGAGGCGTCGTACCGGGTCGTCGGCGAGATCGGGACGCTCGACGTCCCCGAGACGCTGCACGCGCTGATCGCGGCGAGGCTCGACGGGCTCGACGAGCGCGAACGGGCGCTCGTCCAGGACGCGGCCGTGCTCGGCAAGACGTTCGGCAGCACCCTGCTCGCGCGGGTCGCCTCGCGGCCGGAGGAGGAGGTCGAGCGCCTGCTCTCGTCGCTCGTCCGCAAGGAGGTGCTCTCGCTCCAGGCGGATCCGCGCTCGCCCGAGCACGGCCAGTACGGGTTCCTGCAGGACCTCGTGCGGCACGTCGCGTACGAGACGCTCTCGCGCCGCGACCGGAAGCTCCGCCACCTCGCCGCCGCCGACCAGGTTGCGGCAACCCTCGGCGACGAGGTGCCGGAGGTGGTGGCAGCTCACCTCGCCGCCGCGGTGGAGGCGGCGCCGGACGCCCCGGACGCCCTCGAGATCCGGCAGCGCGCCGGCCGGATGTACGTCCTCGCGGCAGAGCGCGCCGAGCGACTTGCCGCCGCGGGAGAGGCCCAGCGCTTCTTCGAGCAGGCGCTCGAGCTCGCGGACGAGCCGGCGGCGAAAGCGGAGCTCACGGATCGCGCAGGTCGGATGGCGTGGGTCGCGAACCGTCCCGACGAGTCACGCCGGCTCCTCGCAGAGGCGCGGGTCGCGTACGACGGCGTCGGGGACGAGATCGCGCGCGCGCGGGTCGACTCGAAGCTCGCCGAGATCGACTTCGCCGACGGTCGCCTCCGGGAGGCCGTCGAACGGATGACGCCCGCGCTCGCCGCGATCGAGCGCCTCGGCGAGCCCGAGGAGGTCGCGGCGCTCGGCGCGCAGCTCGGCCGCTTCCTCGTCTTCGCGCGCGACTTCGAGGCTGCCGCGGAGCACCTCGAGCGCGCGCTCACGCGCGCGGAGGAGCTCGATCTCCCGGAGACGCTGGCGCAGGCGCTGAACAGCAAGTCGGTGCTGATGCTCTTCCGCGGCCGACCGCAGGAGGCCCGGCTGCTCGTGCGCGGCGCGCTCGCGGTGGCGCTCGAGCACGACCTGCACGACCCCGCGCTGCGGGCTTACAACAACGTGGTCGCGGACGCGTGGTACGCGGCCCGCTTCCGCGAGGAGCTCGCGCTCATCGACGAGGCGGTCGAGTACGCCCGCCGCACCGGGGAGCGGCTCTGGGAGCTGGTGTTCCAGGTCGGGACGGTCGGAGGCCTCGACTTCCTCGGCCGTTGGGACGAGGCGCTCGCGAACATCGAGGCGATCGAGCCGTACGCGTCGACCGAGTACGCGCGCGGCCTCATCCTCTGGGGCGCATTGATCCACCTGCGCCGTGGTGACGTCGCCGTCGCCAGGGAGGTCGTCGACCGGCTCGCCGAGATCGGCCGGTCGGGCAACATCGAGTTCGCCCAGGGGTACGCGGTCGTCCACGCGGCGCTCCTCCTCGCAGAGGGCCGGCCGGAGGAGGCGTTCCGGGAGGCGCTTCGCTCGATGGCGCAGCCGGTCGCTCTCTGGTGGATCTATTTCCAGGCGCTCGACATCGCGGCCGAGCTGCCGGACGCCGACGCCGCTTCCGAGCTCGTCGCCCGTGCCGAGGAGAGTGCGCGGGGGAAGCGCTGGGGCCCCGTCGACGCGCAGCTCGCGCGCCTGGCCGCGCGCCTCCCGGAGCAGGATCCACTCGTCGAGCTCGAGGACGCCGAGCGGCGGTTCCGGGAGCTCGAGGTGCCGTTCCATCTCGCCGTGGCGCAGACGGAACGGGCCGACCACCTGCTCGCCGCGGGCCGCGCAGACGAGGCTGCACGGCTCCTCGGCGAGGCGCGCGAGGTGTTCGAGCGCCTGCGGGCACCCGGGTGGCTCGGCCGCGTCGACGCCGCCCTCGGGCGAGAGCAGGTCGTCGCCTAGACTGGACGGCCATGGCGCAGGCGCCCGCCCTTCCCCGTGGCTTCGAGCTTCCGCTGAAGCAGCGGCTGCCGCGGATCGGCTCGATCGACCAGGTCGCCGTCGAGGGCCGCGCAGCCGACCTCGCGAAACGCTCGATCAAGAAGGAGGCGAAGGTCTGGGCGCTCGAGCTCGCGATCCGCTGCACCGACCTGACGACGCTCGAGGGGCAGGACACGCCCGGCAAGGTCGCGGCGCTCTGCTCCAAGGCGATCCGCCCCGACCCGTCCGACCCGAACGTGCCCTCGGTCGCCGCCGTCTGCGTCTACCCGAATCTGGTGCCGACGGCGAAGGAGCGCCTGGCCGGCAGCGGCGTGAAGGTCGCGAGCGTCGCGACCGCGTTTCCGTCGGGGCAGAGCCCGCTCGGCGTGAAGCTGCGCGACGTGCAGGACGCGGTCGCGCTGGGCGCCGACGAGATCGACATGGTGATCGACCGCGGCGCGTTCCTGTCCGGCCGCTACGCGAAGGTGTTCGACGAGATCGTGCAGGTGAAGGACGCCTGCGGCGACGCGCACCTGAAGGTGATCCTCGAGGTGACCGAGCTCGGCACGTACGACAACGTGCGCCGCGCCTCGCTGCTCGCGATGGCGGCCGGCGCGGATTTCATCAAGACCTCCACCGGCAAGCTTCCCGGCGCGGCGACGTTGCCGGTGCAACTCGTCATGCTCGAGGCGATCCGCGACGTGCACGAGGAGACGGGCCGCAAGGTCGGGATGAAGTCCGCCGGCGGCATCCGCACCGCGAAGAACGCGATCCAGTACCTGGTGCAGGTGCACGAGACGCTAGGCCCCGACTGGCTGACCCCCGACCTGTACCGGATCGGCGCGTCGAGCCTCGTCAACGACGTGCTCATGCAGCTCCGCAAGGAGAAGACGGGCGCCTACCAGTCGAAGGACTACTTCACCAATGACTAGCGTCGAGAAGCGCGGCGACCGCTCGCCCGTCCCCGCCGACTGGACCTACGCGCCCGCCCCCGAGTCGACCGACATCGTCCGGCTGCAGGAGCGCTACGGCCTCTACGTCGGCGGCGAGTGGCTCGAGGCCGCGGAGCACTACGAGACGCTGGCGCCGCGCGACGAGGCGCCGCTCGCGGAGGTCGGCCAGGCCTCGACGGACGACGTGCGCAACGCCGTCGGGGTCGCGCGTGAGGCGGCCGCCTCGTGGGCGGCGCTGCCGGGCAGCGAGCGCGCGAAGTACCTGTTCCGGATCGCACGCATCCTCGCCGAGCGGAGCCGTGAGTTCGCGGTGCTCGAGAGCCT
>DASUAX010000090.1:0-5776 GCA_035763525.1 Gaiellaceae bacterium
GTCGCCGTCGAGCCGCACCGGCCTGATGGTCTCTCCCACCTGCAGGTACACCTCGGCCTGCACGACGCCCGGGAACGCGAGCACCTTGTCGAGCGGGCCGATGCGCCGCACGACGCCCGTCGGCAGCGGCCCCGGCGAGGCTGTGAAGAACCGGATCGCGAGCGGCTGGGCGAGCCTCGGTTTCACGAGCGCGTCCGGCAGCTCGTCGCCGAGCGCCATCCGCAGCTGCACCTCGACGAGGTCGACGCCGACCGCCCAGCGCACGAGGTCGGCCATCTGCCCGCCCGGGATCCGCGCCGCGCACTCCACGACCACGACGCGCCCGTCGTCGGCCGCGATCAGCTGCGGGAACGCGATCCCCGTCTGCAGCCCAAGCGCGTGCACGGTACGCGCCGCCACCTGCTCGGCGAGGCTCAGCTGCTCGGGCGGGATCGTCGGCGGGTACACGTGGATCCACCCGACGCCGAACCCGATCCCCGGCGGCCGCAAGCGGTCGGAGAGCGTGAGCGGGATCGCCTCGCCGTCGCGCGCGACGACGATGCCGTTCAGCTCGGTGCCGTCGACGAACTCCTCGAGGATCGCCTCCTCCGTCGGCGACGCGGCGAGCGCCTCGTGCAGGTGCCGGTCGACGTCGTCGAGAGACTCGACACGGAAGACGCCGCGCTGCCCACCGGAGTCCGCCGGCTTCAGCACCGCCGGGAAGCCCACCTCGTCGACGGCACGGCGCGTCTCGGCGAGCGTCCGCGCCGCGGCGAAGCGCGGCTGCGGGACGCCGTGCTCCGCGAGCCGCCGGCGCATCGCCACCTTGTGGGTCATCAGGTGGGCGGTCTCCACGCCGATGCCGGGCAGCCCGCGCGCCTCCGCGACCGCGGCCACGACCGGTACCGCGCGGTCGGCGGACACGGTCAGGACGCCGTCGAGCTTCAGCCGCCGCGTCGCCTTCAGCACGGCGCCGACGTCGGAGAAGTCGACGACCTTCGCGATGTCGGCCGCCTGCAGGCCGAGCGCGTCGGGGTTTCGGTCGACCGCGGCGACGCGCAGGTCGAGCTCCTTCGCGTGGAGGATCGCGCGGCGCTGGTGGCGGCCCGCACCGACGAAGAGAACGGTCCTCACTCGGCTCGCAATGCTACTTCGGCGCGAGCGCGGAGCGAAGCAGCTCGATCGTCCCGTGGATGTCGATCGGCGCGCCGAAGCCTGCGCCCTGTTGCACCGCGATCCCGTCGAAGACCACGCCGAGAAAGCGGCCGATCGTATCGAGCGGCAGGTCGTCCCTGATCTCTCCTCGCTCCTGCAGCTGCCGGTAGCGCGCCTCCAGCTCCGCCTGGCCCTCCGGGTTGAGCGCCCGCCAGCGGTCGCGGAGCTGCGGGTCCGTGCGGAGCATTCGCGACGCGTCGAGGTACACGCCGATCCACTCAGGGTCGTCCTCGACGATGTGCCGGACGACCTCCTCGAAGCCGCCCTCGATCCAGCGGGCGATCAACCGGTGCTGGTCCTCCTGTGCGAGCGCGAGGAAGAGGTCGAGCTTCGACGGGAAGTAGCTGAAGATCGCGCCGCGCGACAGCCCCGTCTCGGCCTCCAGGCGCGGGACGGTGGCGCCCTCGTAGCCGTGGTGCGCGAATGCACGTCGGGCTCCGGCCATGATCTGTCGCCGGCGTTCCTGCCGGTGCTCCTCGCTCACCTTGGGCACGAGCCACACTTTACAAAAACGTACGGACGTACTATATTCTCGCGCCATGCGCAACACGACGCTCCCCGCCCTCCTCACGGCCGAGGCGGTCTCGAGCACCGGCAGCGCGATGACGTTCGTCGCGCTCCCGTGGTTCGTGCTCGTGACGAGCGGCTCCGCGACGAAGATGAGCGTCGTCCTCGCCGCCGAGATCCTGCCGATGGCGCTCTTCGGGATCCCGAGCGGCTCGGTCGTCGCGCGGCTCGGCGCCCGCACGACGATGCTCCTCTCCGACCTCGTGCGCGCGCCGCTCGTCGCGCTCGTTCCCGTCCTGCACTGGAGCGGTCACCTCACCCTGCCGCTCCTCGTCGTGATCGTCTTCCTGCTCGGCGTCTTCACCGCGCCGTACGCGGCTTCGCAGCGCTCGATCATCCCCGAGGTGCTCGGCGACGACGAGAAAGCGGTTGCGAAGGCTTCGGGGCTCTTCGGCGGCGCCGCGCACCTGCCGATCGTGATCGGCCCGTCGATCGCGGGCGTCCTCATCGCCTGGCTCGGCACGGCGCCGCTCCTCGTCGTCGACGGCGCGACGTTCCTCTTCGCCTTCGTGGTCGTGCTCGCATTCGTGCGCGGCGGCCGACCGGTGGTGGCGGACGAGGAGAGCCGCGGCGTGCTCGCCGGAGTCCGCTACCTCGCGCGCGACCGGCTGCTCGGGCCGATGACGCTGACCGTGATCGTGCTCGACGGTGCCGCCAACGGGATCAGCGTGGCGGTGCCGTTGCTCGCGTACACGCGCTACGACCACGACCCGCACATCGCAGGCTGGATCTTCACCGCGTTCGGGATCGGCGCCGTCGCCGGCTCGGTGCTCGTGATGAGGCTGCTCGACCGCTTCGCACCGCTCAAGCTCGCGAGCTTCGGGATCATCGCGGCGACCCTGCCGCTCTGGATCGTCGTCGCACCCGTGGCATGGCCGGTGGTGGGCGGTGCGGTCGTGCTCTGCGGGCTGTTCGTGCCGCTGATCAACGCGCCGATCATGGGCATGATCACGACGCGGCCCCCCGTCGCCCTGCGGGCGAAGGTGATGACGGCCGTGATGGCGGCGAGCGGCTCCGGCGGGCCCATGGGCCGCCTCGTCGTCGGCCCGGTCTACCGGGTCGGCGGCAACGCCGCCGTCTGGACGGAGATCGCCGGCGGAATGACGCTCGGCGCGCTGCTCTTCATCGCGGCCGCAGCCCGCGGCCGGCGGGAGACCGTTCCGCTCGAGGTGCCCGTCACGAGCTCGTAGGTTCAGCCGCGCCCGAGGCGGCGCGCCACCGCGCGGGGCAGCTGCCGGACGAAGGCGAGGTCTGCCTTCAGCCGCGCCGACGGGGTGACCGCCTCCTGCAGCGCCTCGACGCGCCGGTCGACCTTCGCGACGCAGGACGCGAGGTACTCGACCCGCTCGTCCATCGCCTCCTTCTCGCGCGCGAACATCCGCTCGTCCGCCTCGTACCCGAAGCGGACGGCGTTCACGATCAGGCCCAGCCCGAGGCGCCCCGCCGCGAGGTCGGCGCGTAGGAGCTCGTTCGCGATGCGACTCTCGAGCCGGCGGTGCTCGTCGGTGTAGACGCTGTTCGTCTCGATCCCGGTCGCATCGGGCCGGTGGTGGTAGAAGGCGAGCGCCTGCTCGCTCCGCAGGTAGTCGACCTCGAACGCGCCCACGAAGCGGAGCGCGAACTCCCAGTCGGCGGCTCCACCGAACCGCTCCTCGTAGCCGCCGACCGTTGCCAGCGCCTCGCGCCGGTAGAGGAACGCGATCGGCGTGGCCAGGTTCTCGAAACACAGCCGGTAGAGGCTGACGAAGCGGAGCTCGGGAAAGAGCCGCTCGCTCGAGAGCAGCTCGATTCGCCCGTCGACGACGCGCTCGACCACGCGGTCCGCCGTCGCGACGACGCCCATCGCGCCGCTCGTCTCGAGGTGCGCGACCGTCCGGGCGAGGAAGCCCGGCGCCCACGTGTCGTCGTCGTCGTGCACGGCGACGAACGTCGATGCGCTCGCCGCAAGGGCGCGGTTCGTGGCCGCCACCATGCCCTCCGAGGCCGGGTTGTGCAGGACCTGGATCCGCGCGTCGGCGGCGCGGGCGACGACCTCGTCGACGGCCGCAGGGTCTCCGCCGTCGTTGACGACGACGAGCTCCAGGTCGTCGTGCGTCTGCCCGAGGACGCTCGCGACGGCGCGCTCGAGGAAGAGTGGACGGTCCTTCGTCCGCAGCACGACGGCGACGCCGCTCGGCACGCCGAGATCGTAGTCTCGCCGGCTGACTAACCTACTTCGCGATGCTCGAGGGAAAGCGGATCTTCATCAGCGGCGGGGCCGGCTTCATCGGCACGACGCTCGCACGCGAGCTCGTCGGCCGCAACGAGGTCGTGGCCTTCGACAACCTGCACCGTGACGCCCTCTCCGGCACCGAGCTCGGCGAGCACCCGAACTTCAGCCTCGTGCAGGGCGACATTCTCGACGCCGACGCGTTCCGGGCGGCGGCGGCGGGCGCGACCCATTTCGTCCACTGTGCGGCGATCGCCGGGGTCGACACGGTGCTCGCGAGCCCGGTGCGGACGATGCGCGTCAACGTGATCGGCACGTACAACGCGCTCGAGGCGGCGCTCGCGACGAAGGGCACGCTCGAGCGCTTCGTCGACTTCTCGACGAGCGAGGTGTTCGGGACGCACGCGTTTCGCGTCGAGGAGGGGCAGGTGTCGACGATCGGCTCCGTCGGCGAGGCGCGCTGGACGTACGCGGTCTCGAAGCTCGCCGGCGAGCACATGGCGCACGCCTATCACGACGAGCTCGGCCTGCCCACGGTGACCGTGCACCCGTTCAACGTGTACGGGCCGGGCCAGATCGGCGGCGGGGCGATCCGCGCATTCATCGAGAACGTGCTCGCGGGCCGCGAGCTGACGATCCACGGGGACGGCTCGCAGATCCGCGCCTGGACGTACGTCACGGACATGGTGAGCGGCGTGCTCGCCTGCCTCGAGCACGAGGCGGCGCCGGGGCAGACGTTCAACATCGGCAACCCGCGCTCCGCGGTGACGATCTACGACCTCGCCCAGCGCATCAAGCGCATCTCGGGCGCCGACGTCGACATCGTCTTCCAGCCGCTCCACTACGCCGACGTCGAGCTGCGGATCCCGAACGTCGAGAAGGCGCGCACGGTGCTCGGCTGGGAGCCGCTCGTCGAGCTCGACGAGGGCCTCGAGAAGACGGTCGCGTGGTACAGGGCGAAAGCGCTCGCATCCGCTTAGGCTGGCCGGCGCTCGGCGAGGCCGAGCTGGCGGAGGTGGCCGAGGTCCTCGAGAGCGGCATGCTCACGATGGGGCCGAAGGTGGACGAGTTCGAGCGGCTGATCGCCGGCATCTGCGAGGTCGAGCACGCGCTGGCCGTCACCTCGGGCACGGCCGCGCTGCACCTGGCAGTGCTCGCGTGCGGCCTCGAGCCGGGCGACGAGGTGATCGTCCCCGCGTACACGTTTCCCGCGACGGCGAACGTCGTCGCGCTCTCGGGGCTGAAGCCGGTACTGGTCGACGTCGACGCGGAGACGATGAACCTCGACCCGGCGAGGATCCGGGTCGGCCCGCGCACGAGGCTCATCCTCGGCGTCCACCTGTTCGGGCGGCCGATGCGCCTGCACGACCTGCCCGACGGCGTGCCGCTGCTCGAGGATGCGGCCGGCGCACTCGGCGCCCGCTACCGCGGCCGCGCCTGCGGCGGTCTCGGCCTCGCCGGCTGCCTCAGCTTCCACCCGCGGAAGATCGTCACCACCGGTGAGGGCGGGGCGGTGACGACGAACGACGACGCGTTCGCCGATCGCGTCCGGCAGCTGCGTAACCATGGCTGGCGCTCGCTCGTCCCGCCGGACATGCCGTCGCCCGCGCTCAACTACCGCCTGTCGGACATCCTCTGCGCCGTCGGCATCCCGCAGGCGCGACGGATCGGCGACCTGCACGCGCGCTTCTCGGCGATCGCCGCCGGCTACGGCGAGCGGCTCGCGCACCTGCCGGTGCTCCTCCCACGCGCGGACGACGGCGACGTGCACGGCTGGCAGGCATACGTGATCCAGCTCGACGACCG
>DASUAX010000091.1:0-8680 GCA_035763525.1 Gaiellaceae bacterium
AGGAACGGAGCCGCTTTCTAGAGTCGGGCGTCGCCGTGATGGCGGCTCGTAGCGCTCCCGCGGGTCGTTCCTCGCGTGTCGTTTGCGCCGCTCGCGCTCTCCTCGCCGGGCCGATGATCGGTGGTGTTACATCGTCGCGAGTGACCAGCAGTGGCCGGCGAGCTCGCGTGCGACGGCGACGGCGACGACCGTGCGACGCTTGCCGCGCCGCTCGAGCGCCTGCCAGCGCTGGTGCAGGCGGCGAGCGCTGCGGTCTGCCTGGGCGCGTACAGCGGCGGGCTGTCCTTGCCGGCGGCGCGCGAGCGTCGCGCTCTCACGCAACGGCCGCCGCTGCTGCCAGGCCGCCTCGACCAAGAGCCGCCGCGCGTGCGTGTTGCCGGTCTTTGTGATCCCGCCGAGCCGGCGACGCTCACCGCTCGAGTCCTCGCTCGGGGTCAGGCCGAGGAATGGGCCGATGCTCTGCGGGCGAAAGCGTGTCCAGTCGCCGAGCTCAACCGTGAGCGCGAACGCGGTCAGCGTGCCGACACCGCGCAAACAGCAGAGGCGCCCGACGGTGTCCGCGAACGGCGGCTCGGCGGCCAGCTCGACGATCGCCGCGTCGAGCACGTCACGGCGCGTCTTCGCCTGCATGGCCGCCGCGTACGACTCCTCCAGCGCGAGCTGCAGCGGCCGGCTCTCGAACCGCTGCCGGCGCAACCAGGCGTCGTGGGCGAGCGTCCACGCCGAGGAGTCGTAGACCAGCCCGTGCCGAAGCAGCAGCTTCGAGAGTCGATGACGAGCTCGCATCAACTCGGCACGTGCGTCCTCGCGCGCACGCACCAGATCCCGGGCCGCCTCCTCCCGCGGCTCCGGGACGCGCACCGCCACCAGCTCGCCCAAGCGAAGCAACCGCGCGAGCCGCTCGGCATCACGCCGGTCTGTCTTGACGCGATCGGCCGGCGCGCGCGGGATCTTCGATGGCGCGGCGACCGTGCAAGCGATCCCGGCGGCCGTGCACGCTCGCGCGAGTCCATAGCCGGTCGGGCCAGCTTCGTACGCCACCCTGACCGGCCCCGAAAACTGCTGCAGCCACTCAACCGTCTCGGCAGGCACCGTTGGCGCCCGCAGACTCCGAACCTCCCCCGACGACGCATCGAGCACGCCCGCGACCGTCTTGCGCGCATGCACATCAAGACCAACCCACGTACCCTCAGCCATACCGGCGCCTCCCGTAATTGCGGCTCTACCGCCGCGCCAACCGCGACGGCAACCCGCGCCAACTTACGAGCGAGGCGCCGGCAACTCCATACGTTCTAGTGGAGCGTGGCGCCCTGCTCCGCGGCGCTGTGTGCCGCCGTAAAGAGCCACTTGTCGATCTTCCCCTGGTAGATCGGCACGTGCTCCTCGACGCAGATGCGGATCACCTCGTCGCGGTCGATGCCGACTTCCTTGGACAGCTCGTCGGGCGTCAGGTGGTTCGCCATGTCGCTCCTTCCGGTCCACAAAAAAGCCCGCCGCGCATGTCGCGCTCGGCGGGCGAGGTCTCCGGCTCCCCTGCAGGCAGGACGGGAGGCTTCCTCACGCATCCCCTCCTGTCCCGCTGGAGCTCATCGTGGCCTCAGGATAATCGATCCCGGTGACGGATGCGACGGACCTCCTGCCGGGCCTCGAGGCGGGATTCGACGACGCGCGGGGCGTCCGGCTGCGCGTGTTCCGGGGCGGGGAGGGCCCGCCGCTCCTGCTCCTGCACGGCTTCGGCGGCGCCGCCTGGAACTACACGGAGATGGCGCCGCTCCTCACGGGCCGGCGGCTGCTCGTCCCCGACCTGCCGGGCCACGGCGGCTCGGATCCCCTGCCGGCGCCGTCGCTCACGGGGTTCGCCGACGCGGTCGCGACGATCCTCGACGAGCCGGTCGCCGTCTTCGGGCACTCGATGGGCGGCGTCGTCGCGCTCCGGCTCGCCGAGCGTCATCCGGGGCTCGTCCGCTCGCTCGTCCTCGCCGCGCCGGCGGGCATCTCGAGCTCGTCGCGCGTCTCGACCGTCTTCCTGGCCGCGGTCGGGACGGTCCGGCCGGCGCGGATCGTCGGCCGCCGCGTCGACCGCATCGGCCGCTCGCGCCGGCTCAAGCGCCTCGTCTTCGGACGGTTCGAGGTCGCGAACGCCGACGTCCTCTCGGAAGCCTCGGTGCACGGCTTCCTGCGCGCGTCGGAGCTGCACACGGACGCGCTCGGCGCGGGCCTCGCCCTCGCTCGTGACGATCCGCGGCCGAGCCTCGACCGCGTCCGGACGCGCACGCTCGTCCTCTTCGGTGCGCGCGACCGGCAGGTGCCGCTCGCCGACGGCTTCGAGTACGCGCGCCGCCTGCGCGCGCCGCTGCGCGTGATCGCCGATTGCGGCCACCTGCTGATCGGCGAGCGGCCGGACGCGTGCGCGCGAGCGGCGCTTGAGTGGTCGTGAGAGCCGCTAACCTGTAGCCGCTTCGGGGTGTGGCGCAGCCTGGTAGCGCGCTCCGTTCGGGTCGGAGAGGTCCCCAGTTCAAATCTGGGCACCCCGATTGAGGAAGAGGAGCCTGGCACCGTCGGTGCCGGGCGTCCTCGTCCGGGTGATCAGCGGAAGCGGAAGCTGTGCGCGCTGCGCGAGAAGACCGCGGTGTACGTGCCGCGGAGCTTCGGTAGCGTCGTGTACGTGAGCACGGTGATCTTGCCGCCGCGCACGAAGAGGAACTGCTGCAGCGCGACGGTCGGCGTCGTCGTGTTGAAGCGGGCCTGGTAGGCGAGCGACACCGCCTTGCCGGCGGGCAGCGTGACGTACGTCGCGTGCACCGCACCCTTGACGACCCCCGTCGACTTCAGCCCGGCGACCGTCGCGTCGCGCTGGAACCGCAGGTCGCCCACGGTCGGCGCCTGGACGACGTTGAGGTTCGACGCATAGTGGTTCGCGAGCGAGGTCGCGCCGGCGTCCGCGACGAGCAGCTTGACCACCTTCGACGTGCGGAGGAGCGTGATGTACTGCTGGAGGGCAGGCACCGTCCTCGCCTTCGCGAGCACCTGCGGCGTCAATCGCGTCATGTCGATCCACGTCGCCGGCGTCGAGACGGTGAAGCCGCCCGAGGTGGAGCGGTGCGTCGTCCAGCCGTCCGCGGACGCTCCCGCGGCGGGCGCCACGGCGAGCGCGACGACCAGGCAGGCGAGGAGGCGAAGCCGCATCGGGCGCATTGAACCAGCGTGCGGGCGGACGTTCGCCACCCGTTCGGGTGACCCCGCCCGAGGCTATCGTCGCATCCGTGCCGCTCCGTGCCGTCGTCTTCGACGTCGACTTCACGCTCGCCCGCCCCGGGCCGGACCTCGGGCCGGAGGGCTACCGCAGGCTCGGCGAGCGCCACGGGCTGACGCTCGACCCCGACCGGTACGAGGAGGCGCGTCGCGCGGCCTTCGTCGACCTGAAGCGCCACCCGGAGCTCGACCACGACGAGGAGGTCTGGATCCGTTTCACGCAGCGGGTCATCGAGGGCATGGGTGGAACGGGGAACACCTACGCGGCCGCAGCCGAGATGGAGAGCGCCTGGGCGTTCGCGCACCATTTCGAGCTGTACGACGACGCGCTGCCGGTGCTCGACGCGCTGCGCGACCGCGGTCTGCGCATCGGCCTCCTCTCGAACAGCGCCCGCGACCTCGGTGCGTTCGTCGCGCATCACCGCCTGGCCGTCGACGCGGTGCTGACCTCCGGCGTGCACGGCAAGACGAAGCCGCACGAGACGATCTTCCGGCGCATGCTCGAGTTGCTCGACGTCGTCGCGGGAGACGCGGTGATGGTGGGCGACACGATCGAGGACGACGTGGAGGGGGCGCTCGCCGTCGGCATGCGCGCGGTGCTCCTCGACCGCGAGCGGCGGCATCCGGAGCTCGAGTCGATCGACGACCTCCGCGCCCTCCTGAACGTCATCTAGAGTCGTCTACGTCGTGTTCGTCGCCTGGGTGGTGGCCGCGGTCTTGCTCGCGATCGGCGAGGTGCTCACGCCCGGGCTCTTCTTCCTCGGCCCCGTCGCCCTCGCCGCCGCCGCGGCGGCGATCGTCGCGCTCTTCGCCGGCGGCATCGTGTCGGTGATCGTCTTCATCGCCGCCGCGCTGCTCTCGCTCGCCGTGCTGCGGCCGATCGCCCGCAGCCACATCCGGATGCCCGCGCTCTCGCGCACCGGCACCGACGCTCTCGTCGGCCGTCGGGCGGTCGTCACACGGCGGGTCGACGCGGTCGGCGGCCGTGTCCGCATCGGCGGCGAGGAATGGTCCGCGCGCTCGTATCTCGACAGCGAGGTGTATCCCGAGGGTGCGACCGTCGACGTCGTCCGAATCGAGGGCGCAACCGCGCTCGTCGCCGAATAGGAGGTTCGCAGTGGCTGCCCTGATCGTCCTCGCGGTGCTCGTCGCGTTCGTGCTCGTCGTGCTCGCGCGCACCGTGCGCGTGATCCCGCAGGCGCGTGCCGGCGTCGTCGAGCGGCTCGGCCGCTACTCCCGCACGCTGACGCCCGGGCTCGCGCTCGTGATCCCGTTCGTCGACCGCGTGCGGCCGCTCGCCGACCTGCGCGAGCAGGTGATGTCCTTCGACCCGCAGCCGGTGATCACCCAGGACAACCTGGTCGTGAACATCGATTCGGTCATCTACTTCCAGGTCACCGACCCGAAGGCGGCAACGTACGAGATCGCGAATCCCGTCGACGCGATCGACATGCTGACGGTGACGACGCTCCGGAACGTGATCGGCGGGATGACGCTCGAGCAGACGCTCACCTCTCGCGACCAGATCAACGACCAGCTGCGCGGCATCCTCGACGATGCGACCGGCAAGTGGGGGATCCGCGTGCACCGCGTCGAGCTGAAAGCGGTCGACCCGCCCGCCTCCGTCAAGGACACCATGGAGAAGCAGATGCGCGCCGACCGTGAGAAGCGCGCGGCGATCCTGCAAGCGGAGGGCGTGAAACAGGCGCAGATCCTGCAAGCGGAGGGCGAGAAGCAGGCGGCGATCCTCAAGGCCGAGGGGCAGAAGCAGGCGGCGATCCTCTCGGCCGAGGGGCAGTCGAAGGCGATCGAGACGGTCTTCCAGGCGATCCACGACGGCAACCCCGACCCGCAGCTCCTCGCCTACCAGTACCTGCAGGTGCTGCCTCAGATCGCGCAGGGCGACGCCAACAAGGTATGGGTGATCCCGAGCGAGCTCACGCAGGCGCTCGGCGGCATCTCCGACCGGATGCTCCCTCGGCCGGGGGAGAAGTCGGATACAACGTAGACGCCTCGCTGCCGATAACGGCCCGGGTTGTCTCTGCTGAAGCGGCTCCTCAACATCGCGTTCGTCCTGGTCGCGCTCGTCGTGGCCGCGCTCGTCGCGCGCCACTTCGCACGGGCCGGGTGGCCGCTCCATCGCGCGAACCTGTGGCTCGTCGGCCTCGCAGCGGTGGTGATGCTCGGTGCCTACGCAGCGAAGGCGTGGGGCTGGCAGCGGCTCTTCCGGCTCGAGCACCGGCCGGCGGTGCTGACGCTCGCCGCCGCCGGCGGCGCCGCGTCGGTGGGCGGTATCGCGCTGCCGGGCCGCTGCGACGAGGTGATTCGCGTCGCCGTCGTGCGCCGCTGCCGCCGGCGCCGTGCGAGCATCGGCGCGGTCGCGCTCTCGCTCTTCCTGCTCGGGCTGCTCGACAGCGCCGCGCTGACGCCGCTCGCCTCCGTCGCGCTCGGCGTCTCGCGCGTCGACGGCTGGCTGCGCGCCGGTCTCTTCGTCGTTGCCGGAGCAGGCGTGCTCGCCGCGGCCGCCGTGCTCACGCTGCCGCGGCTCGCAGCGCTCGGGGTCGTCACGCGCTTCCGCCTCGCCGGCTGGGTGCGCGAGCACGCGACCCCTCCCCGCGATGCCGTCTGCGCGTGGGCCGGGGTCGCCCTCTCGTGGGTGCTGCGCGCGCTCGCGATGTTCGTGCTGCTCGCCGCCTTCGGGCTCGGCACCGACTTCGCGCTCGCCCTCGCCTTCGTGTGCGCCTCGTCCGCGGCAGCGGTGCTGCCGGTGGCTCCCGCGGGCGCGGCGATGCAGGCGGGCGCAGGTGCCGCCATCCTCGTCGCGTCCGGCGTGCACACGGACGAGGCAGTCGCCTTCGGCGTCGCCGCCCAGGCGCTGCTGATCGCGGTGGGGGCCGCGTTCGTGCTCGCGCTCGGCGCGTGGCACGCCCAGGGCGCCCTCAGCAGGTCGGTGTCGCGGTACGGCTCCGCAGTGCGCTGACGCTCGATGCGCCGCCGGCGCGAACGAGGATCGCGGTGCTGTTCACGCGAGCTCGGCCGCGGCCTCCTCGAGCGTCAGCACGGCGCCGACGCAGGTGTCCTTCCCCTCGAGCAGCGCGCGCCAGTCGGCGAGCGTGCGGGTACGGAAGAGGCTCGCGAGCTCGGGCAGCTCGGGCTCGAACGCCCGGTCGACGAGGTCGTCGCGGCCCAGCAGGCGGCAGAGGTTCCGCCAGAACTTCGGCTCGAGCGCCGCGACGGTCAGGTGGCGGCCGTCGCCGGTCTCGTAGAGGCGGTAGCAGGCCGCGCCGCCGGTTAGGAGGCGCGGGACGGGCTCTCCCGTCAGACGGTGCGCGGCGAGCTCGTGCGCGTTGCGGGTCATCGACACCACGATCCGGGCGCCGTCGCCGCTGCGCATGCGTTCGAGCAGCGCAGCGAGGATCTCGATCACCGCGGCCTGCGCGCCGGCCGCGAGGTCGGCGACCTGCACGGGTGGGACGGCCGGCGCCGTGTCGTGCAGCACGCCGGCGTAGCCGAGGTAGTTGAGGTCGTGCCCGGCGTCGTGCGCGCGGGGGCCGGTGTCGCCGTAGCCGGTGATCGAGCAGACGATCGCGTCCTCGGGCAGCGCCGCCCCCAGCCGGTCGAACACGCCGGGGCGGAACCCCTCGATCACGACGTCGGCGCCGGCGAGCGCCTCCGGCGGCGGCTCCGTCCGCGCGTCCCACGCCACGACCTCCTTGCCCTCGTTGAGCGCGCGATACCAGCCCGGCGGCATCGGGTCGCCCTCGGGCGGCTCGACCTTGACCACGCGTGCGCCGCGGCGCAGCAGCTCGCGGCTCGCGTACGGCCCGGGAAGCTGTCGCGTGAAGTCGACGACCGTGACCCCGGCGAGCGCGTCCATTCGGAGCGGATTATGCTGCGCTCGCTCATGGCGGAGCGCACGGCCGACCGGCGGACGGAGCTGCTCGACGCTGCCGTTCGCGTGTTCGCGCGCAAGGGCTTTCGTGCGGCTCGTGTCGGCGACATCGCCGAGGAGGCAGGGGTCGCGCACGGGCTCCTCTACCACTACTTCCGCTCGAAGGACGCGGTGCTCGAGACGATCTTCCGGGAGACGTGGCAGCTTCTCGCGGTCGAGACCGAGCGGATCGAGACGGCCGACGTGCCCCTGCGCGAGCAACTGCGCCGCTTCGCGCGCGTCTATCTCGGCTCCTGGCTCGCGACCCCGGAGCGGATCGGTGTGCTCGTGCGCGAGATCGCGCGCAGCCCGCAGGTGGGGCAGCGGGTCGAGGAGATCGACGGGATCTTCCGGGCGCTCGCGCGCATGCTCGAGGCGGCGCGGGAGCGCGGTGAGGTGCGGGCCGACTGCGACGTCACGTTCGCCGCCTGGACGATCTACGGCGCACTCGAGGAGATCCTCACCGGTTGGGTGCTGGGGCAGCTGCCGGGCGAGGAGGAGGACGTCGAGCGCGCTGTCTCGACCGTCGTGGCCGTCGCTTGGGCAGGATTGGCGGCGTGATCAACCTCCGCGATTGCTCGCTCGAGCCCTCGGACGACGGCCCGACGGGCCACCGGTTCCGGTCGCTGCACCCGGCCCGGGAGCTCGGCGCGAAGCGCACCGGCTTCGGCGTCTACGAGCTCGACCCCGGTCAGGCGACCTGGCCGTACCACTTCGAGCTCGGTTCCGAGGAGTGGCTGCTCGTGATCGAAGGCGAGGTCGTCGTGCGGACACCCGACGGCGAGCTCACGCTGCACCCGGGCGACGTTATGTGTTTTCCCGAGGGCCCTGCCGGCGCACACGGGATTCGCAACGACTCGGGGACCGTCGCACGGTTCGCGATGCCGTCGGTTGACGAGCCGGCCGGTGCGGCGATCTATCCCGACAGCGGCAAGCTCCTCGTCTACGGGCCCGGCTTCAGGCACCGCGGCTGGATCGGCGACGAGGTCGAGTACTGGGAGGGCGAGTGAACGTCTTCGACGTGGAGCTCGGGTTCGACGAGGACGACCCGCCCGGGTACCACACCGCGTACCTACGCACCGCGCCGGTCCTCGGCGGCGCGAAGATCGCGCTCAACGTGTTCGAGCTGCCGCCGGGGCAGAGCGTCTGTCCGTACCACTACGAGTGCGGCGAGGAGGAGTGGATCGTTGTCCTGACCGGCCGCCCGACCGTGCGGACGCCGGCAGGGGAGCGGGAGCTCGGGCCGTGGGACTGCGTCTTCTGCCCGCCGGGCGAGGAAGGCGCGCACAAGGTCACGAACCACGGCGACGAGCCCGCTCGGATCGTGATCTGGTCGGACCGGACGACGCCGGGCACCTCCGTCTACCCGGACTCGGGGAAGGTCGGCGCCTGGCCGCCGGGGAAGCTCTTCCGACTGGCCGACGCCGTCGACTACTTCGACGGTGAGGTCGAGCGCTCCGACGTGTCCTAAGCGGCCATGTCCAGGGACTGTCCCTG
>DASUAX010000092.1:0-46915 GCA_035763525.1 Gaiellaceae bacterium
GGCTCACGGCGCGGCGGCGAGGTCGTCGCGGACGTCGTGCTCCCAGATCGGCTGCCGGGTGCCGAAGGGGAGCGTCTCCAGGATCGTCGCGTACCGCGCGTCGCGCGCTTGCTGCTCCGGGCCGTCGGGGAGGTAGAAGACCCGTCTTCGACCGCCTGCGCAGGCAACTTTCGTTTCCGTTTCCGGGAACCGGGTCGCCTGTCAGGTGGTCGAGCCGCGGCGTGGTGCAGCGCGCACGTGCATCCGGTGGCCGTCGCTTCCGTGCACGCTCAGGATCTCGACCGGCTCGTCGTCCGCCGGGCCGAACCAGTGCGGCAGCCGCGTGTCGAACTCCGCGACCTCGCCCGGCCCCATCGTGATGTCGTGCTCGCCGAGGATCAGGCGCAGCTGCCCGGAAAGCACGTAGAGCCACTCGTAGCCGGCGTGGGTGCGAAGCGCACGTTCTCGTTCGGGTGGAATCACGACCTTCCAGACCGCGAGACCGCTCGACTGCTGGGTCAGCGGGAAGACCAGGCGGCCGTTCCGGGTGCGCGGCTTGAAGCGGATGCGGGGGTCGCCCACCTCGGGGGCGCCGACGAGCTCGTCGAGCCGCACCTGGTACACCTCGGCGAGCGGTAGGAGCAGCTCGAGGCTCGGCTTCCGCTGCCCGCTCTCGAGGCGCGAGAGCGTGCTCTTCGAGATGCCGGTCTTCGCCGCGAGCGCGGTCAGGGTGATCCCGCGGCGCGTGCGCAGCCGCTTCAACCGCGGCCCGACCTCCGCGAGAACGTCCGGGATGACCGACGCGCTCTCCACGCGGCCACGCTACTGACGCTTCCCGGAAACGGCTAACTGTCCCTTCTGAACTAGTCCGGCAGAGAGTTCTGCAAGAGCAGGCCCCAACCTGGATTCACAGGGGCGATGTGCTGGAGAGAGCCAATTGCCGTCGTCGCACGCGCGGAGCAACGCGACGAGGCAACGGCCGCCACGTCCGGCGGACCGCTGCGTACTCGGAGATCCTTCGCGTCAAGCCGGGGATCACCGGCCTGTCGCAGCTCGCGTTCGTGAACGAGGCGGAGATCATCGACACCGCCGACCCGGCTGCCGCGTACGTCGAGCGGGTGTTGCCGCAGAATGAGAACACACTGACATCCGTGTCCCGCAATCGCGGCAGGGTCAGCGCGGCGGAGCGGCGGTGGTCGAGCGGATGACGACCTCGACCGGCAGCTGCTCCACGTCCGGTTGCGCGACCTGGTCGGGCTCCCCGGTCACGAGCTGCAGGAGCCGCTCGGCTCCGCGGCGGCCGCTCTCGAAGAGCGGCTGACGCACCGTCGTCAGCCCGACGAGGGCGGCGACCTCGACGTCGTCGAAGCCGACGACCGACAGCTCCTCCGGCACACGGAGGCCGAGGATGCGCGCAGCCTCGAGGACGCCCAGCGCCTGCGCGTCCGAGGCGGCGAAGACGGCCGTCGGCCGCTGCGGGAGGCGCAGGAGGTCGATCGCGATCCCGCGGGCGACCTGGTGGCTCTGCGTCCCCTCGCGCACGAACTCCGGGCGAGGCTCGATCCCGGCCTGCGCGAGCGCCCGCTCGTAGCCCACCGTGCGGTCGCGGCTGGAGGCGAACCGGAACGGGTCGGGCGGCTTGTCGCCGACGAAGGCGATCAGCCGGTGGCCGAGCTCGATCAGGTGGGACGTCGCGAGCTCGCCGCCCCGGACGTCGTCGATCACGATGCTCGGGAACTCGGGATGCGGCGCGTCGACGAGGACGCACGGCAGGCGCGCCGCGCGCAGCCGCTCGACCTCGTCGTCCGGCGGGACGAGGGAGAGGAGTAGCAGGCCGTCGGAGCGGTCGCCGCGGTCGAAGAGCCGGAACGCGTGCTCGCGCCTGTCCTCCGCCTCGATGTCGAAGAGCATCAGGTCGTACGGCGAGCGGGCGAGCACCGACGCGACGCCGCGCACGCGCTCGACCGCCGAGTGGCTCGTGAAGAACGGGACGACGACGCCGATCACGTGCGTGCGGCGCAGCGACAGGTTCCGCGCCAGCGAGCTCGGCCGGTACTTCAGCGCCTCGATCGCGTCGAGCACCTTCGCCCGTGTCACGGGTCGCACGTTCGCCCGCCCGTTGAGGACGCGCGAGACGGTGCCCACGCCGACGCCCGCGCGGGCGGCGACGTCGTTGATCGTCGCGGGAGTGGTGGGGGGAAGCGTTTCCAACTCGCCCTCCTAACCATACGCTCATGGTCGCGTCGAAGTGAACGAAATTCCTTGACAAGCTGGCTACGGCGGTCGTAGGCTCGCCGCGAACAACGGATGGAGCCGGTTCCACGACGCCCCCCAGCGACCCGTTCGTCGTTCTCGACAGCTCCCCAAGGAGGACATTTCGTGTATCCGCACCGCATTTCCCGGACTGCTCGCTGGCGGCTCGCGCTGGCGGCCGTCACGGTCGGCACCCTCGCCGTCACCGCCGGCGTCGCGCTCGGCTCACCGGCGGCCACGAAGGCCACGACGATCACGGCTCTGATCGGCAGCTCCGGGCCGGCGGAGACCTACGCGGTCAAGAACGCGGCGAGCGCGTGGAGCAAGCAGACCGGCATCGCCGTGAACGTCGTCGTTGCCTCCGACCTCGGCCAGCAGCTCGCCCAGGGCTTCGCGTCGGGCAACCCGCCGGACATCTTCTACCTCGGCAACGACCAGGTGGCGACGTACGCGAAGACCGGCGTGCTCGCGCCGCTCGACAACCTGAAGAACGTCAAGTCCTTCTATCCGAGCCTCCGCGAGGCGTACACCTACAAGGGCCACCTCTACGCGGCGCCGAAGGACTTCTCGACGCTCGCGCTCGTCATCAACACCGCGTCCTGGAAGGGCGCCCACCTGACGGCGAAGAGCTATCCGAAGACGTGGCAGCAGCTCGCCTCCGTCGCGAAGAAGCTGACGCGGAACGGCCAGGTCGGCCTCTGTACGAACCCCGAGTTCCACCGCCTGGGCGTCTTCATGCTGCAGTCGGGCGGCTGGCTCGTCTCGAAGAACGGCAAGACTGCGACCGTCAACAGCAAGGCGAACATCGCCGCGTTCAACTTCGTCAAGTCGATGATCAAGAACGGCTCGATGAAGCTGACGAACCAGCTCGGCGTGGGCTGGGGCGGCGAGGGCTTCGGTAAGAAGATGTGCGCGATGACGATCGAGGGCAACTGGATCGCCGGAGCGATGAAGGCCGACTACCCGACCGTCGGCTGGAAGGCAGTCGAGCTCCCGAGTGGCCCGGCCGGCAAGGGCACGCTGCAGTACGACGGCGGCTGGGGCCTCGCGCAGGCCTCGAAGAACAAGGCCGACGCGATGGCGCTGATCACGTACCTGACGCAGACGAAGGTCGAGATGGGGAACGCGAAGGCCTTCGGAGTCATGCCGTCGGTGAAGGCCGACCGGAAGATCTGGTCGAAGACGTACCCGCAGTACGCCGCGTTCCTCGCGGCGGCGGACTACTCGAAGAGCATCCCGCCCGTCCCGAACATCGCGACGGTGCTGGGTGACTTCAACCAGCAGCTCCAGGGGCTTCCGAACACGGATCCCAAGACGATCCTGAACCGGATCAACTCCGAGCTGCAGTCGATCCTCAACCAGTAACGAGGCGGTGCGCTCCGCCGGCGGCTACTGTCGCCGCCGGCGGAGCTCCCGCGAGACGACGGAGGCAGCGTTGCTGAAGAGCGTCACGAGACGGCTGCGGGAACCCGGGATCCGCGGTCACGAGGCCGGAGCGGGGTGGCTGTTCCTCCTGCCCGTGATCGTCATCCTCGGGCTGTTCCTCGTACTGCCGATCGCGATGGCGGTGTGGGTCAGCTTCTCGGACTGGAACGGCAACGGCAGCCCGCTCGGCACGCACGCGCACTGGGTCGGGCTCCAGAACTACCGCCACCTGCTGACGACGCCGGGGCTCGACCAGAACAACTTCGGCGAGTCGCTCCGGAACAACTTCTACTACGTGATCCTGGTGGTGCCGGTCCAGACGGCTGTCGCGCTCCTGCTCGCCGTGTTCGTGAACCGGCGGGTCAAGTTCGTCGGCTTCTTCAGGACCGCGTTCTACTTCCCGTCCGTGACGAGCTCCGTCGCGATCACGATCCTCTTTCTGTTCCTCTTCTCGCCGAGCGGCGTGATCAACAAGCTCCTGTCGTACCTCGGCGCCACCGGCCCCTCGTGGATGTACGACCCGCGCGGCCTCTTCCACGTGATCCTCGGCCAGTTCGGAGTCACCAATCCGCCCTCGTCGCTGGCGAACGGCCTCTTCCTCGGCGTCAGCTACTGGGACTGGGTCTCGGGCCCGAGCATCGCGATGTGCGTCTTCATCCTGATGGCGGTCTTCACGACGTCGGGGACGTTCATGCTGCTCTTCCTCGCGGCGCTGCAGAACATCGACGAGTCCGTCAACGAGGCCGCTGCCCTCGACGGCGCGACGGAGTGGCGGAAGTTCCGGCACGTGACGGTGCCGATGATCAGGCCGACGATCTTCACCGTCGTGACGCTAGGGCTGATCGGCACCTGGCAGATCTTCGATCAGATCTACACAGGCACGCAGGGCAGCCCGTCGAACACGACGCTGACACCGGCGTTCCTGTCGTTCAACACCTCGTTCAACGGCAACGAGTGGGGAGTGGGCGCGGCGCTCGCGTTCATCCTCTTCGCGATCATCGTCTTCTTCACCGTGGTGACGCGTCTCGCGACACGAAACCCCGACCGCCTGTCGCGGCGGCGCCGCTTCCTGCCGACGACCACCGTCCAGAGCGGCCAGTCCCGGGTTGCGACCGGAGGCTCGCGGTGAGCGGCTCGGCGGCGACGGCCGTGCCGCAGCGGGAGGCGAGGCTCCGGAGCGAGTCGAGCGCCGTCCGGCGGCGGCGGATCGGAACCGCGCTCACCTACAGCGTCCTGCTCGCGATCGCCGTCGTCTACATCTTCCCGTTCGTGATCGCCGTCGTGACGGCGTTCAAGACGGAGCCCGACGCGACGGCGAACCCGCTCTCGCTCGTGCCGTCGCCGGCGACCACGACTGCGTTCCACCAGCTCTACAAGGACCAGGACTTCCTGGTCTGGGTGAAGAACTCGGCGATCGTGACGCTCAGCGTCACGTTCCTCCGCGTGTTCCTCGACAGCCTCGCCGGGTACGCGCTCGCGCGGCTGCGGTTCCGCGGGCGGGGCGCGGCCTTCGCGACGATCGTCGCCGTGATGGCGGTGCCGGGGGTCGTGCTGCTGATCCCGAAGTTCCTGATGATCCGGCAGCTCGGCATGTACGACACGTACTACGGGATGATCGTCCCGCTGCTCGTCGACGCGGCCGGCGTCTTCATCATGAAGAACTTCTTCGAGTCGATCCCCGTCAGCGTCGAGGAGTCGGCGCGCATCGACGGCGCGAGCATCTTCCGGATCTACTGGTCGATCGTGCTGCCGATGGCGCGGCCCGCACTCGTGACCATCTTCATCCTCTCGTTCCAGGGCTCGTGGAACGAGCTCGCGCAGTTCATCATCTCGGCGCAGAGCACGAGCCTGAACACGTTGACGAAGGGCGTCGCGCAGCTCGCGTCCGGCCAGCTCGGCGTCGGCAACCGCTATCCGCTGAAGCTCGCGGCCTCCGTCCTGATGACGATCCCGGTCGCGATCCTGTTCTTCGTCTTCCAGCGGCGGATCATGAATGCCTCCGCCGGGGCCGTGAAGGAGTAGCCGTGGCAGCGATCACGTTCGACAGCGTCACGAAGACGTACGGCGACGGCTTCCGCGCCGTCTCGGACCTCGACCTCGACGTCGCGGACGGCGAGTTCGTCGTCCTCGTCGGCCCGTCGGGCTGCGGCAAGACGACCGCGCTGCGCATGCTCGCCGGGCTCGAGGAGATCTCGGGCGGAGAGATCCGGATCGGCGAGCGCGTCGTCAACAACCTGCCGCCCCGCGACCGCGACGTCGCGATGGTCTTCCAGAACTACGCGCTGTACCCGCACATGACGGTCGCCGAGAACATCGGCTTCGCGCTTCGCATGCGGAAGGTGCCGAAGCCCGAGGCGCGAAAGCGGATCGAGGAGACGGCGCGCATCATCGGGCTCCTCGACCACCTCGACCGGAAGCCGCGCCAGCTCTCCGGCGGCCAGCGCCAGCGCGTGGCGATGGGGCGGGCGATCGTCCGCGAGCCGCAGGTCTTCCTGATGGACGAGCCGCTCTCGAACCTCGACGCGAAGCTGCGCGTCCAGATGCGCGCGGAGATCTCGCGGATCCAGCGGCAGCTTCGCGTCACCACCGTGTACGTGACGCACGACCAGGTCGAGGCGATGACGATGGGCGATCGCGTGGCAGTGCTTCGGCGGGGGGTGCTGCAGCAGTTCGACGCGCCGCAGCGCCTGTACGAGCGGCCGGCGAACCTGTTCGTCGCGAGCTTCATCGGCAGCCCGGCGATGAACGTGCTCGAGGCTGCACTCGAGCGGAACGGGGACGGTCTCGCCGCCCGCGTCGGCTCGTCCGTGCTGCCGCTCGCCGATCGGCGCGCAGAGCTCGCGGGCTATGCGGGGAGGCGGATCGCGCTCGGCATCCGCCCCGAGGCGCTCGGCGAGGACGACGCTCGCAGCAACGGCAACCACGGCCACCTGCCCGGCGTCGTCCGCGCCGTCGAGGCGCTCGGCCCGGAGCAGCTCGCGCACGTCGAGGTCGAGGCGACGCCGGTGCTCGCCGAGGACGTCCTCGAGGGGCTCGTCGACACCGAGGAAGCGCGCGAGCTCGCCGAGATCAAGTCGGACGGCGCCGACGCGCGTGCGCTCGTCGTCGCGCGTCTCGACGCCTCGACGACGGTGCGGCCGGACGAGCGAGTCGACCTCGCCGTCGACCTCCGCAAGCTGCACTTCTTCGATCTCGACTCGGGCGCGGCGATCGGCGCGTGAGCGCCGCGCCCGAGATCGACCTCCCCGTCACGGTCCTCGACGGGTCGACGTTCGTCGTCTGTGACGACCGTGGCGACGTCGACGGGTTCGCGGCGGCATCCGGGCTCTTCGCCGAGGACACGAGGTTCCTGTCGCGGCTCGTCCTGACGGTCGACGGGGAGCGGGGCGAGCTCGCCACGTTCGAGCAGGCGGCTCCGCACGTGGCCGTCTTCGAGCTGCGCGGCCCGGCGGGTCTCCACGTTCGTCGCGAGCTCTTCGTCGGCAGCGGGCTCGAGGAGACGATCACGCTCGAGAACCGCTCGGAGCGCGAGCTCGAGGTCGTGGTCGGCGTCGAGGCGGCCTCGGACTTCGCCGACATCCACGCGGTCAAGCGGGTCGCGGACGGAGGCGCCGCAGCCCACGACTCCTCCTGCCCGGAGCAGTGGGACGACGCGACCACCGTCGAGTTCGCCGACGACGGCTTTCCTGCCCGGACGCTCGTCCACCTCGCGCCGGCGCCCGACGAGCACGACGGCGGGATCGCGCGCTACCGGCTCCGGCTCGGGCCCGGTGCGAGCCGCCGTCTCCTGGTCGTCGTGCAGTGCGTCCTGGACGGGGCTGCGCCGCTCGACGGCGTGGCGTTCGAGCAGCGGCTGCGCGACGACCGGCGCGAGCGGGACGACTCGCTCGAGCGGTGGTGGCGCTCGGTGCCGCGCCTCGTCGCACCCGCCGAGCCCACCCTCGAGGCGACCTGGACGCGGTCGCTCGCCGACCTCGCGGCACTGCGGCTGCGCTGGGCCGGAAGCGGCATGGTGCCGGCGGCGGGGCTCCCGTGGTTCATGACGCTCTTCGGGCGGGACACGCTGATCACGGCGTTCCAGACCATCCCGCTCGGGCCCGAGCTCGCGACCGCCGTCCTCCGCGCGCTCGCCGAGACGCAGGCCGAGGCCGACGACCCGAGGCGCGACGCCGAGCCGGGAAAGATCGTGCACGAGATCCGGCGCGGCAAGACCGCGCTCGTGTGGTCGGACCGCTACTACGGGACCGTCGACGCGACGCCGCTCTACCTCGTCCTCCTCTCGGAGCTGTGGCGGTGGAGCGGGGACGACGCGATCGTGCGCGAGCTCGAGCCCAACGCACGCCGTGCGCTCGCGTGGATCGACGGCCCGGCCGACCGCGACGGTGACGGCTTCGTCGAGTACCTGCGCCGCGCGCCGAACGGCCTCGACAACCAGAACTGGAAGGACTCGCACAACTCGATGGTCTTCCGCGACGGGTCGCTCGCACATCCGCCGATCGCACCGGTCGAGGTGCAGGGA
This sequence comes from Gaiellaceae bacterium, assembly GCA_035763525.1. Lineage (GTDB taxonomy): Bacteria > Actinomycetota > Thermoleophilia > Gaiellales > Gaiellaceae > PALSA-600. Next base: position 8,177 of record DASUAX010000092.1, read on the forward strand.
TACGTCTACGACGCGAAGCTGCGCACGGCGGAGCTCGCGCGCCGGGTGTGGGGCGACGAGGAGACGGCCGCGCGGCTGGAGCGCGAGGCGGCCGAGCTGCACGAGCGCTTCGACGCCGCGTTCTGGCTTCCGGAGCACGGCTGGTACGCGCTCGGGCTGGACGGCGAGAAGCGTCCGGTCGACGCGCTCGCTTCGAACATGGGCCATCTCCTCTGGAGCGGCATCATCCCGCCGGAGCGCGTCGCCGCGGTCGCCGCGCGGCTCACGTCGGGGCCGCTCTGGTCGGGCTGGGGCATCCGCACGCTCGCGGCGGACGAGACGGCGTTCGACCCGGTCGAGTACCACGACGGCACCGTCTGGCCGCACGACAACTCGTTGATCGCCTACGGGCTCGGGCTCTCCGGCCGCCCGGCGGAGGCACGGCGCGTGGTGCGCGCGCTGGTCGACTGCGCGTCGTTCTTCGAGCACCGGCTGCCCGAGCACTTCGCGGGTTTCGAGCGCCGGGCGGAAGAGCCGCCCGGCGCCGTTCCCGCGTCGGCCCGCCCGCAGGCGTGGGCGGCCGGGACGCCGGTGCTGCTCCTGCGCGCCCTGCTCGGGCTCGAGCCCGACCCCGATGCCCGCCTCCTTCGCGTCGCGGGCGACCCGCTACCCGCGTGGGTCGACGGTCTCGCGCTCGAGGGAGTGCACGCGTTCGGCCGCCGCTTCGACGTGCAGGTGGAGCGGGGCCTCGCCCGCGTCGTCAGCGGATGACGACGATGCCGTCCTCGTCGGCGTAGAGGGTGTCGCCCGGCCGGAACTCCACGTCCCCGAAACGGACCGGGACGTCGGCCTCGCCTGCGCCCGTCTTCCCGCTCGGGCGCGGGGTCGAGCCGAGCGCCGCGATGCCGACGTCGAGCCCGCGCAGCGCCGGCACGTCCCGCACGCAGCCGTTGATGACGACACCGGCCCAGCCGTTGTCGCACGCGAGGGTGGCGATCATGTCACCCATCAGGGCGACGCGCGACGAGCCGCCGCCGTCGACGACGAGCACGCGGCCCTCGCCGGGCTCGCCGAGGCGCGCCCTGAGGAGCACGTTGTCCTCGTGGCAGCGGACGGTCGCGATCCGGCCGGAGAAGCCGGTGCGGCCGCCGAACGAACGCAGCGCGACGGTGCAGACGTCGGCGTCGGGATGCTCGTCGAGGATGTCGGCGGTCTGGGTCATCGGTCGAGGAGCCTCCGGAAAACGTACGGGAGGATGCCGCCGTGGCGGAAGTAGTCGCGCTCGCGCGGCGTGTCGAGGCGGACCCTCGCCGTGAAAGCGCGGCCGCCGGCGGTGATCTGGACCCGGTCGGCGTTGCCGTTCTCGATCCCGCTGACCGTGTAGGTCTCGTGCCCGGTCAGGCCGAGTCGCTGCGCGCCCTCGCCGGGCTCGAACTGGAGCGGCAGGATGCCCGTCATCAGCAGGTTCGAGCGGTGGATTCGCTCGTAGCTCTCGGCGAGGACCGCGCGGACACCGAGCAGCTTCGGCCCCTTCGCCGCCCAGTCGCGTGACGAGCCCGTGCCGTAGCCGGTGCCGGCCACGACGATCAACGGCACGTGCTGGCGGCGGTAGCGCTCGGCGGCAGCGAAGATCGTCGTCACCTCGCCGGTCGGAAGATGGACGGTCCAGCCGCCGGTGCGCTCCGGCGCGAGGCCGTTCCTCAGTCGGACGTTGGCGAACGTCGCCCGCACCATCACCTCGTCGTTGCCGCGACGGGTGGCGTAGGTGTTGAAGTCTCGTTGCGCGACGCCGCGCTCGGCGAGGAAGCGGCCGGCGGGCGTCGCCGGGCCGATGCGCCCCGCGGGCGAGATGTGGTCCGTCGTGACGGAGTCGCCCAGGAGCGCGAGGCAGCGGGCGCCGACGAGATCCTCGACCGGCGGCGGCTCCCCGGCGGCGCCGTCGAGGTGCGGCGGCCGGCGGAGGTAGGAGGACCCCGTGTCCCACGGGAAGCACCTCGCGTGCGGCGCAGCGAGGGCGCGCCAGCGCTCGTCGCCGCGGAAGACGTCCCGGTAGACGCGCTCGAACGCAGCGGCGTCGACGGCGGCGGCGGCCTCGTCTACCTCGCCCGGTGTCGGCCACAGCTCGCGGAGGTAGACGTCCGTCCCGTCCGGGGCGGTCGCGAGCGGTTCGCGCGTCAGGTCGACGTCGACCGCGCCTGCGAGCGCGTACGCGACCACGAGGGCCGGTGACATCAGGTAGTTCGCGCGTACGTCGGGATGGATCCGCGCCTCGAAGTTCCGGTTGCCCGAGAGGACGGCGCAGGCGACGAGGTCACCCTCCTCGACCGCGGCCGCGACCTCGTCCGGCAGCGGCCCGGAGGCGCCGATGCAGGTCGTGCAGCCGTAGCCGACGGTGTTGAAGCCGAGCGTGTCGAGGTGCGTGTCGAGCCCCGCGCGCCGCAGGTAGTCGCTGACGACGCGCGATCCGGGCGCAAGGCTCGTCTTCACCCACGGCTTCCGCCGAAGGCCCCGCGCGGCCGCCTTCTTCGCCACCAGCCCCGCCGTGACCATCCCCGCCGGGTTGGAGGTGTTCGTGCAACTCGTGATCGCGGCGATCACGACGGAGCCGTCGCGCAGCCGGTTGCGGGCGCGCGAGCGCGGCCGGAACGTCTCGACGAACCGCTCGGCCGCGTCGGCGAGGGGAACGCGGTCCTCCGGCCGGTGCGGGCCCGCGATGCTCGGCTCGACGGTGCCGAGGTCGAGCTCGACGAGCTTCGAGTAACCCGGCTCGGCCGCCGCGTCGTGCCAGAGCAGGTTTTCCTTGCAGTACGTCTCGACGAGCGCGACGTGCTCCCGGCGGCGGCCCGTCAGCCGCAGGTACTCGAGCGTCAGCGCGTCGACGGGGAAGAACCCGCAGGTCGCTCCGTACTCCGGCGCCATGTTGGCGACGGTCGCCCGGTCCGCGACGGAGAGGCCGGCGACACCGGGGCCGTTGAACTCGACGAAACAGCCGACGACGCCGACGCCGCGGAGGAGCTCGGTCACCCGGAGGACGAGGTCCGTCGACGTCGTGCCGCCGGCGAGGCTTCCGGTGAGACGGACGCCGACGACGCGCGGCACGAGCATCGGCAGCGGCTCGCCGAGCATGGCGGCAACGACCTCGATCCCGCCGACACCCCAGCCGAGCACGCCGAGTGCGTTCACCATCGTGGTGTGGGAGTCGCTGCCGACCAGCGTGTCGGGCCGGGCGATGCCGTCCCGGACTGCGACGACCTCGGCGAGGAGCTCCAGGTTGACCTGGTGCATGATCCCGTTTCCCGGCGGCACGATCTCGAGGCGATCGAAGGCCTGCTGCGCCCACCGGAGCAGCCGGTAGCGCTCGGCATTGCGGTCGTAGTCGAGCGACGTGTTGAGATCCACCGCGTCGGGGCGCGCGAACGCCTCGACCTGGAGCGAGTGGTCGACGACGAGCACCGAGGGGAGCTTCGGCTCGACGATGCCCGGATCGGCACCTGCCTCGGCGACGGCGTCGCGCACGGAGGCGAGGTCGACGAGGGCCGGGACGCCCGTCGTGTCGTGGAGCAGCGTTCGCGAAGGGTGGAAGTAGATCTCGCCGGCCGGCACGGCGTCCGGGGCCCAGCCCGCGATCGACTCGACCTCGGCCTCGGTTCCGTTGCGAAGCGCGTTCTCGAGCAGGACGCGGAGCGTGTACGGGAGGCGCTCTACACGCGGCACCTGGTCTATCCGGACGACCTCGAATGCCTCGTCGTCGATGCGGATCGACGCCCGGGCCGCCGCGGCCGTCGAGGTCATGAGGCCGACCGTCGCCTGCAGGCCGGGTCGCCGTCGATCTCGAGGACGCGGAGGTGTAGTGTTTCCTCCAAAGAAACAGTCATTTACTTCAAGGAGAGACTAGTGACGGCTACGCGCCGGCGCAACCCGGTATCCCGGGCCTTCCGCGTGCTCGCCTTCATGGCCGACGAGGAGCGCGACGCCTGGGGGCTCCGCGAGCTCGCGGCGGGCGTGGGCATGCACCCGAGCACGGTCCACCGGCTGCTCGGGCTGCTCGAGGCCGAGGGCCTCGTCTACCAGGACGAGTCGGGCGATTACGGGCTCGGCAGCGAGTTCGTCCGCGTGGCGTGGAGGACCGCCGGCCGCCGGACGCTGCGGCACGTCGCGTTCCCCGTCCTGCGCCGGCTCCGTGACGAGACGGGCGAGACCTCGCTGCTCGCGATCTACGACGGTGGACGGCGGGCGATGATGCTCGTCGCCTCGGTCGAGTCGGAGCACGCAGTCCGAAACGTCCGCCCCCTGTACACGTGGATGCCGGTCCACGGCGGCGCGACCGGCCGGGCGCTGCTCGCATTCCTGCCGGAGGACGAACGCGAGGCCGTGCTCTCCGGGCCGCTCACGGCTGTGACCGACGCGACGCCGACCGACCCGCACGCCCTGGCGAGGAACCTCGCTGCGGTCCGGCGGAAGGGCTATGCGCTCAGCCGCGGCGAGCGTGTCCCGGGCGGCGTCGGCGTTGCCGCGCCCGTGCTCGGGCCGGGTGGCCGGCTCGCCGGGGCGGTCGGGATCACGATGCCGGCGCAGCGCTTCGCGGCCCGCGACGAGGCGCGGCTCGCCGGCACGGTCCTCGCAGCCGCCTCCGACGTCGCCGCGCGGATCGGCGCGTAACGGCCTCTACGCGCCGGCGGCGTCGTCGGCGAGCCGCGCAGGGGCGTTCTCGCACGAGCGGGCGGCGACGGCGGATACCGCGAGGACGCAGCTCATGAGCCAGAAGACGGATGGTGCCCCGGCGCGCCCGGCGACGAGGCCCGCAGCGGCCGGGGCGGCAGCCTGGCCGAGCCGGTTTCCTGTGAGGCGGAGAGCGAGGGCGCTCGCACGTGCGTGCTCGGGGACGAGTTGGACGACCATGGTCATCGAGAGCGGCTGGGCGAACCCGAGGGCGATCCCGAGCACGACGGCCAGCGCCGCCAGCACGACGATCTGGTCGGTCAGCGTCAGCGCCGCCAGGGCGACCGCTCCGGCCACGGCGTTGACGGCGATCAATCGGCCGCGGCCGACTCGCCGCACGAGCTGCTTGATCCCGAGCCGTGCAGCGAGCGAGGCTCCCGCACGCAGTGCGAGCAGCACCCCGACCACGGCCGGGCCGACGCCCACGTGCTCGCCCACCACAGGCATGTAGGCGGTGAAGACGTCGGTCGCCGACAGCGCGGCGACGCTGGCGAAGATCGCCGCGAAGACGCCGCGGGTGCCGAGGATCTCGGTGAACCGCGCCGGTGCCGGCGCGTCGCCGCCGTCCCCTTCGACCGGACGCCTGCGCTCGGCGGCCGCGGCGAAGACGGTCGCGAGCCCGGCGACGGCGGCCGCGACGACCATGGCACGGGTGCTCGCCGCCACCAGGCCGTCTCCGCTCCTGTGCTCGAGCAGGAGCCCGCCGAGCAGCGGGCCGACGAGCTGGCCGACGGAGACGCCGGCCGTCAGCAGCGCGAACTGCTCGTCGTGCCGCTCGTCGCTCGCCTCGCGCGCGATCACGGCCTGCGCGCCGAGGGCCAGGGCGAGGTGCCCGGTGCCGACGATCGCACTCGCCGCGCCGAGCGCCGCCGGCGACTTCGCGACGGCGAGGAGCAGGCAGGCGACGGTCTCCGTCGCACAGCCCGCGAGGAGGAGCCGCGCCCCGTGGCGGCGGTCGGCGCGGCGGCCGAGCGGGATCGCGAGCACGAGAGGCAGCAGCGCGTACGCGGCTGCGACCAGCCCCACCGCCGTCGCGCCGTGGCCGAGCCCGAGCAGGCGGTACGAGGTCGTGGGGCGGACGAGATACACCGCCGTCTGGCCCGTCGCCATCGCGAGGACGGCGAGCGCGATCCGCCCGCTCACGGAGCGAGCGACTCGACGAGCTCGCGCGCCGGCGCGGCGGGCAGCTCCGGGTCGTCGAGCAGCCGCTCGGTCAGCTCGTCGGCGCGCTCCTCGCCGAGGGCCGCCGCGAGGTTCGCGTGCAGCTTCCCGCGCAGCGGCTCCAGCGCCTCCGCGCGGCGTCGTGGATGGCCGAGCGGGTACTCGACCTCGATCCGGCCGGTCGCGGTGCCGTCGCGGAAGAAGACCTGGACCGCGTTTGCGATCGACCGCTTGTCGGGGTCGAGGTACTCGGCCGAGTAGCGCGGGTCCTCGCTGACGACGCAGCGCTCGCGCAGGGCGTCGATCCGCGGGTCCGCGGCGGCCGCGTCCTCGTAGTGCTCGTCGGCGAGAGTGCCGTTCAGGAGCGCGACGACCGTGACGTATTGCAGACAGTGGTCCCGGTCGGCCGGATTCCGCAGCTCGCCGCGCTTGTCGATGATCCGGATCGCCGACTCCTGCGTCGCGATCTCGATACGTTCCACCTCGTCGACGCGGTCGCGCACGTGCGGGTGCAGCGCGACGGCTGCCTCGGCGGCCGTCTGGGCGTGGAACTCGGCCGGATAGCTGACCTTGAAGAGCACGTTGTCCATCACGTAGGAGCCGAGCCCGCGTGGAAGGCGCACGGGCTCGCCGCGAAAGAGCGCGTCCTGGAAGCCCCACGTCGGCGCCGTCAGTGCCGAGGCGTAGCCGGGCTCGCCTCGTTCGGCGAGCAGGGCGAGCCAGACGCCGCGGGCGGTCGCGTCCCCGGCCGCCCACGACTTGCGCGGGCCGGTGTTCGGCGCGTGCCGGTAGACCCGGAGTGCGTGCCCGTCGAGCCACGCGTGCGAGATTGCTGCGACGAGCCGTCGCTCGTCGAGCCCGAGCAGCCGGCCGGCCGCAGCCGTCGACGCCACCTTGACGAGCAGGACGTGATCGAGCCCGACCCGGTTGAACGAGTTCTCGAGTGCGAGCACGCCCTGGATCTCGTGCGCGACGATCGACGCGTGAAGCACGTCGCGCACGGTTCGGCGGCGATGCTGGGCGACGGAGAGAATCGCGCCGAGGTTGTCCGACGGGTGGCCCCATTCGGCGGCGAGCCAGGTGTCGTTGAAGTCGAGCCAGCGGATGAGCGCCCCGGTGTCGAAGGCGGCTTTCACGGGATCGAGGCTGTCCCCGGTCGACACGACGAGTATGTCGCCACCCGATCCGATCGGCCCGAGGACGCGCCGCGGCGCCTGATGGGTCGAGGCGAGCGCCGCGCAGCCGAGCGAGTCGGCGAGCACGAGCCGCGCAGTCGCGAGCGTCGAGGTTCCGAAGTCGTGCTCGGCGCTCGCGTAGCGCGCGAGCTCGACCAGCAGCTCGTCGGTCACAGCCCGTCGAGCTCGCGCTCGAAGCGGAGGTAGTCGAGGACCTCGTACAGCTCGTCGCGCGTCTGCATCTGCTCGACGACCCGTGCCTGTGTGCCCTGCTCGCGGATCGCCCGGTACACGCGCTCACTCGCCCGCGCTGCGGCTCGCGATGCGGAGAGCGGGTAGAGCGCCACCGCGACGCCGGCGTCGCGCAGCTCGTCGAGCGTCCAGAGCGGAGTCAGCCCGAACTCGGTCAGGTTCACGAGCACCGGAACCTCGAGTGCGGAGGTCACCTGCCTGACGTCGTCCAGCGAGCGGAGCGCCTCCGCGAAGAGGACGTCCGCGCCGGCGTCCGCGTACGCCCGTCCTCGTGCGATCGTGTCGTCGACCGAGGCCGCATCCGTGCGCGCGACGACGGCGAGCTCGACCCGTGCGCGCACCGCTGCGCGCACGCGTGCCACCATCTCGTCGGGCTCGACGAGCTCCTTGCCGGGACGGTGGCCGCAGCGCTTCGCGTTCACCTGGTCCTCGATCTGGAGGGCTGCGACGCCGACGCGCTCGAGCTCCCGCACCGCACGTTCGATCGTGAACGCGTGGCCCCATCCCGTGTCGACGTCGACGAGTAGCGGCAGCTCCGTCGCAGACGTGATCCGCGCGGCATCTGTCAGGACGTCTGCCAGCTGGATCACCCCGAGGTCGGGCAGCCCCAGCGAATGGTTCGCCACTCCCGCGCCCGAGAGGTAGAGCGCCCGGAACCCCGCGCGCTCCGCGAGCTTCGCTGCGTACGCGTTGATCGCCCCGACGACCTGCAGCGGCCGCTCCGCCTCGAGCGCAGCGAGGAAGGTCAGTCGACGATCGCGCACGCGTCGGCCGGGATGTGAACCTTCACGCGCTCGCCGGCGACCGCGCGCGCGGTCTGCGCCGTCAGCGCAAGATCGCCTGCGCGCAGCTCGTATTGATAGTGGTCGCCGAGGAAGGCGACCGACTCGACCCGCGCCTCCAGGGTGTTGCTCCCGTTCAGCGTCGAGGCGTCCGCGGCCTCCACGCGAAGCGCCTCCGGCCGCACCGCGAGGGTCAGCTGCGCGTTCGGAGTCGCCGTGTGCTCGGCATCGACCCACAGCTTGCGCCCGTCGGCGAGCTCGAGCGCGACGCGGCCTCGTTCCGCTGCCGCCACGGTTCCCGAGAGCAGGTTCACGCGGCCGACGAACTCGGCGACGAAGCGGTTCGACGGCCGGCGGTAGATCGCCTCGGGCGTGCCGATCTGCTGGATCTCGCCGCTCGACATGACCGCGACGCGGTCGCTCATCGAGAGCGCCTCGTCCTGGTCGTGCGTGACGAAGATCGTGGTGAGCCCGAGCCGGATCTGCAGCTCCTTCACCCACGCCCGCGCGCGCTCGCGCAGCTTCGCGTCGAGGTTCGAGAACGGTTCGTCGAGCAAGAGCACGGACGGCGAGTAGACGAGCGCGCGCGCGAGCGCCACGCGCTGCTGCTGCCCGCCGGAGAGTTGATGCGGGTAGCGCGCCGCATAGTCGCCCATTTCGACGAGGTCGAGCACCTCGAGCACGCGTTCGTGGATCGCGCCGCGCTTCGTCTTCCGAACCTTGAGCGGGAACGCGAGGTTCTGGAACACCGTCATGTGCGGCCACACCGCGTACGACTGGAAGACGATGCCGAGGTTGCGCCGCTCGGCGGGCACGCTCAGGCGGCGCGCCGCGTCGAAGAAGACGTCGCCGCCGACCTCTATGCGTCCGTCCTCCGGTGTCTGGAACCCGGCGATCGACATCAGCGTCGTCGACTTGCCGCAGCCGCTCGGTCCGAGCAGCGTGAAGAGCTCGCCCTCCGCGACGCGGAACGACACGTTGTCGAGCGCACGCTGGGCGCCGAACTGCTTGACGAGGGACTCGACCGCGATGTCAGGAGCCCGTCTCATGACGAGACCCGCCGATCCTGGTGCGCTGGGCGAGTGCGATGCAAGGACGGAGATGGGCTCCTACTCATCGGATTCGTGACCTCCAGTCACGCGGATCTTGAAGACGAACGTGCCGATCGCGAGCACGATCATCGTGACCCCGACCTGCACCATCGCGAGCGACGCGACCGGGCCGACGATTCCCTGCAGGAAGGTGTCGAGCATCGTCGTGCCGATCACCTCGGTGCCGGGGCGGACGAGGAAGAGCGCCGGGTCGTAGTCGTTGAGGATCTCGACGAACATGAGGACGAACGAGGCGAAGAGCGCGGGGCGGAGGAGCGGCAGCACGATGCTCCGACAGGTGCGCCACCAGCCGGCCCCGACCGAGCGGCCTGCACGATCGAGCTCCTCGCCGATCCGCGCCATCGTCGGGTACATGACCACGTATGCGAACGGCAGGTTGCGGATGCAGAAGGCGAGCAGGATCCCCCAGATCCCCTGCCGCAGCCACGAGCCCGGCGCTCCCGTGAGCAGGTAGGCCCAGAAGAAGCCGATGCCGATGATCAGGCCGGGGATCGCGCGCGGGTAGAGCATCACGAACGGCAGGGAGCGCCGCACCGGGAGCCGGGAGCGGTGCGCGACGAGCGTTGCCAGGGCGACGAGTGCCGTCGTGGCGATGCCGCCGGCGAGCGCGAGCAGCGCGCTGTGCTCGATCGAGCGGAGATAGACGCCGCTCCCGAGCAGCTGCCAGTTCGACCACGTGAACAGGTGCCAGGGCGCGACCAGCGGCGTCAGGAATGCGACGAACGACATCAGCGCCAGCCCGAGCACCGGGACGACGGTGCTGAAGAGGAGGTAGAGCGCGATCAGCACCGCGAGCGGCCAACGCCAGGCGCGCAGGGAGAGGAGGGCCGTCCGTCCCGCCTTTCCCGCGACGGAGACGTAGCGCGCCTCCGCGCCGAGCAGGCGGTTGCGGAGCAGCAGTAGGAGCGTCGCGACCCCGAGCAGCAGCGTGGCGCCCGCGCTCACGAGCGGCGAGTCGGGCGTCGCCGCGTTCGTCCACTGGAGGTAGAGGTACGTCGAGACGAACTGGATGTTGTGGGGCGTTCCGAGCAGCAGCGGGATGCCGAGTGACGCGAGCGAGAGCGTGAAGATGAGCGTCCCGGAGTTGAGGAGCGCGGGCCGGAGCATCGGGACCGTCACGTTGCGCAGGACGCGGAGCGGCGTCGCCCCGGCGCTGCGGGCGGCGTCCTCGAGCGAGGAGTCCGCGCGCGCGAGGGCCGCCTCGCACGTCATGTAGGCGACGGGCAGGAGTCGGGTCGCCTCGATCACCGACATCCCCGGGATCGTGTTGATGTCGAGCGTGCCGAGATGCAGATGCTGCTGGACGAGGCTCGAGAGGTAGCCGCCGGGGCCCCAGACGACGATCCAGCCGAGCACCAGCCCGAGCGACGGCAGGAGCAACGGCAGGAGGGTCAGCCGGCCGAACAGCTTGCGGCCCGGCAGGTCCGTTCGCGCCACGAGGATCGCGACCGCAGCACCGGCCACGACCGACATCGCGGTCGTCAGCGCGGCGTATTCGAGCGTGTGCCTCGCCGCGCGCCAGAACGCCGGATCGGCAAAGAGGTCGCCGTACGCGGACAGCGTGAACACGCCGCCCCCCTCGTAGAGCGGGCGGTCGCGGACGGATGCGTAGAGAAGGGGGATGAAGGGGCCCAGGATCAGCCCGACCACGACGATCCACGTCAGCCACTGGAGCGTGCCTGCGGTCGGCAGGCTGCGCTTCCGGCGGAGCGGCGCGGCTGCTTCGTACACGGTCGACGTCACCCGGGGCCCCTTCCTCTCCTTACGTGCCTAGCCGAAGATCCCGTGCCACTGGGACGTGAAGCCCGGGCGCGCGTTGACGAACTTCTGCGTGAAGCCCGGCATGTACACCCTCTTCGTACCGACCTTCGCGTAGACGTCGGCCAGCGTGTTCGTGCAGCCGTTTGCCGGCTTGAACTTCGGCTTGAACGCCGTGAAGCCGGAGTCGCACATCGCCTGCTGTCCCGCGTTCGAGTAGATCCAGTCGAGGAACAGCTTCGCCGAGGCGGGGCTCGCCGCCTTCTTCGTCACGGCGATGCCGCGCGGCACGAGGCCGGTGCCGTCCTTGACATACGTCCAGTCGAGGATCTGCTTGTACTGCGAGTTGTTGGAGATGGTGAAGCGTGCGGTCGGCGAGGTCAGGAAGGCGACGCTCGCCCCGCCCTGCGCGAGCAGCTGCAGCTGCGCGCCGACGCCCGTCTGCGGCTTGAGCCGCTTGCCGATCGTCTGCAGGTTCTTCCAGCCGTTCAGCTGCACGTAGCCGTACAGGCCGGTGTAGCCGAAGGTGTTGTCGGCGGTGTAGCCCGTCACCGAGCTGTACGTGGAGCTGTCCTGTGCGATCTGCGCGACCGAGGTCGGCACCTTGTCCTTCAGGAGCAGCTTGTTGTAGACGATGATCGCCGGGTCGGGCGACATCACGAAGATGCCCTTGAACTGCTTCGCCCACTTCGGGTACTTGTCGAGCCCGACCGGAGTGAAGCTCTTGTCGCTGAACGCCTTGCGCGAGGCGTAGACCCACAGGTTCGGGGCGCTCGCGATCAGCAGGTCGGCGGTGCGGACGCCCTGCGCCGCCTCCGACGCGTACTTCGAGAAGATCGTGTTGTCGTCGAGGTCGTACTCCGTGACCTTGATCCACGGGTAGCGCTTGTTGAAGGCCGAGACGAGCGCCGTGAAGTTCGCCGACGGCGGGTTGCCGTAGACGACGATCCCCGACTCCTTCTTCGACTGCTTGACGAGCGCCGGAATCGGGTTCGTGGCCGTCGGCTTCGCCGACGCGGTGGTGGCCGCGACCGCCAGCGCGACGAGCGCCATGAGCGCAAGCCCCGTCCGGCACGCGATGGACTTCGAGAACACTGCTTCCTCCTTCGCGGTGAAACGCCGAGCCGGAGCGGCCCGGATGGCGGCGAGTGTGCGGCCGGTCCTTCCGGGTGTCCATCCTTGTGGCCGTTCCCACGCTTTCGTCCGTTGCGCACGTTTTCTCCTTTCTGGCCACGGGCAGGTAGCGAGGGCGGCTCTACCATGCCTCGGGTGACATTCGGCTGGCGGCGGCTGCGCCCGCTCTCGACGCAGATCCTCCTGCTCCAGGTGGCGATCATCGTGCTGACGGTGAGCGCCGGCTTCGCCGTCTCGCTCTGGCAGACGCGCAAGCAGATCGACCACGAGCAAGGGCGGCAGTCGCTCGCGATCGCCCGCTCGGTCGCCTCGATGCCGTCGGTGCGAAGCGCGTTCGCGCTCCCGCACCCCGAACGCGTGATCCAGCCGCTCGCGGAGCGGATCCGGCACCGGACGCACGCCGCCTTCATCGTCGTCGCGAACGAGCACGGGATCCGCTACTCCCATCCCGATCCGTCCAAGGTCGGCAAGCGGATCTCGACCGATCCGAGCATCGCGCTCGCCGGCGACGAGTACGTCGGCGTGCAGACCGGCACCCTCGGCCGTTCCGTGCGGGCGAAGACGCCCGTCTACGGGCCGAAGGGCGCCGTCATCGGTCTCGTCTCGGTCGGCGTCCTCGAGAGCGCCGTTACGGCGCAACTGATCTCCAACCTGCCGCTCGTGCTGATCCCGCCGCTGCTCGGGCTCGTGCTCGGCGTCCTCGGCTCCGTCCTGCTCGCGCGGCGGATCAAGCGGCAGACCTTCGGGCTCGAGCCGAACGAGATCGCGACGCTGCTCGAGCAGCGCGAGGCGATGCTGCACGGCATCCGGGAGGGGACGATCGCCACCGACCCGCGCGGCCGCGTGACGCTCGTCAACGACGAGGCCCGCCGGCTGCTCGGCGTCGAGGGCGACGTCGTGGGTCGGAAGCTCGCGGAGATCGTGCCGCCCGGGCACGTGCGTGAGGTGATGGCGGGGCACGTCGAGGAGCCCGACCAGGTGGTGCTGGTCGACGACCACGTACTCGTGGTCAACCGGATGCCCGTGTCGGTGCGCGGCAAGGAGATCGGCGCCGTCGTGACGCTGCGTGACCGGACGGAGCTCGAGGCGCTGGTGCGCGAGCTGAACGACGTGCAGAGCCTCGCCGATGCGCTCCGCGCGCAGGAGCACGAGTTCGCGCACCGGCTGCACGTCGTCGCCGGCCTGATCGAGGTCGGCCGCCACGAGGAAGCGGTCGGCTTCATCAAGCAGTCGTCGCTCGTCCACCAGGCGCTCGTCGCCTCGATCGTCGACCGCGTCGGCGACTCGATCCTCGTGGGCCTTCTGCTCGGCAAGGCGGCCGTCGCCTCCGAGCGGGGCGTGGAGCTCCGCGTCGGCAGCGAGACGCGGCTCCCCGACGACGTGCCGAACGCACGCGAGCTCGTGACGGTCGTCGCCAACCTCGTCGACAACGCGCTCGACTCCGTCGCCGGGGCGGGCGGTGGTTGGATCGAGGTGACGATCCGCGAGGAGGACGGCGGAGTGCTCGTCCGCGTGCGCGACTCCGGCCCCGGCGTCGATCCCGCCGTCGCCGACGAGATCTTCCGCGACGGCTTCACGACGAAGGTCGCCGTCGGCGCCGGCCGCCGGGGACTCGGGCTCGCCCTCGTCAGCCAGACGGCGCGCCGCCGCGGCGGGACGATCGCGGTCGAGAACGACGGCGGCGCCGTCTTCACCGTATTCCTGCCGCACGCGCGCGTCGCGGTGGCCGGATGATCCGCACGCTCGTCGTCGAGGACGACCCGATGACGGCCTCGATCCACCGCTCCTACGTCGAGCGCGTCCCCGGCTTCGAGATCGCGGGCGAGGCGCACACCGGTCGGGGCGCGCTCGAGCAGGCGCAGGCCCTGCGGCCCGACCTGCTGCTGCTCGACATCTACTTGCCCGACATGTCGGGGCTCGACGTGCTCCGCGCGCTGCGCGAGCCGGGGCGGCCGCACGTCGACGTGATCGCGGTCACGGCGGCGAAGGACGTCTCGACGCTGCGGACGGCGATCCACGGCGGGGTGATCCACTACCTGGTGAAGCCGTTCTTCTTCGACACGCTCCGCGAGCGGCTCGAGAGCTACGCGGCGCTCCACGGACGACTCGAGCGGCTTCGCGACCCGGACCAGCAGGACATCGACCATGTCTTCTCGCTGCTCCGCGCCCAGGGCCGTCACGCGCTGCCGAAGGGCATCTCGGCGCCGACGCTCGAGCGGGTGGTCGAGGCGGTGCGGACGAGCGTAGGGGAGCTGACCGCGACCGACGTGGCCGCCCTCACCGGCACGAGCCGGGGCACGGCACGTCGGTATCTCGAGTACCTGGCGCTGACGGGGGCGATCGAGTTGACGCTCCGCTACGGCACGACCGGCCGGCCCGAGCACCTCTACCGCTGGGCCGAGCGGGCCGCGGTGGAGCACTGAAGCGCGCGCGGGCGCGACGGGCCCGCCGGGCGCCTGGTAAGAAACGACGATCGGCGTCTGGATCGGGCTTGGGCTGGCGCTCGCGTCGGCGGTGGCCGTCAACTGGGCCTACACGCGCGAGCACGACGCGGTCGCGGGACTACCGCCCCTGTCGGCACGGCAGCCGCTGCGGGCGGCGACGGTGCTTCTGCGCAGCCGTCCGTGGGTGACGGCGTTCGGCACCGAGACGGCCGGCTGGCTGGTGTACCTGGCCGCGCTCCGCCTCGCGCCGCTCGCGCTCGTGCAGGCGGTCAGCGCCGCGGGCATCGCGGTGCTCGCGCTCGCCGGCGGCCGCGGCCGGCCGTCGCGGCTGCCCCGGCGGGAGCTGCTCGCGATCCTGCTCGCGATCGTCGGCCTGGTCGTGCTCGGGGTGTCGCTCGTCGGAGCGCACCCGACCGACCACGTGCCGAGCGCAACCCATGCGGCCCTCTGGCTCGGCGCGTGTGCGGGCGCGGGCGCGGCGCTGAGCGTCGTGCGCCTCGACGTCTCGCACGCGGCCGTCCTGGGGCTCGCGGCCGGGGCGCTGTTCTCGGGCGGCGACATCTCGGCGAAGCTCGTCGTCCACGGCGGCGGCTGGCTGCTCGTCGCGGTGCCGCTCGTCGTCTTCTACGCGCTCGGCTCGATCCAGCTGCAGTCCGCCTTCCAGCACGGCGACGCCGTCACCGCGGCCGGCATCGCGACCCTGACGACGAACGCCGTGCCGATCGTGGCCGGCATCGTCCTCCTGCGCGAGGCGCTCCCGGGCGGCGCGAACCGGATCCTCCAGGTCGCCGCGTTCGTCTTGATCGTCGGGGGAGCGACCCTGTTGACGGACCCGCGCGCCGGTGGGCGTCAACCCTCCGCGCGCACGTAGAGGATCTGCGGCACGTCGCCGCCGCTCGGCCGGTTCATGTCGGCCTCGATCATGCGGACGGGCCGGAGGCCCGCGGCGGCGAGCTCGTTGACGTACGTGCTGATCGGTCGGTGGCGGGCGCTCGGCGGCAGCCACTCGACGGGCACCTGCTTCGCGTACAGGTGGTCCGCGAGGTAGTCGTCGATGATCTCGACGTGCCCGCGGTAGCAGGGGTGGACGATCGAGAACACGAACCAGCCGTGCGGCCTGAGGACGCGCGCGACCGAGCTGATCGCCGCGGGGAGGCTCGGGATGTCCATCAGCGCCATGTGACAGGTGACCCCGTCGAAGCTCGCGTCCGCGAACGCCGAGAGGTCGTGTGCGTCGCCGTGGAGATACGTGATCCCGTGCGAGGCGGGGGACTCGTGGCGTCGCGCATGGTCGAGCATCCGCTCCGAGAGGTCGACGCCGGTGACGGTCGCACCGAGCCCCGCGAGCAGCCTCGCGTCCTGTCCCTGCCCGCAGGCGAGCGACAGCACCTCCTGTCCCTCGACGTCGCCGAGCAGCTCCTCGAGCGCCGGGTCGATCAGGCCGGCGCCGTCTGGATCGAACGCACGGCTGTATGCGTCGGCGACGTCGTCGTACGGCGGCGGGTCAGTTCTTCGCGACGGCATCGAAGCGGCACTCGTAGAGCCGCACTCGGCCGCCGAGCGAGACGAGGCAGGGGCACGTCTGCTCCCCACAGAGGCGCCAGCAGCCCGCACCGAAGCGCTCGTCGAAGCGGCACTGCGCCCGCTCGCGCAGCTCGCGCGGGCTGAGCCCCCGCAGGACGACCGTCTCGGCTTCGGCCACGCCCATCTGTAAGGGGAACCTTACACCCAGGCGGCGAGCGCCGGCGCCGACTCGCCGGCAGCACCGCCGCAGCAGTCCCAACTCTAAATACATATATGAGGTAGTTAGATGCTCCGTCGACCCGACCTCGACTTCCTTCACAGCGCGGCGAGCTGCCTCGGGCGGCTCGCGCGCGCCCGGGCCGGCGTGGAGCGCAAGTATTCCGGACTGCAGTTCCTGTTGCGAAGGGAGGCCACGTGAACGACAACGCGTATCGGTATCTGGTCGTCGGCGGAGGGATGACCGGCGACGCCGTCTGTCAGGGGATCCGGAGCGTCGACGAGAAGGGCTCGATCGGGCTCGTCGGCGAGGAGCCCGACCCGCCGTACAAGCGGCCACCGCTCACGAAGGGCCTGTGGAGCGGCGGCGCGGAGGAGAAGATCTGGCGGAACACGGCCGACCGGGACGTCGATCTCCACCTGGGCCGGCGCATCGTGCGCATCGACCCGGCGGCCGGGAAGGCGGTCGACGACTCCGGCGACGAGTACGGCTACGAGAAGCTGATCCTCGCCACCGGCGGCCGGGCGCGCCGGCTGCCGAAGGACGGGAACGGTGTCGTCTACTTCCGGACGCTCGGCGACTACCGGCACGTCCGCTCGCTCAGCGACGAGGGTGCGCGCTTCGTCGTCATCGGCGGAGGCTTCATCGGCTCCGAGCTCGCCGCCTCGCTGCGCTCGCAGGGACGCGAGGTGACGATGGTGTTCCCCGAGGACGGCGTCGGGTGGCGCACGTTCCCGGCGAGCCTTTCGACCGCGGTCACCGACTACTACCGCGACAAGGGAATCGAGGTGCTCGCCGGGACGTTGGTCGGCTCCGTGGAGCAGGGCGGGGTGAGGCTCGAGGACGGGCGGCTGCTCGAGGCAGACGCAGTCGTCGCCGGGCTCGGCATCGAGCCGAACGTCGAGCTCGCGGCCGAAGCCGGGCTGCCGGTCGAGGCCGGCATCGTCGTCGACGACCACGCGCGCGTCCAGGGCGCCGACAACGTCTGGGCCGCGGGCGACGTCGCGCAGTTCCCGATCGCGGCGCTCGGCCGCAGCGGCCGCATCGAGCACGAGGACCACGCGAACAACCACGGCCGGCTCGCGGGCGCGAACGCGGCCGGCGCGGACCAGGTCTACGACCGGCTGCCGTTCTTCTACTCCGACCTGTTCGACCTCGGGTACGAGGCGGTCGGAGAGCTCGACTCGCGCCTGCAGACCGTCGAGGTGTGGCAGGAGCCGGCGCGCAAGGGTGTCGTCGCCTTCGTCGACGGCGAGTCGCGCCCGCGCGGCGTGCTCCTCTGGAACGTCTGGGACCGCGTCGATGCGGCGCGCGAGCTGATCGTCGCCGGGAAGCCGGTGGGGGAGGCGGAGGTCGGTGCGCTCGCGGGCTAGTGCAGCTCAGGCGAGCGGCGCCGTGCGTCCCGCGAGCTTGCGGTCGCGGTCGGTGACGCCGCCTGCGTCGTGCGTCGACCAGCGGACGACCACGCGCCGGTACCGGATGTCGATGTCGGGATGGTGGTCCTCGCTCTCGGCGAGGTCCGCGAGGCGGCGGACGAACTCGATCGCCGCCGGGAAGCTCTCGAGCTCGAACTCGCGCACGAGCGCTCCGTCCTCCTCGCGCCAGCCTTCGGGCGTGCTCATGCGACTGACTATGCCGGACCGCAAGCCGCGCCAGGGCATCGAGCTCGTCTGCGAGTACGCGTTCCGGCCGGCGGCGCACCTGCTCGCCCGCGCGCTGCGGC
Organism: Gaiellaceae bacterium; assembly: GCA_035763525.1. Classification (GTDB taxonomy): domain Bacteria; phylum Actinomycetota; class Thermoleophilia; order Gaiellales; family Gaiellaceae; genus PALSA-600. The sequence goes on from DASUAX010000092.1 coordinate 26,157, forward strand.
CGCTCCGCGTCCCGCCGCCCGCGGTCGTGCTGGCCGCGACGTGCGTCGGCCTCGGCGCCGCGGTCGCGATCGGTGCCGGCCACTTCCTCGTCGGGGCGGTGCTCCTGCAGCTGAAGACGCTGCTCGACAACGCCGACGGCCAGCTCGCCCGGCTGTCCGGGCGCATCACCGCGTTCGGGCGGTACCTCGACTCCGAGTCCGACCTGCTCGTCGACGCGGCCGTGTTCGCTGCCCTCGGGGTGCACGTCGGGCCGGTGCTCGCGCTGGCCGGCTTCCTCGCCCTCACGCTCGTACTGAGCGCGAACTTCAACGTCGAGCGCCTCTACCGGAGCGCGCACGGGCGGACGCCGTCTTCGTCGGGCGAGCCCGAGGACCGGAAGACACGCGTCGTGGCGGCGCTCTACCGCGTGCTCTACGAGCCGCAGGACCGCCTGTTCGACGCCCTTGCCCGGCGGCGACCCGCCGCCTGGCACGAGCCGCGCGGCGTGCAGGTGCTCGCGAACATGGGTCTCTCGACCCAGCTCGCGGTGCTCGGGTTGTGCCTGGCGCTCTCGCAGCCGGCGGCCTACGTCTACGTGACCTTCGGCTGCCTCGCACTCTTCGGCCTCGTCCTCGCCCGCCGCGAGCTCCTCGTGCGGCGCGGGCCACGACCGTCTCTCATCCCCGAATGAAAGGAGCACAGGTGGAATCAGCAGTCGTCCTGCCGTGGCACGGGCGTCCGGAGACCGAGCCGCGCGAGCTCGGCGACGCCGAGTGGGATCGGTACGAGCAGAACCTCGCGGAGATCCTCGCGGCGCTCGGAATGGACCTCGACACCCCCGGCACCCGCGACACGCCGCGGCGGCTGCTGCGGGCGCTCTACGACGCGACCGCCGGCTACGACGGCGACCCGAAGCTGCTGACCGCGTTCCCCACGGAGCGGGACCCGTCGCGTGCCGGCCGTGACGGGCTGATTCTCGAAGGGCCGATCGCCTTCGTCGCGCTGTGCGAGCACCATGCGCTGCCCTTCCACGGGGTTGCTCACGTCGCCTACGTGGCGGGCTCCGAGATCATCGGCATCTCGAAGCTGACGCGGCTCGTCCGCCTGTACGCGCGTCGGTTCACGGTGCAGGAGCGCCTGGGCGAGCAGATCGCCGATCGCCTCGTCGAGCTGATCGCGCCGCGCGGCGTCGCCGTCCGGATCGAGGCGGCGCACCTGTGCACCCAGATGCGCGGCGTGGAGGAGACCGGCTCGCGAACCGTCACGACCTTCTGGCGCGGCGTCTTCGACGAGGACGCCGACCTGCGCCGCGAGTTCCTCGACGAGATCCGCTCGATGCGCCGCTAGGTGGACCTGCTCGAGCTTCTCGCCGAGCCCGACGGGCTGCCCGCATTCGCGCTTCCGCCCACGCTGGCGGAGCGTTACCCGGGCACGCTCGGGTTCCCCGAGGAGTGGGTGTACGCGAACTTCGTCGAGACGCTCGACGGGGTCGTCGCGCTGCCCGAGGTGTCGCGCGCGAACCGCCTGATCGCCGACGCGAGCGAGACCGACCACTTCGTGATGGCGCTGCTGCGCGCCTGCGCCCACGCGGTCCTCGTCGGATCGGGGACGCTGCGCGCGTCGCCGTCGTCCAAGTGGCTGCCCGAGTCCGTGTATCCCGCGGCGGCGGCCGAGCTCGCGGAGCTGCGCGCGATGCTCGGCCTCCAGCCGCAGCCGACGCTCGCGATCGTCACGGGCGGCCGCAGCTCGCTGATCCTTCCCGAGGGCGCCGCGGCGCGTACCGTCGTGCTGACGACGCGCGCGGGCGCGGAGCGGCTCGCCGGCGAATTGCCGGGAGCAGAGGTCGTGGCGGTCTCGGACGGCGAGGAGGTCGACGTCCGCGCCGCGGTCGCAGCGCTGCGCGAACGCGGCCACGCGCGGATCCTCAGCGAGGGCGGGCCGACGCTCTTCGCGTCGTGCCTGCGCGCGGGCATCGTCGACGAGCTGTTCCTGACGCTGTCGCCGGTCGTCGCCGGACGGGCGCTCCTCGTCCGTGAGGCGCTCGGGCTCGTCGAGGGCGAGCCCTTCCTGCCCGGCACGCGCGTCGGTGCCACGCTGCGCGGCGTCCGCCGGAGCGGCTCGCACCTCTTCCTCCGTTACGGGCTCCGATGCTGAACCGGCTACGGCGCTTCCGCCGTAGAGAGGAAAGGTGGCAGGCGACCTTTCTTCGCATGCTCGGGCCGGAGGAGCCGGAGCTCGGCTGCGACGAGTGCTTCGCCCAGCTCGACCGCTTCGTCGAGCTCGAGGCGGCGGGGGTCGACGCGGCCGAGGCGATGCCGGAGCTCGCCGCGCATCTCCGCGGCTGCGGCGCCTGCCGGGAGGAGCACGAGGACCTGCTCGCCTTCGTCCGGGAGCGTGGGCAGTGACGGGGCGCGAGGCGCGGGCCTGGCCGCTGCCGCCGGTCGCCGTGCCGGCCGCGGAGCCCGAGCCCTGGCCCGGGCCGCGGCCGCTGCTCGACCCGGACTCGCGCGCGTGGATCGCCGCGCTCTCGGGGACGGGCGCCACCCGCGAGCAGGCGGTCGCGCGCCTCCACGCCCTGCTCGTCCGCGCGGCGCGATTCCAGCTCTCGCGGCGCGCCTCCCGGCTTCGCCTGCGCGGCGAGAGCGTCGCCGACCTCGCGACGGAGGCGGCCGACGACGCGCTCGTCTCCGTGCTGGCGCACCTGCACGACTTTCGCGGCGCGAGCCGCTTCACGACCTGGGCATCGAAGTTCGCGATCCTCGAAGCCTCCGTCGTCCTGCGGCGCCGGGTGTGGAAGGAGCGCGAGGTGACACTCGACGGCGATGCCTTCTTCGAGGCGACGCCGGCACTCGCGGACGAGGAGAAGCGCGAGCATCGCGAGCTGCTCGAGTCGCTGCGGGTCGCGGTCGCAGAGGTGCTGAGCGACCGGCAGCGCGAGGTGTTCGTGGCGGTGGCGCTGAACGGCGTGCCGATCGACCTGGTCGCAGACCGCCTGGGCGCCACGCGCGGCGCCGTCTACAAGATGCTCCACGACGCGCGCCGGAAGCTCCGCACGCACCTCGAGCTCCCGGGCGGCGCGGCGACGCTCTAGTGCGGCGTCGCCAAACCTGTCACCGGGAATGGAGAAACGTTACGAGAAGCCGCACTAGTCGAATTCGGCGAGCGCGCGCTCGAGCCGGCGCTCGGAGTCGGCGTCGAGCGAGAGATCCGCCGGAGCCGCGACCGCGCGACGCCAGCGGTGCGCCACCACCGCGAGGACGGCGACGCCGCCGAGCAGGCCTGCGAGCGGCAACAGCCAGGCGAGCAGCCCGAGGCCGCTCCTCGGCGGCTCGGCGAGCACGCCCGGGCCGAACTGGGCGACCAGCTGCTGCTCGATCTCGCTCTTCGTCTCGCCGGCCGCGATCCGGCCGCGGATGAACGCGCGCATCCGCTCGGCGATCGGCGCGTGCGAGAGCTCGAGCAGCGTCTTGCAGGTGGGGCACATCACCTCGTGCTCGAGCTCGCCGAGCGTGGGGTGCCGCTCGCTCGCCGCGGCGGGCGCAGCCAGGGCGAACGCGACGAGCATGGCGGCGAGGAGCCTCATTCGGCGAGGGCGGCGCGCAGGTCGCGGTCGATACGCGCACTCGTCAGCGGCCCGTCGACGTGGTCGGCGACGAGCCTGCCTGAGCGGCTCACGAACCACGTCTCGGGGAAGCCGCTCGTCCCGTAGCGGTCGAGAGTGCTGCCGGAGCCGTCGCGGACGTTCGGGTAGGTGAGCCCGTGGTCGCGGAGGAACGCGCGCCCGTCGGAGCGGAAGTCCTGCGCGTCGACCCCGACGAAGACGACGCCGCGGTCGTGCCAGCGCCGCCAGGCCGCGGCGAGGCGCGGCGCCTCGGTGCGGCACGGGACGCACCACGAGGCCCAGAAGTTGATCAGCACGACCCGGCCGCGCAGGTCCGAGAGGCGCAGCTTCCCGTCCCCGTTCAGCCGGGGGAGCGAGAAGTCGGGCGCGGCCGGCATGCGGCCGCCGGCGACCGCATGCGCGAGGCCGCGGCCGCGCTCCTGCGTGACGAGCCGCCACGTGAACAGGACGAGCAGCAGCACGACCAGACCGCCCGCGGCCACGCGCAGCGACAGCTTCCAGGAGACGCGCGCGGCGAGCGTCATCCCGCCGTGTCCTCGAGCAGGCGAAGCGCCTCGGCCGCGTCGCGGCGGAGCGGCCCACAGAGCGCGCGGTAGTCGGCGTCGGCGATCTTGCCGGTGCGGTGGTCGAACTCGAGCTCCCTGAGCGCCGCGAGCGCCCGGTCGCGCAGCTCGAGCAGCGCGAGCCTCGCCGGTGAAGGGGCAGCATCGGTCCTGCGCGCGAGCCGCCGCCGCTCGCGCGCGTCGGGCCACATTGCGACGACCGACCCGAGCAGGAACACCAATCCCGCGAGCCAGATCAGGTCGACGAGCGGGTTCACGACCACCTTCACGTCCACCGAGCCGTCGGGGTGGAACCGGTCCCCGATCACGAACAGGTCCTCGGCGTGCAGCCAGTCGGTGTGGATCGCGACAGCGTTCGAGAAGAACGCTTCCACGTGGTAGTTGTTCTTCCCCGCCGCGACCGTGCCGTCCGGCTTGCCGTTCCGGAAGACGGCGAGGCGTGCGCGAAGCTCGTCGTGGTTCGCCCCGGGGCGGAACGTCGTGCTCGCGTAACGGAGCGTGTAGGCGCCGACGGAGATCGACTGGCCGGGCTGGAGCCGCCGGGTCGCCGAGGCGCCGTACAGGCTCGAGCCGGTGATCCCGAGCGCGAGCAGGACGACGGCGGCGTGCGAGACGTAGCCGCCGTAGCGGCGGCGGTTGCGCGCGACGAGCGACGCGAACGCCGCCGGCCAGCTCTCGCCGCCGCCCGCGTGACGGGCGCGCGTGCCGCGGACGAACTCGTGCGCGATCGCGGCGAGCACGAAGACGGAGAAGGTGTAGGCGACGAGGCCGGGGAGGCTCGAGCCCGCGCCGCCTACGACCAGGAGCGCGCCCGTCAGCACCGCGGCGAGCGCGGGCCACGCAAGGGCGCGGGCGAGCGAGCGCACGGAGGCGCGACGCCACGCGACGAGTGGGCCGATCCCCATCAGGAAGAGGAGCGGCAGCCCGAAGGCGCGCAGGAAGAAGTCGTAGTACGGCGGCCCCACCGTCAGCGTCTCCCCGCGCACCGCCTGCGAGAGGAGCGGGAACGCGACGCCCCACAGGATCGTCAGCGCGAAGGCGACGAGCAGCAGGTTGTTGTAGAGGAACGCCGCCTCGCGCGACGCCAGCGACTCGAGGTGCGAGCGCGAGCGCAGCAGCGGCAGCCGCACCAGGATCAGCACGGTCGAGAGCGCTGCGACGAGCGCGATGAAGCCGAGGAACCAGCCGCCGATCGACGACTGTGAGAAGCTGTGGACCGAGTTGATCACGCCGCTGCGCGTCAGGAACGTCCCGAACAGCGAGAGGCAGAACGCGAGCGCGACGAGCACGACGTTCCAGACGCGGAGCATCGCCTTCTTCTCCTGGACCATCACCGAGTGCAGGAACGCCGTGGTCGCGAGCCACGGCATCAGCGCGGCATTCTCGACCGGGTCCCACGCGTAGTAGCCGCCCCAGCCGATCGTCTCGTACGCCCACTTCGCGCCGACGAGGATCGCGACGCCGAGGAACGTCCACGACGCGAGCGTCCAGCGGCGGCTCGCGACGAGCCAGCGCTCGTCGGTGCGGCCGGAGGCGAGCGCCGCCATCGCGAACGCGAACGGCACGGTCAGCCCGACGTATCCGAGGTAGAGGAGCGGCGGGTGCGCGAGCATGTACGGGTTCTGGAGGCTCACGTTCATGCCGGCGCCGTTGGCCGGCGCGGCCTGCGTCGCGAACGGGCTCGCGACGACGACGGGGACGAGCGCGAAGAAGCAGCCGATCGCCGACAGGATCGGCACCGTCCAGGGCAGGACGTCCGCGACGAGCCGGCGGTTGAGCAGCACGGCCGCCGAGCTGACGCCGGTCAGGACGAGCAGCCAGAGCAGGAGCGAGCCTGCCTGGCCGCTCCAGAGCCCCGCGAGCGTGTAGGCGAACGGCAGCTGCCGGCTCGAGTGCTGCGCGACGTAGACGAGCGAGAAGTCGTCCCGGAGAAAGGCGGCGACGAGCACGGCCGCCGCCAGCGCGGTCGACGCGAACGCGGCGAGCAGTGCGGCACGCGCGGAGAGCGCCAGGCGGCGGCGCCCCCGCAGCGCCGCCAGCGATCCGGCGGTCGCTCCGTACGCGAGGAGCGCCAGCGTCAGGTACAGCGCCGCGCGGCCCGCGACCGCCACTTCAGCCGCCCTTCGTCACGTACCGCGAGGGGCACTTCGTCATCAGCGACCCCGGCGTCGCGACGAAGACGCCGCGACGGAGGCTGCCGCGGACGAAGACGTGCCGGCCGGTCTTGAACAGGTCGGGCACCGAGCCTCGATAGACGACGGGCACGCTCGCCGTCCCCGCGATGTCGCGCAGCCGGAACCGCATGCCGGCGGCGTCGGCGTCGCCGCGCACGGGCCCGAGCACGAGCCCCGCCAGGTTCACGGTGCCGAGGCCGGCCCGCAGCTCGCCCGGCTGCAGCGACCGCGTCGCCCCACCGGCGAGGCTCGTGTAGAGCAGGAAGAGCGCGAGCGTCGCGGCGACCGACAGCGCGATCACGAGGCGTGCCGGGCTACCGCTCACGGTCCAACCTCCGGTTGGCCCGTGAATCTCCCGCTCCGGCGCCGGCAAAGCCGGCACCTCGCTCCCGGGTGAGCTCCGCCGAGCCGACGCTCACGCCGCCTCCTCGAGCGCGAAGAGGTGCTCGAGCACGGCGGCGTACGAGCCGTCGCCGCCGGCCGCCGCCGCCTTCGCGCGCACGGTCGGCGCGTGCAGGAGCTTGTTCAGGATCTGCGCCGTCACCGTCTCGACCAGGCGGCGCTGCCGCTCCGGGAGCTCCTCGAGCTCGTGGGTCGCGCGGGCGAGCTCCGCGAGGCGGATCGACTCGGCGCGCCGTCGCAGCGCGATGATCGCCGGTACGACCTCGAGCGACCGCCGCCACTCCTGGAAGCGCCCGTCCTCGGAGGCTGCGATCGCCTCCGCGTGCGCGAGCTCCGGCGCGGGCGGGGCGGTCACCGCTTTGGCAAGGTCGTCGACGTGGTGGAGGCGGCACTGCGGCAGGTCGCCGATAGCCGGGTCGAGGTCGCGCGGGACGGCGAGGTCGACGAGCAGCAGCGGCCGTCGCCGCTCCGCGACCTGCGCGGCGGTGAGCACGTAGCCGGGGGAGCGCGTCGACGAGACGACGGCGTCGACGAAGGGAAGCGCTACGGGCACGTCGGCGAGGGCGATGCCGCGGCCGCCGAAGCGTGCCGCGAGCGCCGTCGCCCGTGCGGTCGTGCGGTTCGCGACGACGACCTCCCCGGCGCCGGCGGCGGCGAAGCCCGCCACGGCGGCTTCGCCCATCCGGCCGGCGCCGACGACGAGGACGCGGCGGCCCGCGAGGTCGTCGAGCCGGCGCCGCGCGAGCTCGGCCGCGGCCGTCCCGAGCGACGCCGGCCGGTCGCCGAGCGCCGTCTCGGAGCGCACGCGCCTTCCCGCGTGCACGGCGTGGCGAAACAGCCGGTCGAGCAGCGGCCCGGTGCTCCCGCAGGCATGCGCCTCGCGCACCTGACCGAGGATCTGCGGCTCGCCCGGGACCGGTGACTCGAGCCCCGCCGCGACGCGGAAGAGGTGCAGGCTCGCCTGCTCGTCCTCGGCGACCTGCAGCACGGCGGCGAGCTCGTCGGCCCGGAGGCCTGACCGGTGCGACAGCTCGGCGGTCACACGCGCGAGCGCGGCGTCGAGGTCCTCGCCGGCGACATACACCTCGATCCGGTTGCACGTCGAGAGGACGACGGCTTCACCGTCGCCGGCGAGTCGCGCGGCCACTGCCGCGCACTCATCCGGCGCGACGTGCAGGCGCTCGCGAAGCTCGAGCGGGGCGAAGCGGTACGAGGTGCCGACGAGCAGGAGCCGGCGCGCGGCGGCGGTCATCACTCGGCGTCCTCGCGCTCGAGCCTCGTCACTGCGGCCTCGAGCCGCGCGACCTTCGCGGAGTTGATCACCACGTAGAGGAGCACCACCCCGAGGAACACGAGGTAGGCCGCGGTGACGTACGTCTCGGCGGTCGTCATCGCACGCTCCGGAGGTCGCGCACGCGGCGGTCGAGCCGCCTGCCGGCGAGCTCGACGCGGTAGAGGGCGGCGGCGAGGCCGCCGAGACCCGCGAACGAGAGGCAGAAGACGAGGAACATCGAGCCCGCCATCTGCGGGCCGTGCGCGGTGAACACCACCGGATGGATGAAGTTCGCCGAGAGCCGGATCGCGAGGAAGCCGACCGGGATCAGCACGATGCCGAACACGGCGTACACGGCGGACAGCCGCGCCCGCTGCGGGCCGGGCGCGACCGAGTAGCGGAGCATGAAGTACGCGCAGTAGAAGAGGAAGACGACGAGGAAGAGGACGAGCTGGTTCTCGCTCCACGTCCACCAGACGCCCCAGGAGACGCGCGCCCAGATCGAGCCCGTCGCGAGCGTCAGGACGGCGTAGATCACGCCGACGTGGACGGCCGTGTGGCACTCGAGGTCGTAACGCTCGTCTCCGGTCGCGAGCAGCCGCACCGCTTTCCACGCCCCGAAGGCGAAGCACGCGTACGCCGTCAACGCGTTCGGCACGTGCAGGTAGAAGATGCGCTGGCTGAAGCCCTGGTCGGCGTCGGCGGGCACCCAGTAGAGGGCGAGCGCCGTCGCCGCGAGCAGGGTGCCGGCGGCGGCCGTCGCGAGCAGCGCCGCGGGGGGAACGCCGACGCCGCTCGCAGGCCGTGGGAGGAGTGCCGAGTAGGCGCCCATCAACGGCTCTTCAGGTACTGGACGAGGTCGCTCTTCTGCTGCGTGCTCAGGTTGAGCCCGAAGCAGCTGTCGTAGTGGTTGACCACGTCGAGCAGGGTCTTGTAGCGGCCGTCGTGGTAGAAGCCCAGCTTCGAGCGCGTGAAGAGCGACTGCAGCGGTGGGATCACGTAGGTGCCGTCCGGAGCGCGGTTCGCGTGGAAGGCGTCGGTGCAGATCTGTGCCGGTGTGACCGCGTTGTAGCCGGGGCGTGAGCCGATCGAGCCCATATGGCAGGTGGCGCACTTGCCCTGCCCGTTGAAGACGGCCATGCCGCGCTTCGCGGCCGCCGCGTCGAAACTGCCTTTCGGCGGCTTCGGCGCCGGGAGCGCGCGCTGGTAGAAGTCGAGCGCCCGCATCGCCTCGGTCGCCTGATCGGGCAAACCGGGGTTCTTCTTCGGCACGGGAAGCACGCCCGAGCCGACGTAGGGGAAGATGTGCCCGAAGCCGTTCTTGGCCGCGAGCGGGTACTTCTTCGCGTCGTCGAGCCGCGGGTCGACGAAGTTGCCGATTCCGTGCATCTGGGTGATGGCGACGTAGGAGTTCCAGTAGGTGACCGTGCCCCAGCCGCCGCCCCAGGTGTGCAGGTTCTGGCCGTCCTTGCCGAAGGCGCTCGGGATGCGCGTCGTCGCACCGTGCGGAGTCATCGGAGCGTTGGGGTCGTTGGCGTGGGCGGGGTCGGGCCCGACTGCCTTGCCGTCCATGTTCAGCTCCGCGTTGTAGAAGCCGGGGCCCCAGCCGTTCAGGACCGTCTTCACCGTCGCCTCGTCCACGCCCAGCAGGTCCTCGAACGGCTTCAGGTTCGGCGCCGCGGCGACGATCGCGCCGACGTTCAGGTCCTGGTTCGGCCAGCCGTCGAGGCGCTTGCCGATGCCGGGAGCGAACGAGTCGTCGACGGTCGAGTGGCAGAGCGCGCACGTGATGCCGACGGAGATGAGGCTGCCGCCCCGGTTGAAGAACCCCCGGACGCCGACGACGGCATTGAGCTTCAGCAGCGTCAGCGTCACGGCCGGGTCGTTCAGGTTCACCTTGCCGGCCTTGATCGCGGCCGCGACGGGCTTCGGGATCTTCGTCGCGTCCACCTTGAGGCCGAGCGAGAGCGCCGTCTTCGGGCTGACGCCCGGGCCGACACCGCCGAGCTTCGCGCCCTCGATCGCCTTGTGCAGCCCCAGCGCGCCGCCCCAGACGGCCTGGTCGCCGAACGTGTCGTAGCGGAAGACGTTGCGGCCCTCGGTGATCAGCCGCGCCGCGCGCGCCTGCGTCGGGTCGGGGGCGGCGCGGCTCGCGGTGGAGACGGCGCTCAGCGTGCCGTTGAGGACGACGCCGCCGAGCGCCAGCAGTGCGGCGATTCCGACGAGCGCGAATGACGAGGCGACGAGCTTCTTGACGATGGCCATCTCGGGAGGGGCTCCTTCCGGCGGGAGAGGACTCTCTGCTACGGGATTAGAGGCAGCCCGGGAGGCAGTTCTTACGTCGCGGCTCGCGCGATCAGAGATCGTCGGTCGCGATGTCCGCCCGCCAGATGTCCCCGAGCGGTCGCGGGAGCCGGCACGCAGCGATCAGCCGGCCGCGCTCCTCGTTGTCGAGGTGCCACCGGTTGTCGATGCGCGCGAGCGGCCGCCAGCTGCGGCAGAGCGCCGAGAGCGCGTCGCGGTCGTAGCCGACGAAGAGCACGAACGTCTGCGGCAGCGTCCGCGGGCGCCAGTACTGCCAGCTGAGGTGGCCGCTCAGGATCGGCGGCAGTCCGCGCGCCGGCCCGTACCGCTCGAGCGCGGACGCCTCGCCGTAGTTCTCGGCGACGATCGCGCCGTCAGCCCGTTCGGCGGGTGTCAGGGCGGCCCAGGCGCGCCCCGTCTGGTCGGCGAGCTCGGGCCAGCCGATCTCGTCGTCGTAGAAGCCGTCCTGCCAGACGCCGCTCGAGATCATCGACGAGGTGCTGCGGACCGGCAGCACGATCGGGAGCGCGAGCACGAGCGCGATCGCCTGCAGCGCGAGCACCGGCGCGAGCGCGAGGAGACGGCGCCTTCCGCCCGCCCGCAGCCAGCCGGCGAGGCCGACGACACCGGCTGCGACCACGATCGCGTCAGCCGGCAGCGGGTAGTACGCGCGGCCGCGCTCGAGCAGGAAGAAGAGGGTCACGAGCGGCGGCACGAGCGCGAGCGGGCGCAGGCGCGGCCGCCGCCAGAGCACGACGACGCCGATCGCGGCGAGCACGACACCGCCGCCGAGGAAGAGCTGCTCGGCGAGGTACGTGCCCGGCGGGGTGTCCGAGGCCGTCTGCGCGTTCTGGCTGTGGGCGAACGCGATGCTCGGCCAGCCGTGACGCGCTTGCCAGACGAGGTTCGGAACGAGCAGGGCCAGCGCGACGGCGAGCCCGAGCCACGGCCACCGGGTGCGGAGCGCCCGTCGGCCGTCGGTTGCGCCGAGCGCGGCGAGGAGCGCGGCGAGCAGGAACGCGATCGTGTACTTGGTCTCGAGCCCGATCCCGGCGATCGCCCCCGCCGCGAGCCAGAGGCGCGGCTGCTCCCGCTCGAGCGCGAGCACGATCACGTACAGCAGAGCGACCCAGCAGAGCGAGTCGAACCACGTCGGGTGGAAGAGGCTCGCGGCTCCGAGCAGGTACGGGCTGAGGGCCCAGGCGAACGCGGCCGCCGACTGCACGCGCAGGCTCGCGCCGAGCTCACGCGCGACGAGCGCGACGATGATCACCGTCACGGCCATCGCCGCGAATGACGTCACGCGCAGCGCGTCGAGTGACTCGCCGAAGAGCGCGCGCACGAGCCAGGCGATCCACGCCGTCACCGGCGGGAAGTCGACGTACCCGAGTGCCGGCCGCCGCGACGCCGACACGAAGTACAGCTCGTCGCGGTCCCAGCCGTAGCGTCCGAGGAAGGGGAGGACGACCGCCGCCTGCACGACCGCGGCCAGCCCGCCGCAGAGCAGCGTGGGCGCGAGCGGGCGGCTGCGCGGCTCTGCGTGAGCCAGCGCCGGTGCGAGAGCCATGGGCGTTAGAACGACGTGGAGGGCTGCGGATTCCCTCTGGCTCAGACCGGCGCGCGACGCCGTGCCACCTGCCGCTCGAGCACCCTGACGACCCGGAGGCCGCCGACCGTGACCAGGTAGATCCCGACGACGGAGGTCACCGCGCGAAAGCCGCGGTCCGGGAACGCGAGGAACGCCACGCCGAAGACGAATGCGGCGGCGCTGGCGGCGCCCGCGAGCCAGCGCTCTCGCTCCTGCACGTGGCTCGTCGAGAGCGCCGCAGCCTCGAGCAGTCCGATCAGGATCGCGGACACGCCGATCGCCCGCAGCAGGAGCTCACGCGAGATCGACGACCACGAGAGGAGCAGCACCGCGATCGCAACCTCGAGCGCGAGCACGGAGAGGCGGCGCTCCTCGCGGCCGCGAAGCTCGTCGACCAGGTCGAGCGCTGCGTGCGCGAGCATCGCGAGCGCGAAGACGACCTCGACGGTGCGGAGCGTCGGCGACGGCCAGACGAGGATCAGCACACCCGCCGCCAGGCCGACGGCGCCGTTCAGCCCCGCCGGCAGGCTCTCGGCGCGCGATCGCCAGCCGCCGACGAAGCTCGAGCGCACTGCCACGCGCGTGCGCCGCAGCCAGGCGCCCGGCGGCGGGGGCGGGGCGGACTCCGGCGCCCGCCGCCGCGTCGACCAGTTCCGGATGCTCCACACGGTGACGAGGGCTGCGCCGGCGAGCGAGCCGCACGTGTCCTCGAGCAGGTCGCTGCCCGTGTCGCCGACGCTCTCCACCAGGTGCGTCCCGAGCAGCGTGTCAGACAGCCACTCGACCACTTCGTAGCCGGCGCCGACCGCCATGCCGAGCGCAAGGGTCGTGACGAAGACGCCGACGCGGTTGTAGGCGGCGGTCGTCTTCTCGGGATCGGCGAGCACGCCGAGACGAACGAGCGCGAGGTACAGGACCGGCGCGTAGAAGAACGGCGAGAGGCTGTGGACGATGTCGTCGTAGAAGTGGTGCTCGCCGTAGAGCGAGAGCGCGGTGCCCCATGCGATCAGCGTCATCGCCGCGATCACGCTGAAGTCGAACCAGCGTGGGAGGTTGACGATCCGGACGACGACGAGCAGGGCAGACGCGGCGGTCAGGCCGACCGCCGTCGAGCGCCCGAGCAGCGCGTAGGCGATCGTGCCGGCGAAGAAGGCGATCCGTAGCACGTCGAGCGGGTCGCGGACGGCCCACGTCCAGTCGCCGTAGAGGAGCCGGTGCCTCACGGCGGCATCCTCGCGGTTTGCGGCCGTGTCTCGCCTGCAATGATCGGCTCGATGGCGGAAGAGGGTGCGAACAGGCAACGTCCGGCACCGCCCGCGCCTTCGCCGCCGCGCTTCCGGATCGCGCCGTGGTGGCTCGTGATCGTCGTCGCGCTGTTCGCGTTCAACTACTGGGCCGCCTCCCGGGCGACCGAGCACGAGCAGCGGATCCGCGTCCCGTACAGCCCCTTCTTCCTCACGCAGGTGCGCCAGGGAAACGTCAACGAGATCACCTCGAAGGGCACCGCGATCCAGGGGACGTTCAAGCAGAAGCGGCGCTACAAGGACTCGAAGGAGACGGCGAGCTTCCAGACGGAGATCCCCGCGTTCGCGAACGAGAACGCGCTCTCGAAGCTGCTCGTCGACGAGGGCGTCACCGTCAACGCCGAGCCGCTCGACACCGGGACGCCGTGGTGGCAGTCGCTCGTCTTCGGGTTCGGCCCGACGCTGCTCTTCCTCTTCCTGCTCTTCTGGCTGATGCGCCGCGCGGGCGGCGGCGCGCAGAACATGCTCGGGTCGTTCGGCCGCTCCCGCGCGCGGCGTTACGAGCGCACGGAGAGCGAGGTCAGCTTCGCGGACGTGGCGGGCATCGAGGAGGCGGAGGCCGAGCTCGCCGAGATCGTCGACTTCCTGCGCCACCCCGATCGGTACCGACGGCTCGGAGCGCGCATCCCACGCGGCGTGCTGCTCTCCGGCGCGCCCGGGACCGGGAAGACGCTCCTCGCGCGCGCCGTCGCCGGCGAGGCGCACGTGCCGTTCTTCTCGATGGCGGCGTCGGAGTTCGTGGAGGCGATCGTCGGCGTGGGCGCGGCGCGCGTCCGTGACCTGTTCAAGAACGCGAAGGAGGCGGCGCCGTCGATCGTCTTCATCGACGAGCTCGACGCGATCGGCCGTGCGCGTACCTCGGGCGTCGCCGGGTTCAGCGGCGGCAACGACGAGCGCGAGCAGACGCTCAACCAGATCCTCACGGAGATGGACGGCTTCGACGCGTCCACCGGCGTGATCGTGCTGGCCGCGACCAACCGACCCGACGTGCTCGACCAGGCTCTGCTGCGGCCGGGCCGTTTCGACCGGCGGGTCACGATCGTGCCGCCCGACCGTGCCGGTCGCGAGGCGATCCTGCGCGTGCACGTGCGCGGCGTGCCGCTCGACGACGACGTCGACCTTTCCCGGATCGCCGCGACGACACCCGGGATGGTCGGCGCCGACCTCGCGAACCTCGTCAACGAGGCGGCGCTCCTCGCCGCGAGGCGCAATCACAAGCGCGTCTCGGAGCCGGATTTCACCGACGCGCTCGAGCGGATCGTGCTCGGCGCCGAGCGCAAGGTGCTGCTCGGGCCGGAGGATCGCCGTCGCACCGCCTACCACGAGGCGGGGCACGCCATCGTCGGCATGCTCACCCCCGGCGCCGACCCCGTCCGCAAGATCTCGATCATCCCGCGCGGGCGCGCCCTGGGCGTCACGTTCTCGGCGCCCGAGGACGACCGCGTCAGCTACGACCGCGAGGAGCTGCTCGCCCGTATCAAGGTCGCGCTGGGAGGCCGGGCGGCCGAGGAGCTCGTCTTCGAGCAGCCGACGACCGGTGCCGAGAGCGACTTCGAGCAGGTCACCCAGATCGCGCGGCACATGGTCGGCCGCTGGGGGATGAGCGCCGCCGTCGGCAAGCTCACCGTGCTCCCGCCCGACGACCGCGGCCCCTCGTTCCCCGAGGTGTCCCCGCGCACGCAGCAACTCGTCGACGACGAGTCACGTCGCATCGTCGACGAGGCCGACAGGGAGGTGCTGACGCTGCTGCGCGAGAACCGCGACAGGCTGGATTCGCTGGCGGAGGCGCTGCTCGAGCACGAGACGCTCGACGAGGAGGACGCGTACGCGGCCGCCGGCGTCGAGCCGGCCGCGAGCGCCGCCGGCTCCCCCGTCACCACCTAGATGCAGGACTGGGGGCTTCCCCCCACCCGGAAATGCGCTCCACTCTCCATCGCGGGACGCGGCGTCCGCGGCGATCCTGAGGTCATACGGAACGTCGCACGCGAGGAGGGAATCGGAAGATGGGCGGCACGGTCGTCTGTGGAGTGAACGACAGCGGCGCAGACCGGGAGGTCGCGGAACTGGCGGCTGCGCTCGGCGGGCGCCTCGGCCTGAGGCTCGTGCTCGTGCACGTGGTCGACGGCATCGCGTCGATCGCGCCCGAGAGCGTCACCGGCCGGCAGCGCCAGATCGGAGCGGAGCGGATGCTCGACGAGGTCTCCCGGGAGGTCGGCGGCGCCGAGACGCGCGTCGTGATCGGCCACCGCGGCGACGCGCTTGCCGCGGTCGCGGCGGAGGAGGGCGCGGACCTGATCGTCGTCGGGTCGAGCACTGCCGGCTTGCGCGGAAAGCTGCTCCGCTCGGAGATCGCGCGCGAGCTCGAGTCGGCGACGACCGTGCCGGTGCTCGTGGCGCCGCCCTCGACGCGCACGCGCAGCGGGCGTCGCCTCGCGACCGAGTACGAGCTCGCAAGCGGCGCCTGAGTTTTCCCCGAGCTTCGACTTCGACGAACGACAACAGGAGGTGCGAACGATGAACGGACCCGTGGTCTGCGGCATCGACGATTCGAGCACGCCGCTGGAGGCGGTCTGGGCGGCGCGGGAGCTGGCGGACAGGTACGAGGTGCCGCTGCTCTACGTGCACGTGCTGGAGCGCGACGGCGGCGACGAGCAGGCGGGTGTGGCGTTGCGCGAGGCGGGCCTTGCCGAGAACGCGGAGCTCGTGATCGAGCACGGGCATCCCGCCGACCGGCTCGTGGCTCTTGCCGAGGAGCGGAACGCGTCGTTCCTCGTCGTCTCGAACCACGGCCCGCGCTCGTCGCTGCTCGGAAGCATCTCGGCGGACGTCGCCCGGCGGGCCCCGTGCCCCGTGCTGGTGGTGCCGCCGACGGTGAGGAACACGCCCGACGCACTGGACCTGACGATGGAAGGAGTGACCGGACGATGACAGAGACGCTGCTGACCGCAGAGGGCTTCGAGAAGCTGCAGACCGAGCGGGCACGCCTGCTCGACGAGCGCGAGAGCCTCGTCGGGCGGCTGCGCGCCGCACTGGACAGCGGCGGCCCGTTCCCCGAGAACGGCGAGTACCTCGACGTGCGCCACGAGCTGGAGTTCCTCGACGGCCGCCTGTTGCGGCTCGAGGACAGGCTGCTGGGCGACATCGTCGACGCGCGGAAGGACGGGGCCGTCGATCTCGGCGAGCGCGTGACGGTGGTCGACCTCGAGAGCGGGGACACGCACGACTTCCGGCTCGTCGGCTCGGGCGAGAGCGACCCGGTGGTCGGCGCCGTCTCCTACGCCTCGCCGATCGGCGCCGCACTGCTCGGTCGCCGGGTCGGGGACGTCGTCGACGTGGCAGCGCCCGGCGGCAGCCGCCGGTTCGAGGTCGTCGAGCTCGACGGCTGACGCGCTCCGGGGCGGCCGGGCCACTCTCCCCGGCCGCCCCGCCGGCTCAGCTGCTCCGGGGCTCCGGAGGGTCGTGCAGCGCGGCCAGGTACGCCGCGGCCGCCCACGCCCGGAGCTCCTCGGCGGCGCGCTGGTACTCGTCCCGCCGGGAGAGGTCCCGCTCCGCCTGCTGCTTCAGCGCGAGCACCCGGGCGACGCGGCGCCTGACCTGCGCCGCCGTCGTGATGCCCAGCGTGTCGCCGAGGAGCGCGGGAGAGCTGGTCGAGATCGCATGCTCGGCGGCGCGCACGGCCGCGTCGGCGGCACGCACGTTCACCGGGTCGCGGCGGTTGATCACGGTCTGCACGGCTACCTCCTCGTCGGCGTCTTCACCAGGAACGTGCCCGAGCGGGGCCGCGGCGGCCATCGGCCCGGGCGACCATCGACCCGGAAGCCTCACCCCATCCGGCCGGCACGTGGTGCGGCGCCCGCCCGGCGTTGGGGTCGAGCGCCGATGGCCGTTCCGCGCCGACGCGGCCACCCTGTGGTCATGCACCCGGATGTCCTCATCACGATCGTCTTCGCCGGCTTCGTCGCCCTGGTGGCGCTCGCCGCGGGCGTCGTGCTGCTCCGGAGCCGGCTGCACGACCGGTCGGCCGAGGAGGCCGAGCGAGAGCCTGTTGCCCCGGCTCGCTGAGCCCGGGCTGCGATAGTCACCGCTTGAGCAGCTACCTCCTGCTCGTGGCGAGCTTCCCCCTGCTCCTCGGCGGTGCCGTGCTGTTCACGAACGCCGTCGAGTGGCTCGGCCGGGAACTGCGGCTCGGACAGGGCGCCGTGGGCAGCATCCTGGCGGCGGTCGGCACGGCGCTACCCGAGTCGCTGATCCCCGTCGTGGCGCTCGTCGGCGGCGCGCACGGCAGCGGAGACGTCGCCGTCGGGGCGATCATCGGCGCGCCGTTCCTGCTCGCGACGATCGCGCTTGCGCTGGTCGGCGCTTCCGCCTTCATCTTCCGTGGCCGCCGTCGACGCGGAGCCGCGATCGACGCCGACCTCGTCACGATCCGCCGTGATCTGCTCGCTTTCCTCGTCCTGTTCGCCGTCGGTGTGGCGCTCGGCCTCGGCGCTCCCGCACCGCTCGAGCTCGCGGGTGCGGTGGTGCTGGTCCTCGCGTACGTGGCATACGTGTATCGCACGGTCCGCGCGCCGGCGGCCGTCGCCGACGAGCACGCGCTGGACGCGCTCTACGTCGACACGACGCGCCACGACCCGCCGAACCGGCTGCAGGTCGTCGGGCAGCTCGTGCTCGGGCTCGGCCTGATCGTCGGGGGCGCCCACCTCTTCGTCGAGGAGGTGCTGCACGTCGCGGAGCGCGCGGGCATCGCGCCGCTCGTCCTCTCGCTCGTGCTGGCGCCGTTCGCGACGGAGCTGCCCGAGAAGGCGAACAGCTTCCTCTGGATGCGCCAGGGCAAGGACACGCTCGCGCTCGGCAACGTCACCGGGGCGATGGTCTTCCAGTCGACGCTGCCGGTCGCCTTCGGCCTCGCGTTCACCGACTGGCAGCTCGGCACGCCGTCGATCCTCGCGGCCGCGCTCGGCCTCGGGGGCGCGGTGCTCGCGTACCTCGTGATCGCGCGCCGCCGGTTCGGGCCGCTGCCGATCCTCGCCTGGACGGCGCTCTACGTGACCTTCGTCCTCTACGTCGCCTTCGCGTCTTAAGAACTCGAACCGGAATGACGCTCGTCGATTTGGGTGCGCTGGGTGGGTGCGATGTAAGGACGCAGGGAGCGGCAATAGCTGAAGCTATTGCCGCGACTGAGGACGCGGCAGCGTGCCCGCACAGCGCGGCCAAGCGGCACAGACTTCATTCCGGTTCGAGTTCTTTAGGGCTCGGGGTCGGGAGGCGCCTTCAGCTCGTCGAGGTCGTCCTCCGCGAGCCGCTCGCTCTCCATGCCGGCGTAGTCGGGCCCGCCGGCCGTCCGGAGCTCGTCGCCGCTCGTGTCGGGGAGGCCGTACTCCTCGCGCTCCGCCGCCGCCTCCTCGCCGCTGCCCGGCGAGAACAGCCTTCGCAATGTGTCCATGAGTCCCATGCCGCTCATCCTATTGCCCGCGTTCCCCGACTGCGCCCGTGCTGCGGGCCGCGGGAGTAGCCTTCCGAGCAGGTGGCAGTCCGGCTGAAGCGCGCATACGACGAGCCCGAGCCCTCGGACGGCTACCGCGTTCTCGTCGACCGGCTCTGGCCGCGCGGCGTCTCGAAGAACGAGGCACGGCTCGACGAATGGGCGCGCGAGCTTGCGCCCTCGCGCGAGCTGAGGACGTGGTTCGGTCACGACCCGGAGCGGTTCGTCGAGTTCCGGCGCCGCTACGTCGAGGAGCTCGCAGAGCACGAGGAGAAGCTGCGCGAGCTGCGTCGCCGCGCCCGCGGCGCGACGCTCACGCTCGTGTACTCGGCGCGCGACACCGAGCACAACGATGCGGTCGTCCTGGCGGAGTTACTTCGCCACCCGCCGCCCGTCAAGCGGCCGCGGGGGGCTCCTTGAGGTACTGGTGGATGAACGCGATGGCCATGCTGCCCTCGCCGACCGCCGCCGCGACCCGCTTCACGGGCCCGGAGCGGACGTCGCCGCACGCGAACACGCCCGGCACGCTCGTCTCGAGCAGGTAGGGGTCGCGCTCGAGCGGCCAGCCCTCGCGCGGGACCTCGCCGCCGGTGAGGACGAACCCGCGGCGGTCGAGCGTGATCTCGGGCGGCAGCCAGCCCGTCTCGGCGTCGGCGCCGATGAACACGTAGAGGCCGCCCGACGGGTCGCGGGTCACCTCGCCCGTCGCGTTGTTCCTGACCGAGACGGCCTCGAGCGACGCCTCGCCGTGCGCGGCGACGATCTCGCTGACGAACCGCACGGCGATGTTGCTGCGCTGCGCCACCTGCTGGATCAGGTAGCGGGACATGTTCTTCTCGAGCGAGTCGCCGCGGCAGACGAGCGTCACCGACCGCGCGTGGTTCGAGAAGAACATCGCCGCCTGGCCGGCAGAGTTGCCGGCGCCGACGATGTGGATGTCGAGCCCGTGCGTCGCCGCCGCCTCGCTCCTCGCCGCGCCGTACATGATCCCGCGGCCGGTCAGCGCGTCGAAGCCGTCGATGTCGAGGCGCCGCCAGGAGACGCCGCACGCGAGCACGATCGTGCGCCCGCGGATCACGTCGCCGCCGTCGAGGTGGACGAGATGGGTGGGCGCGTCGATGCGCGTGATCTCGCGCGTGACGACGATCTCCGCGCCCAGACGGCGCGCCTGCTGGAGCGCACGCCGGGCGAGCTCGTCGCCCGACACGCCGGAGGGGAAGCCGAGGTAGTTCTCGATGCGGGACGAGGTGCCCGCCTGGCCGCCGGGCGCCTCCCGCTCGACGACGATCGTGCTCAGCCCCTCCGACGCGCCGTAGACGGCGGCCGCGAGCCCGCCCGGGCCCGCGCCGACGACAACGACGTCGTAGGTCGCCTCGGTTGCCTCTGTCCCCAGGTCGAGCAGCTCCGCGACACGGCGCAGCTGCGGGCGGACGACGGTCTTGCCGCCGATCACGCGGATCGCCGGCCAGTCCTCGCTGCCCGGCAGCGGGCCACCCCAGCGCGACTCGAGGTCGGGCAGCTCCGACGTCAGCCAGTCGAACGTCACCTGGTTGCGGTCGAGGAACCGGCGCAGCTCGGTGCAGGCCGCATCCCAACGCTCGCCGACGACGAGCGCACGTGGCGGGGGCGGGCTCTCGGCGAGCCCCCGCAGGCCGGTCGGCCCGGACATGCGGTGGGCGGCGAGCCGTCCGACCTCCTTCGCCACGGCGGGAGCCGTGGCGGCGACCGAGTGGTAGTCGCGCGCCTCGATGCGCATCACCCGCGACGGCTTGCTCGCCCGGAAGCCGACCGGGAAGACGGTGCCCAGGATCACCGGCACCTCGCCGAAGATGTCCCCCGGAGCCCGCCGGCCGACGACGCGCTCGATGCCGTCGGTCGACTTCACCGCCTCGATCTCGCCGTCCAGGAGCCCGAAGAGCGCGTGCTCGTCTCCCTCTTCCGCCGCGTACTCCCCGGCCGCGAGCCTGATGTCCGCGGCGACCCGCGACAGCCGCTCGCGATCCTCGCCGGAGAGCTCGCTGAAGATCGCGACGCCGGCAATCTCCTCGGGGGTGACCATGCGTTCAA